>CAMBXE010000010.1 GCA_945871805.1 Rhizobium sp. Q54 | reverse complement strand
TGCTGAGGCGCATAAATTGGCGCTAAACAAACAAATAGGAAAAGTTTTTGCCGAGATTTCAACTGGTGACGTAACCGAGCAGGTAAAAAAGTCGGGCGTAGATAGTCTTGAGTCTGGTGGAGGCAATACGACTCTTAAATTTACAAGAGATGAAGTGATTTACGAGGTTGTTGTTGCTGCCGCAACAAATGCATTCGTCAGTGTATCCAAGGAGGATTCTTCTCCGGTAAATTTACACGAACTAGAATCTGTCTCAGGCTTCATCACCGAAATTCACGATGGGGCCAAAGCATTGAAAGCGAATGAGGAGAGGAATAATAAGGCGGCCACTACTATTAACGCTTTTGCTAGAGGCGTTGTAGCAAAGGCTAAGGCAAAAAATGACCATCTCAGTCAAGTTACAAGCCATGAAGCTATAACAAAATCTCAAATCGAAGTTGCTCTTGTTGAGATCGCAAAAGACGTGATTGGTGAGAAAGGGGATTACTCAATCCAAATTGATTCATCTCTTATTAAAATCGAAAAAAAAGCCAAAGAACTGCCTTCATCTGATTACGATCTTATTCTCACTAGCGGTAATCAAACGATTACCGCTACTCTTAATGCGGAAAATGAAATTATTGTAGATGGTTTGAAAGCAACGCGGTTAGAGGCTGGTGGCACTCTTGTAAAGATTACAATTGACGAGGCTTTAACTGCAGTAACTGAAGCTAAAAGTCAATTTGACGGAAACAAAACTAAACTCTCTGACGAAATAGCTGCTCATCTCACCAATCTTGATAAAGAAGCATTTGGCGCTGCAAAAGGCACTCACAAAATTCCAGCTACCAGTGGCGGTGCTTCTTCTGCTGAAGTGACTCTAACCAAAGATGGAAGTGGTAAGGTAACTTGCTCTCTGGCTCCAGATTCAGCTAATCTAACCTCAAAAGAACTCGAGAAATTAAGTAAAGATTTAATCTCGACTAAAGAGGCACTAACCAAGCAAAGAAAGGATCTTTCCGTGGAGTTAGAAACTGCTTTTAATGAGCTTAAGACATTAAAAGATCACGTAGTTGATTACGCCGTTTCAGAAAGTGTATTTGAACTGAAGCCGAGAGCGGCGGCGACATCGAAACAAAAACTTTCCGGGGAATTCCATTCCGATAAACCAGCGAAAGTAAAGACAGCAGATGGCACAGAATCTGAATCTTACCTGGATATTTATTCAGCTAAGCAGGAAGTTGATAATGTGTTGAAAGCGGCAAAAGTAACAGAGACAGACAGAAATTTAGCGCTGAAAGAGCTATTCGATTTCGTTGGTAAGATTCATGATGATTTAAGCAACAAAGATAGTGGCCCAAAATGGGGAAGTGACAACAAGTTTAAAGTGCGCAGTACTCATCTGGGCGTTAGAGCAGAAAGGTTTGTGCCGGCGATTTTTACGAAGGAAAATGAAAAATCTTTTGAATGTCCTCAGCTTAGAATAAATTTTTCTTTATCTGAAGAAGGAAAGCTTTCAGCTAAAAGAACCTGGGGAGAGGGGAAGGAAATTGCGTCGTCATTTACGGCAAGTCAATTGAGGTCGCTCAAGAAGTCGATGGAGCGTTACAATACCCAGTGGCAAGATGGAGTTGGTGGTGGCGGTGCAGAAAAAGGGAAAGGCGGCCTGGGATTAGATAAATAACTACTTCGTCTCAGTAAAAATCTCGAACCCGTCTTTCGTCACGCCAATCGTATGTTCAAATTGCGCAGAAAGTGATTTGTCGCGCGTGGTCACTGTCCAATCGTCGTGCCTGCTTAGGATCGTTTCGTGTTTGCCGGCATTGATCATTGGTTCGACGGTAAAAAACATTCCTTCTTCCAAAACCAATCCAACTCCTTTTTTTCCGTAGTGCAAAACGCTTGGCTCGGCGTGAAAAATTTTACCGATGCCATGACCGCAATAATCGCGCACAACCGAGAAACCATTTTTTTCAGCGTAGGTTTGAATGGCGTAGCCGATGTCGCCTAAACGCGCGCCAGGCTTAACTTGATCGATGCCAAGCATCATGCAATCTCGCGTGACTTGCACCAATCTTTTTGCTTTGATTGAAGGCTCGCCAACGAAATACATGCGGCTCGAATCGCCATGCCAGCCATCTACAATCACAGTTACGTCAACGTTCAAAATGTCGCCGTCACGCAGAGGTTTTTCGCTCGGAATTCCGTGGCAAACAACATGATTAACTGAAGTGCAAATCGATTTTGGAAAGCCTTTGTAGTTAAGTGGGGCAGGGATTGCGCCACTTGCGACAATCTTGTCGTGACAAAGTTTATTGAGCTCGTCGGTTGTTGTTCCTGCCTCAACAAATGGTTTTACAAAATCTAAGATTTGCGACGCCAAACGGCCGGCAGCGCGCATTTTGACGAAATCGTCAGCAGAGTGAATTGTGATTGTCATTTTTTTAGTTGATTTGCAAAGCGGCGCTGATGTAGGTTCGCGCGCCTCTTTCCTTAATCTAAAATCCCCCCAAAGCAATGGCAAGAATTACAGTTGAAGACTGTGTTACAGTCGTTCCAAATCGTTTTGAACTTTGTTTGATTGCGAGCAATCGCGCCAAAAGCATTTTGTCTGGCGCGCCGACAATGCTTGATCGCAACGAGAAGCCAGCAGTAATCGCACTTCGCGAAATTGCTGAAAACTTAATCGACATTGATGCGGTTAGAAGAAGCGTCGCTCGCACCATTAGAAATCGCGGCCTCATTGAAGTTGTTGGTTCGTCTAGCGATGAAGTTGTTGAAAGCATTCAAGAAGAATCTGAATCAAACATCGAACTAAAAGATAACACGTTCGTTAGCGAAAATATTCAAGTTGACGATTAGTCAATATTTCCGCCGTCCTTGAGTCCATGGGGCTCAGGGAGGTGTAAAATTACATGCTCTCCTGTCTCGAATTAATCATCAAACTTCGCTCCTACCACCCGAATCTCAACGAAGCCCTCATTCAAAAAGCCTACATCTTTGCTAAGGATGCTCACGGCAGTCAGAAGCGCCACTCGGGCGATCCATATTTTTCTCATCCCGTCGCTGTCGCAGAAATTTTAACTGAACTCAAACTTGATCAAGAATCAATCGTAACCGCGCTGCTGCACGATGTTGCTGAAGATACTGACGTCACTCTTTCTGAAATCGAAAAAGAATTTGGCGAAGAAATATCCAGGCTAGTTGATGGCGTGACTAAGCTCGGTAAGATTGAATCTGTTCCAACTAACGAGGGCGTTGCTGAAAGTTTTCGTAAATTAACCTTGGCGATGTCGGAAGATATCCGCGTGTTAATCGTCAAATTAGCGGATCGTTTGCACAACATGCGCACGATGTTTTATGTGCCGTCGCAAGAAAAAAAAATTAAGAAAGCGCGCGAGAGTTTAGAGATTTACGCGCAGCTCGCTGGACGCATCGGGCTCAATAAAATCAAGGATGAATTAGAAGATCTCTCTTTCGAAATTTTAGATCTCGAAGCGCGCAGTCAAATAATTGAAAAGCTCAACGAGTTACGGGAAAAAAATAAAAATCTCGTCGACAAAATTCTTGAAGATCTCGAGCGCGTTTTGTGCGCAGAAAATGTTGAGCATGAAATTTTTGGTCGCGAAAAAAAACCTTACTCGATTTGGCTGAAAATGAAGAAGCAAAATATCGGCTTCCACAATTTGCACGACATCATGGCCTTTCGCATTGTCGTAAAAAATATTGCTGAATGTTACCGCGTGCTTGGGATCGTCAACTCGCACTACAACATGATTCCGGGTACTTTCAAAGATTACATTAGTACGCCGAAAGAGAATGGTTACCGGTCGATGCATTTGGCAATTCTTGGCCCATTCAACAAAAAAATCGAAATCCAAATTCGCGACAACAGCATGCACGAGATTGCGGAATTAGGGGTTGCAGCTCATTGGCACTACAAAGAAAGATTTGGTAAAGCTGCGAAAGGCTCCGTTACAAAAACAAGTAGAGAGAATAATCAATATCTCTGGATTCGTGAGCTCATCAGTCTTTTTGAAAATGCCGAAAGCTCGGCTGAGGCAATGAAGGATTACAAACTTTCGCTGCACAAGGATGAGGTTTTTTGCTTTACGCCGAATGGTGATATTTTTAATTTACCACTCGGTGCAACGGTGATTGATTTTGCTTACGCCGTGCATTCTGGAATTGGCAATGGCTGCATTTCGGCAAAAATAAATGGTGCGATTGTACCGCTCAGACAAAGGCTCGAGAATGGTGATCAAGTTGAAATTTCTACTTCAAAAAATGCTAAGCCTTCGCCGAATTGGTTGCAATTTGCCAACACTTCCAAGGCGCGTTCGGCGATTAAACATTTTATTCGCAACGAAAAATTTGATGAATATCAGGCGCTAGGTCGAGCGATTTTAAATAAATTTTTTGCGGCAAGAAATCTTGAAATCAGCGACAAGATTTTAGAAAAAACTTTAGCAAATTTTCACAAAAAATCTGTTGCTGATTTATGTGTTAAAGTCGCAGAGGGCGCGGTTTTGCGTCAAGATGTAGTGAAGGCGGTTTACCCAGATTTTCGCGAAGAAAACAAGTTGAGTAAGCCAAAAAATATCGACGAGAAAAAAAGAAAATCCGACCATTCCTTGGCGATCGAAGGATTGGTTACGGGCATGGCGATGCATTACGCGGGCTGCTGTAATCCGATCCCAGGAGATTCAATCATCGGCATTATTAATACCGGAACTGGCGTGACGATCCACAGTCAAATTTGTCACAATCTAAAAAACCTCGTGCTTCTGCCACAGCGCATTCTCGATGTTTGCTGGAAGAGCGAAGATGAAATTGGCGACGAGTTTTATGCCTGCAGAATCAGGGTTGTTGTCGAGAATAAAAGTGGAGGTGTTGCCGATGTCACCAGCATCATTGCTAAGAAGCAGGTTAACATTACTCACATCAGAACTACCAACCGTTCAGCTGATGTTTTTGAAATGGCGATTGATCTTGAGGTTAAGAGTTTGGATCACCTTGAAGAAATTTTATCAGCGCTGCGAATTTCAAGAAAGATTTTGGAAGTGGAACGTGAGTAAAAAGAAATTATCTTCAGCCCAGATTTCTCATTAAAATCGCGCCATTAACACCCTCTGCTAATTCTTAATTTTCTCTGCTCCGCTTTGTCAGCTTGTTCATTAATCTAATTTTCTTCGGCGAAGAAAATTCATCTTTTTTTCGCGATGCTCTAAAACAAAGGCTTCGCAAGGGGTGGCGTGTCAAAAAGAGGGAGAAGTGTCGGCGATGTCTTAATTTCCAACGCCCAGTACAACCGCGTAATTAACGCCTCCACGCTTCGCAAAGACAAAAAGTTTTTTAGTTGTTTTAACGGTTTCTTCGATGATTTCTTTGAGGTGGTCAATCGATGTAATTGGTGTTTGATTCACTGAAATAATGATGTCGCCAATCAACATGCCTTTTCCGGCCGCTTCTGATTTTGGATTAATTTCAACAACAAGAATACCTTCGATATTTAACTCGTTTTTATCTTTTTTGATTTTGCTTTTGAACTCAGCAAGACCAAGCCCAAGCAGCTGTCCAGCGGGTTTAAGAAGTTGTTTTTTTTCTAAAATTTTTGCTTCGGGAGTTTTGATTGTTTCTGCGCGCATCTTTTCAACTTTCACTTTGAGAGTTTTAGTTTTGCCTTGGCGCCAAACCACAACCTTCGCGCTGCTGCCGATTGGATATTGCGAAACTGTTTTTGGTAAGAGCTTCATTTCGTCAATTTCTTGATCGTGAAATTTTAAAATGATGTCGGTGGGTAAGATTCCAGCCTTGTCTGCCGGACCGCCTTTAACTGTGTCGATGACGAATGCGCCGCGCGCTTTTTCTAATTTCATTGATTCTGCAATATCCCCTGGAACATCTTGCACAGAGATGCCGATCCAGCCGCGTGTAACTTCACCACTTTCTTTTAACTGTCTGATTACTTGTGCAACATTTGAAGATGGGGTGGCAAAACCAATGCCAACATTTCCACCAGAAGGTGAGAAGATCGCAGTGCTCATGCCAATCACTTCGCCCTTACTGTTAAACATTGGGCCGCCGGAATTTCCTTTGTTTATTGCTGCATCAGTTTGAATAAAATCATCAGTTTGGCCGTTATTAATGTCGCGACCGCGCGCAGAAACAATACCGACGGAGACCGATCCACCAAGGCCGTAAGGATTACCAACGACGATTGTCCAGTCGCCAATTCGCGCCTTAGTTGAGTCGCCAAATTTCACCGCCTTCAACTCTTTTTCTGGATTAATTTTTAGCAAAGCGATGTCGGTTTTTTTGTCGATGCCAACTACTTTGGCTTTGTATTTTGAGCCGTCATCAAGACCCACGGTAATTTCATCGGCCTCTTCAATCACGTGATGATTAGTAACGATAAAACCATCTTTTGAAACGATAAAACCTGAGCCGATCGAAGAGACTTTTTTCTTTGAGCCATTGCTGCGAAATTGCTCTTCGAGCTGTTTACGAAGATCGTCGAAGAGCGGAGTTTTTGGTAATTCGCCAAGAACGATTTGATCAACACTGGCATTGCCGGTTTGCACTTCTTGAATCGCAGAAATATTGACGACTGTTGGAATTAAGTCCTCAACAACATCGGCAAAACTTGTCATCACGATTGGTTTTGGCGGCACTTCTACGGCTTTTTTATTTTCAGCAAAAACCTGCGAAGAGATTAGGGTGAGGGCAATGATTAGAATGAGCTGCTTCATATTTTTTAGTACTACTTAGCGCCGTTAAAATATTTAAAAAATTCGCTGTCTGGCGAAATTATCATCTTGGTTTTTTCAGGCTGGAAAGCGGTTTTGTAAGCAATCATTGAGCGATAAAAATCAGCGAATTCTGGATCGCGACCAAAGGATGAGGCGTAGATTTTTATTGCTTCTGCCTCGCCACTTCCTCGGGTTAAATCTGATCCCTTCTTGGCGTTGGCAAGAATAATCGTTTTTTCTTTGTCAGCTTCAGCGCGAATTTTTTGTGCTTCTTCTGCGCCGTTAGCCCTGATTTCGCGCGCTTCCTTTTCGCGTGCGGTTTGCATGCGGGCGTAAATTGCGTCGGAATTTTCTTTTGGTAAGTCCGCGCGCATGATGCGAACATCAACGATTTTAATGCCGAAAATTTCTGACGATGTACTGACTACTTCTTTAATTTTTTTCATTACGTCACCGCGATTTTCGGTGAGTAATTCGCTCAAAGTAACTTCACCAATAACTTGACGCAGGCTTGAATCTAGAATGCCGGAGAGCTTACTCGAAAGACCGTAATTATTTCCGACTGTCGTGTAAAATTTTAGCGGATCAATAATTTGGTATTTGGCAAAGGCGGTGATGATTAGGCGTTTCTGGTCGGAGGCGATCACTTCTTGTTCGGCAATACTTAAATCAATGATGCGCTTGTCGAAGAAAACTGCGTCTTGAATAAGTGGGATCTTAAACTTGATGCCGGGGCTATTAATTGTGCGGATCGGCTCACCAAATTGTAAAATTAAAACCTGTTGTCTTTGATCGACGGTGAACATCGCGCCAAAAAAAATGACGAAAGCAACGGCAGAGCCGAGTAAAATTTTTTTAGTTTTTTTATTCATTATTGTTTTGATTTTACGCGAGGTAATTTTAATTTAACTTCCCCGAGCGCGACTGAAAATGTGCCCGAAAAATATGTCGGGTTATGTTGTTTAGTTGTGTCTTTCCTCCCAACGTCTCTCCAAATATTTTTAGGTTTTAAATCATGAGTAAAGCAAAAACTTTTCCCCTTGGGGCTTTTTCGGCTGCAAAAGATTCCCTAACGGTCTTGGCCATCCTAGAAAAAATTAAACAAGACGACATTAAGTTTGTTGATTTTCGCTTCTCTGACTTTTCAGGAAAGTGGCTACATATTTCTCACTGCGCAGATGCAGTTGGCGAAGAAGAGTTAGTCAAAGGAGTTGCTTTCGACGGCTCATCAGTGGGCGCTTGGAAAGAAATTAACGAGTCAGACATGATCATGATGCCGCAGCTTGATTCTGCTTTTCTTGATCCGTTTTCAACTCACTCAACTCTTGTTTTGATCTGCGATGTTTTTGAGCCAACAACTGGCGAGCGCTACGATCGCGATCCACGTAACACGGCAAAAAAAGCTGAAGAATATTTGCAGCAAAGCGGAATCGGTGATGTTGCTTATTTTGGTCCGGAACCAGAATTTTTTGTATTCGATGATGTTCGTTACCAAACGGGCACTCACGGAAGTTCTTACTCAATTGACTCGGAAGAATCTCCGCATAATTCAGGTAAAAAAATCGAAGGTGGAAACCTTGGACGCAGATCTTCAATTAAAGGCGCTTATTTCGATTCAACCCCTCTTGATTCTGGACAAGATCTTCGTTCTGAAATCGTTGAAACCATGCGCGCAGTTGGCCTAACTCCATTGTTGCATCACCATGAAGTTGCGAACTCGCAATTCGAAATTGGTTTTAAATATGACACTCTAACGGGCACTGCAGACAATATCCAAAAGTTCAAATATGTTGTTCACAATGTTTGCCAAGCCTACGGCAAAACTGCGACCTTCATGCCTAAGCCAATCTTTGCTGATAACGGCTCGGGAATGCATGTTCACCAATCAATCTGGAGAAATGGTGAAAATCTTTTTCAAGGAAATGATCACGCGAATTTGTCAGAATTAGCTTTGTTTTACATTGGTGGAATCATCAAGCATGCAAAAGCAATCAACGCTTTTTCTAATGCGACAACAAACAGCTACAAGCGCTTGGTTCCTGGTTACGAGGCTCCTGTTCTTTTGGCTTATTCAGCAAAAAATCGTTCCGCTTCAATTCGTATTCCGCACGTTACTAATGAAAAAGCGCGCAGAATTGAAACTCGTTTTCCAGATCCTGCATCCAATCCTTATCTAACTTGCGCCGCTCTACTCATGGCCGGACTCGACGGTGTGAAAAATAAAATTCATCCAGGCGAACCAAGAAACAAAGATCTTTACCATCTTCCAGAAAAAGAGTTGAAGAAGATCCCAACAGTTTCTCGTTCACTTCGTGATGCATTAAATGCACTCAACAAGGATCGTGAATTCTTGCTTGCTGGCAATGTTTTTACTAACGAACAAATCGATGCCTACATCTCTTTAAAAATGAAAGAAGTTGAGCGTTACGAGCAAATGCCACATCCAGTGGAATTTGAAATGTACTACAATAACTAATCCTGTCACTGTGTGACCCCGCATTTGTTGCGGGGTCCGCTACAAAATTTTGAAATGAAGTTAAAATCTAACAAAAACTTAAATACTGTCCTCTGCTTCGCAGATGGCAGTTTTTTTTTGGGTAAAGGAATAGGCAAGAAAGGTGAGGCGATTGGCGAAATCTGTTTCAACACTTCAATCACCGGCTACCAAGAAATTTTAACCGACCCATCTTACGCCGGGCAAATCATCAATTTCACCTTCCCGCACATTGGTAACGTTGGTTGCAACATGGATGACGCTGAAGCGCAAAAAGTTTTCGCTTACGGTTTAGTGGTTCGCGAAGACATTACTCTCGATTCAAATTTTCGTAGCGAAGGCTCACTAAATTCCTGGTTACTAAAAAATAAATTAACCGGAATTTGCGGCGTTGACACTCGCGCAATCACTCGTCACATCAGAATAAAAGGCGCAGGAAATGTGATCATCGCTTACTTCCCTGAAGGCAAAGAAATCGATACAAAAAAACTCGCAGACAAAATTAAAAAACTTCCCGACCTAAGTGGTGCAGAGCTTTGCTCGGTCGTTTCAACAAAAAAATCTTACAGCTGGAAAACGAAAACTATTCCTTTCGCTAAAGTTGAAACGCAGAAATTTTCTCACGGTTACAAAGTTGTAGTGATCGATTACGGCGTGAAAGAAAACATTTTAAACTGCCTCGCAGATCACGGTTTCAAGATTGTTGTTTTGCCAGCGAAATCATCTTTCGCTGAAATTATGAAGCACAAACCAGATGGGGTATTTTTGTCAAACGGCCCCGGGGATCCTGAAGCCACTGGAAAATATGCGGTGCCAGTAATCAAAAAAATTCTCGAAAATAAATTACCGATTTTTGGAATTTGCATGGGGCATCAACTCTTGTCACTCGCGGCTGGACTAAAAACATTAAAAATGTTTCAAGGTCATCGTGGTGCTAATCATCCGGTAAAAAATTTGCTGACCGGTGTGGTTGAAATCACCAGTCAAAATCACGGCTTTTGCGTTTCGGATAAAAAAATTCCTCAAGAAATTTTAGCTAATGTTGAAATAACTCACATCTCGCTTTTTGACAAAACAATCGAAGGAATTCGTCTAAAAAATTCTCCAGCTTTTTCTGTGCAATATCATCCGGAAAGCTCTCCCGGCCCGCACGACAGTAGATATCTTTTTAAGCAATTCATTGAACTGATTAAGAAGACAAAAAAATAACAATTTCTTCGACTGAGGATCGACCCCGCAACAAGTGCGGGGTGACAGTTGGGGGTGGGCGCTTCCAATCGTTATCCCGGGCTTTCAATTGCCGCCTCGGGCTTCCAATTGCTGCCCCAGGCTTTCAATTGTTACCCCAGGCTTCCAATTGTTACCCCAGGCTTCCAATTGTTACCCCAGGTTTCCAATTGTTACCCCAGGCTTCCAATTGCTGCCTCGGGCTTTCAATTGTTACTTCGGGCTTTCAATTGTCACCCCGCACTTGTTGCGGGGTCCATCTATTAACGAATTCGATGACCAATCTTAACTTTAACAAAAATGCCAAAAATTAACGTTAAATCAATTCTAGTAATCGGCTCTGGTCCAATCGTCATTGGCCAAGCTTGCGAGTTTGATTACTCGGGAACGCAAGCCTGCAAAGTATTGAAGGAAGAGGGTTATCGAGTGATCTTGGTGAACTCAAATCCTGCCACGATCATGACTGATCACAAAATGGCGGATGCGACTTACATCGAGCCAATCACTCCCGAAGCGGTTGAAAAAATTATTGCGAAAGAAAGGCCAGAAGCAGTTCTGCCAACCGTTGGTGGACAAACCGCGCTTAACTGTGCGTTGGCTTTGCACAAAAATGGCGTGCTTAAAAAATATGGCGTAAAGATGCTTGGCGCTGATCCAGAGGCGATAGAGAAGGCTGAAGATAGAAAAAAATTCAACGTCGCGATGGCCAAGATTGGTCTTGAAGTGGCCAGAAATACTGTCGTCGATTCAATGGAAGATGCGATGAAGGCGCTGAAAAAAGTTGGTTTGCCGGCGATTATTCGTCCTTCCTTCACCCTTGGCGGATCTGGCGGCGGCATTGCTAACACAGTAGAAGAATTTAAAGAAATCGTGGCTTACGGGCTCGATATCTCACCAACACATGAAGTTCTAATCGACGAGTCGCTTCTGGGCTGGAAAGAATATGAAATGGAAGTAATCCGCGATCGTAAAGACAACGCGATCATCGTCTGCTCGATTGAAAACGTTGATCCGATGGGTGTTCATACTGGTGATTCAATCACCGTTGCCCCGGCTTTGACTTTGACCGACAAGGAATATCAAAAAATGCGTAACGCTTCGATTGCCGTCTTGCGCGAAATCGGCGTTGAAACCGGCGGTTCAAACGTACAATTCGCAGTTAATCCAAAAGATGGTCGATTAGTTGTAATCGAGATGAACCCTCGCGTGTCGCGCTCTTCAGCGCTAGCGTCAAAAGCAACTGGATTTCCAATCGCTAAAATTGCCGCAAAATTAGCAGTTGGATACACGCTCGATGAAATTCAAAACGACATCACCAAAGTTACTCCGGCTTCATTCGAACCAACTATCGATTATGTCGTAACTAAAATTCCTCGCTTCACTTTTGAAAAATTTAACGAATCAAAACCAACTCTTTCGAGCGCAATGCGTTCAGTTGGCGAAGCAATGGCAATGGGACGTAATTTTGCCGAATCAATGCAGAAAGCTTTGTGCTCTCTCGAGATTGGTTTAACCGGATTTAATCCGCCGCCAATTGACGGTTTTGGCGAAAAAAATACTTTGCTGCAAAATCAAAAAGCGATCAAAAAATCTTTGCAAGAACTAGTGCCAGACCGCGTGCTGCGTATCGCGCAGGCTTTGCGTTACAAAATTTCAATCGAAGAAATTTGTCAAATTACTGGCTTTGATCCATGGTTTGTGCGCGAAATTAAAAAGATCATCGATGCAGAAGCGGCGCTGATTAAGAAAGGTTTGCCGAAAGATAAATTTGGAATTTTGCAGCTGAAAAAACTTGGATTTTCTGACGAAAGAATTGCTGAACTTAGCAAGAAAAAAACCGCCGATATTCGCAAGTTGCGCGAGAAATTAAACGTTCGCCCGGTTTACAAAACTGTGGACACTTGCTCAGCAGAATTTGAGTCAGCAACGCCTTACATGTATTCTTGCTACGAAGGTGACGGCATCAATGAGCCAGAGTGCGAAGCTAATCCAACCAACAAGAAAAAAGTGGTAATTTTAGGCGGTGGTCCAAATCGCATCGGGCAGGGGATTGAGTTTGATTACGCCTGCGTGCATGCAGCAATGACGCTGTCGGAAGCCGGATACGAAACGATCATGATTAACTGTAATCCAGAAACCGTTTCGACCGACTACGATACTTCAGACCGCTTGTACTTTGAGCCAATGACGCCGGAACACGTGATTGAAGTGATTCGCAAAGAACAAACTAACGGAAAATTAATTGGCGTAATCGTGCAATTTGGCGGACAAACTGCACTCAAACTAGCGCGCCATCTTAACGCCGCTGGCATTCCAATCATTGGAACTAGCTATGATAAAATTGATCTCGCTGAAGATCGCGAAAGATTCCAAAGGCTTCTTCAAGAAATTAATTTGGTGCAGCCAGAAAATACGATTTGCCACAAACTTTCTGAAATTGAAGGTGCGGTTAAAAAAGTTGGATATCCGGTGGTGCTACGCCCAAGTAACGTTCTCGGCGGTCGTGCGATGGAAATTATTTACAACAAAACCAACCTCGACAAATACATTAAAGTTCACGGACGTTTTATTTTAGACGGGCCAATTTTGGTTGATAAATTTTTAGACGATGCGGTCGAAATCGACGTTGACGCGCTTTGCGACGGCAAAGATGTATTCGTTGCCGGCATCATGCAGCACATTGAAGAAGCCGGAATTCACTCGGGAGATTCTGCTTGCTCACTTCCGCCTTACTCGCTTTCAGAAAAAATGATCGCCGAGGTTAAGGCCGCGACAATCAAGCTTGCACGAGCTATTGATGTTGTTGGTTTGATGAATGTGCAATTCGCAGTAAAGGCTGAAAAACTTTACATTATTGAAGTAAATCCGAGAGCTTCGCGAACTGTGCCATTTGTTGCGAAAGCTACGGGGATCAACATCGCGCACATTGCTTCACTTTTGATGGTCGGTAAAAAACTTTCTGAATTCAAATTGGAAAAGGCAAAAAATTACAGCAAAGATTACTTCGCAGTGAAAGAAGTTGTCTTGCCATTTGCCCGCTTTGCCAACGTGGATACACTGCTCGGGCCCGAAATGAAATCGACCGGTGAGGTGATGGGAATCGACAAAACTTTTGAACTCGCATTTTTCAAAGCACAACTTGCCGCAGGAAATAAATTTAAAATTTCCAAAGGTAATGTGCTGATTTCGGTAGAACCGCAAAGCAAAAATTCTGAGCTTGTTGGGATCATCAAAAAATTTCAGAAGAAAGAATTTGGAATTTATGCAACCTCTGGAACTGCGAAATTTCTGACTGAAAACGGAATTAAAAATGTTAAAACAGTTAACAAAGAACAAGATTCTGGCTACACTGTAATTGACTTGATCAAAGAGAAAAAAATTGACGTGGTAATTAATACCAGTTTCGGATCCGAGTCTGCTATTCGTAGCTTCGGCATGCGTCGGGCGGCTTTGATGAATCGTGTTTTTTACATCACAACAATCTCTGCGGCAAAATGTTTTTCTGACTCGATTCAGAAGTTAAAAGACGAAAAAGATTTCGAAGTTTTTGCGATCCAAAAATTGTAAGATTGCCCAACTCTTCTTTTTAATGCGTCACCACGCGCGCCCTTTTTAATATTGTCACCACAAGCACCAAATCTTAAACCCAGATCCGTCATTAGAATTGCGACAGTATCTCGCTAACCCTTAATTCTATTAGTCTCGGGCGAGCACCGCACCGGAAGCGTAGCATGCATACGCTGACGGAGAGGAGCAGAGAACGAGGCTAATAGAATTAAGGGTTAGTAGAGATAATGGCGTAATTCTAATGACGGATCTGGGTTAAATTCACCACCACGCACACATCTCTCTTGAGCGTGTCACTCCGCACATCCTTCTTGAGCGTGTGTCGCCCCGCACACATCCCTCTTCAGTGTGTCGCCCCGCACACATCCCTCTTCAGTGTGTCCCTCGTACACATCCCTCTTCAGTGTGTCCCTCGTACACATCCCTCTTCAGTGTGTCACCCCGCACTTGTTGCGGGGTCCATGCAGAAGTTACGATTACTTAATTTAGCCTTTTATCTTAACCCAGATCTGGATTTAACGGAATGCTTGCAACTAAATGAACCCAACAACAAGTGCGGGTGATAGTATTGAGTGCGAGGGCGACAAGCGAGATTCCCGAATTACATCAAGCACACTCCTTGACAAAGTGAGATACAAAAATAATTTCCTCGCGAATCAACTCCTCGGTCTTTCGAGGGGTTTTTTGTTGCAAATCTTTTGGCAGGCGTAGCTCAGTTGGTTAGAGCGCCAGGTTGTGGTTCTGGAGGTCGCGGGTTCGATCCCCGTCGCTTGCCCCAGTCTCTCGGTTTCGGCCGAGAGACATCACAGTTATTATAAATTCATGGTCACTATCTTCTTCGCCGCTTTGGCTTTTTTTATTTTTTTTAAACTCAGCAAGCAGTTTGGGAAGATTGACGAAGAAGAAAAAAAACAAATTGAAGAAAGATTAACGCAGATGCGTGCAGTGCAGGAGCAAATCATCGCCCAAGTAAAACAGCAGGAAAAAGTTGTTAATGAAAAAGTTGTCGGTGCGAGTTCAACTTCAGTAGAAAATAAAGAAGAAGAAAAAATTTTAGCCGAACTTGACGGCACTATAAAACAAAATCTCATTCCAATTTTACAGTGCTGTAACATCACTGCAGAATTTTTTATTTTCGGAGCAAAATATGCTTTTGAGATGGTGCTCAAAGCTTTCGCTGGCGCGGATTCACCGACATTAAAATTCTTACTAGCTGAAAATATTTTTACTGGATTTGAAGCGGTAATTAATCAGCGCAAAGCGGAGGAAAAAACAATTACGACTAATCTAATTTCAATCAAAGAAACAAAAATTCTTTCGGCGGTGATGCTGGAAAATACAGCTTCGATTGTGGTTAAGTTTGTCTCAAAACAGATCAACTACATTACTGATAAAGACGGGAATACAGTCGTTGGTAGAAAAGATGAAATTAGCGAGGTAACTGATATTTGGACATTCAAACGCGATGTCACTTCTTCCAATCCTAACTGGATTATCTCCGCAACTAACTCCAACTAAAATGCCTAACTTCATTGAGACTTCCGTAATCGACATTGCGGTTAGAAAATTTAATTTTTTCTCTTTGCCTCAAGCGGCAAAAAAACTGAATCGCGATATTTCAAGATTGCCCTTCAGCTTAAAAATTTTACTCGAGAATTTAGTTAGAAATTTTGACGGAGAAGTGGTTAGAGAAGAGCATCTTTTAGCAGTTATTGATTCAGTAAAAAACCCAGAAAAAAGAATTGAAATCGCTTTTTCTCCAGCGCGAGTTTTGATGCAAGATTTTACCGGAGTGCCTGCCATTGTTGATCTAGCGGCGATGCGCGATGCGGTGGTAAAAATGGGAAAAGATCCAAAAAAAATTAACCCCCTAGTGGCAGTTGATTTAGTAATTGATCACTCAGTGCAGGTCGATTTTTCCGGCGACAAAAATTCTCTAAAGCAAAATGTTGATCTCGAATTTGAAAGAAATTTTGAGCGTTACGAATTTTTAAAATGGGCGCAAAAATCCTTCGATAATTTTCGCGCTGTTCCGCCTGGAATGGGAATTTGTCACCAAGTGAATTTAGAAAATCTGGCGCAGGTTGTTTGGAGCAATGGCGACAGAAAAGAATCCACGGCTTACTTCGACACAGTTGTTGGAACAGACAGCCACACCACAATGATTAACGGTCTTGGCGTTTTAGGTTGGGGCGTTGGTGGAATTGAAGCAGAAGCGGCAATGTTGGGCCAGCCAGTTTCAATGCTTATTCCTAAGGTTGTCGGTTTCAAACTTACTGGAAAATTACAGCCAAGCGTAACTGCGACCGATTTGGTTTTAACTGTCACACAAATTCTACGCAAAAAAGGCGTGGTCGGAAAATTCGTCGAATTTTTTGGTGAAGCTCTAACAACTCTTTCTCTCGCTGATCGCGCGACAATCGCCAACATGGCGCCAGAATACGGTGCAACTTGCGGTCTCTTTCCGATCGACGACACGGCGATCGATTACATGCGTCTTACTTTCCGCAAAGAAGAAGTTGTTGCACTCGCCCAAGAATACGCAAAAGAGCAGGGCGTTTTTGTTGAAGATCACAAAAATTATTCTCCGGAATTTAGCGAAGTGATCGAGCTAGATATTTCAAGCGTTCGTCCAAGTTTAGCCGGGCCAAAACGTCCACAAGACAAAGTATTTTTGGAAGATGTTTCTAAGTCTTACGATGATTTTCAAAAAGAACTCGGCTTACCTATTCACGAAAATAAATTTTTAATTCCCGAGCTAAATACTGATTTAGCTGACGGAGACGTGGTAATTGCGGCAATTACTTCTTGCACAAATACTTCAAATCCTTCGGTGATGATGGCTGCAGGCCTGCTTGCGAAGAAGGCAGTGGAAAGGGGTCTGAAGGTAAAAGGTCACGTCAAAACTTCGCTCGCGCCAGGCTCGCAAGTGGTTAGCGAATATTTGACCGAGTCAGGTTTGCAAAATTATCTCGACCAACTTGGCTTCAACGTAGTTGGTTACGGCTGCACGACTTGCATTGGTAATTCAGGTCCGCTTCATCCGCAAATTGAAGAAATTGTTAAAGGTAAAAATCTTTTGGTTGGCGCTGTTCTCTCGGGAAATCGTAATTTTGAAGGTCGCATACATCCGTTGGTAAAAGCTAATTACCTCGCTTCTCCACCATTAGTTGTTGCTTACGCTTTGGCTGGAACTTTGAAAATCAACCTCGCGCAAGATCCGATTGGCACTGACATGAAGGGCGCAAAAGTTTTCTTGAAAGACATTTGGCCGAGCAAAGAAGAAATTAACGAAGTCGAAAGAAAGCATCTGCATCGCGAAACTTTCGCTAAAAAATATGCTGATTTATTCAATGGAGGAGAGGATTGGCAGCACATTCAAGTGGAGAAGTCTGACACTTACGCTTGGAATGAAAAAAGCACTTACATCCGTTTACCAAATTTCTTCGACGATTTGAATCGTGACAACGCCACTGAAATCAAGGCTGCACGCGTGTTAGCAATTTTTGGTGATTCAATTACGACAGACCACATTTCGCCGGCAGGAAATATTTCTGCTACTTCTCCAGCCGCTGCTTACTTGAGCGCGCAAGGGGTCGAGAAAAAAGATTTCAATTCTTACGGTGCGCGTCGTGGTAATCACGAAGTAATGATGCGCGGTACTTTTGCCAATATTCGCATTAAGAATGAAATGCTCGGCGGAGTTAAAGAGGGTGGTTTTACTAAAGATTCTAAAGGTGAAATAGTTTCGATCTACGACGCAGCAATTTCCTTCAAAGAAAAAAACACTTCTTTGGTGATTTTTGCGGGTAAGGAATATGGCACCGGCTCTTCTCGTGATTGGGCGGCGAAAGGTACATTCTTACTTGGAGTTAAAGCGGTAGTTGCAGAAAGTTTCGAGAGAATTCACCGTTCGAATTTAATCGGAATGGGCGTCTTGCCTTTAATCTTCAAAGCAGGAGAAAGCCGCAAGACTCTTGGCTTGACGGGTGATGAAGTGATTGATGTCTTAGGAGTCACTTCTAGCATTCGTCCGAAACAAGACATTGTTTGCATCATCACCAAGCCTGATGGTTCTAAGCGCGAAGTTACATTAATTTGTGGAATTGACACCGGTAATGAAGTTGAATACTTCAAGCGCGGCGGGATTCTTCAATATGTAATCAATCAAATTTCAAACTAATTCAAATATGCAAATACGCGTCATCGGAGTACATACAGATGTTGGTCAATCACTGACTCAGTACGTGCAAGAAAATTTAGAAAAAGCGGTCAAAAAATATTTTGATCACGCAGTAAGTGCTGAAGTGCATTTTGCCAAAGATGGTCACATCTTCAAAGTAACCTTGATCGTAAATGAAGGCGTTAAAGGTGGAATCGTGGTAAAATCTGACGGTGAAGCCGGAGATGCTTACGGAGCTTTCAACGAAGCTTGCGAACGTTCAGCGAAACAGCTGAGTCGCTACAAACGTAAAATTAAAAATTATCGTCGTTACGGCGGAGGGTTAAAATCGCTTGAGCCAGATTACAAAGCGCTTGATGCCACGAAATATGTACTTCCTCCACTCAATTATGACGTGTTCGCCGAAATGGAAAGCGAAGAAGTGGAAGAAAAAATTGATGATTCACACAAAATTGTTGCTGAGAAAACTACTGAAATCGAAGAGCTTTCGATTGATGAAGCAATTATGAAAATGGATCTGGCGAACCTTCCAGCTCTAGTCTTCATAAACAGCAAGAGTAGACGCATTAACGTGGTTTATCACAGAAAAGATGGCAACATCTCTTGGATCGATCCGCAAGTTTAATAATTAATTTTAGCACAGACCAAAAGGGGGTAAATTAAAATGGAAGTTTCAGTTCACGGTAAGTCAAATCTTGAAATGGCGATCCGCACTTTTAGAAAAAAATCTCAAAGAGAAGGCGTCGTTAAAGAGGCCAGAAGAAGAAAAGCTTTCGAAAAACCTTCAGAAAAAATCAAAAGAAGAGTTGATGAAAGCGTTGCCAGAAGAAAGAAGGCAAGAAATGGTGAAATCGTTTTCTAAAAAATGATTTCAAGCGCCACCCTAATCCTTTAACAAACTCAGGAGAAGGGTGGCGCTTTAGTGTTTTAAATACATCCTTCGACACGAAGAATCGGGGCAAGCCCCTCCTCACAGTTTACCAAATGCAACTAAGTCACAAAGATAAGTCTCTCCTTCTCCTCATTGCTACGGCCTTAGTTGTCTTGTGGATTATTTTTACGCTGTTTTCGCGTTTGTTTATTTTTACAAATTTTAAAAATTCCGACATTGCCAAGTTGGTTGTTCAGCCGAATCAAGAATGGTTCAATGTTTCGCGTCCACTCGAGCTCGATGATTTTAAAGACCGTGTAATACTCCTCGATTTTTGGACTTATTCTTGCGTTAGTTGCATCCAAGCCTTGCCAGAAATTAAAAAGTTCGAAGAACGTTTTGGTAGTAAGTTAGTTGTAATCGGCGTGCATTCCGCACGTTTTGTTAATGACGCAAATAGCTCTGCAGTTAAGAAGGCCGTGCTCAAATACGGCATTAACTTTCCCGTTGTTAACGATCCTCAGCTAAAAATTTGGAATGACTTTAAAATTAAAACCTGGCCGAGTTTTGCGCTGATTAATCCAAAAGGTAATTTGGAAAAAATTTACTCCGGCCCAGATGAGTTAGAGCAAATTAAAATCGACGTCAAAAAACTGCTGACAAAATACCAAACTAAAATCACTCGCGAGCCTTTGCCAATATTGCTCGAGCGCTACAACAGGATTGGTAATGTTTTGACCTTCCCAACCAAGATCGAATACACGGCAAATTTTTCTTACAAATCGCGTCATCTTCCAGCTCTCTTCATTGCGAACAGTGCGCAAAATAGCATTGTTGTTACCTCGTTAACCGGCGACATCATTGTCGAAATTGGTTCTGGCAAAGATGGATTTATCGACGGAACTTTTGAAGTTGCTGCCTTCAGCGATCCGCACGGATTACTTTTTGACGGCGCAAATCTCTACGTTGCCGATTCCGGAAATAACGCTCTACGCGTAATTAATTTTAAAGAAGAAACCGTAGAAACCCTTGTTGGCTCTGGTGTTAGAGGTCAGGTGATCGATTCAATTTCTGAAGCTAAAGACGCCAATCTTTCCTCTCCAAGTGACCTCGAATTTTTTCCAAATAAAAACACAATCGCGATTGCCAATGCGGGCAGTAATCAAATCCTCACCTACAACCTAAAGACTCGCACTGTTTCCGCGTTAGCATCAAATCTTGCACAAACATCCGACCTCTCAGCTTTTGGTGGAAAGCTTTATTTTGTTGACGCTCTCAGTTCTTCACTTCGCGTAGCTGATCAGGCAGGAGAAGTAAAAACTCTGCTTGAAAAAGATTCTAAGCTTCAGCATCCCCAGGGCCTTCTAGTTGACGACACCGGCGCCTACATTGTCGACAGCTACAATCACAAAATTCGTAAATTTGATTTTGCCAGCAAGAAATTGCGTGACTTCACTAGCAGCAAACTTCAGCTCGACGAACCAGAAGGAATCGTTGCCGTCCTTGATCGCTTTTACCTCGTTGATTCCAACAATAATCGCGTCCTGTCGATTAATCGCGGCAATTTAAACGCAGAAATTTTGGACGTAATGCCGCCACTAAAATTGCCAAAAGAAGGCTTCTTGGAATATTTGCCGAATCTAAAAACTCTTAAGAAAGTAACGGTGAAACTTAATGCAGAAATTCCGCTTAAAATTGAGCCAGAAGACGGTTGGAAAGTTAACGAAGAAGGTCCGAGCTTCATTAATTTACTTGAGCTGACTGGCGCTGCTAAAGCCGACCTAATCGCAAGTTTTGATTGGAATGCGCTGAAGGAAAAGGAAGTGAAATTGCCCAAAATGCTTTCCGGAAAAAACTACTTGTTGCAAGGCACAATCTACTACTGCGAAGACAAGCCAAACGCGCTTTGTTACATTCGCAGCTACGAAGCAAAAATTGCCGCTGAAGGTGAGGGCGTTGCTGAAATGAAGATTACTCTCGGTGATAAGGATGCCCAGAAATAATGGTTTCGGCGCGGTAAATTTGTTCGATTAAAATTACCCGCGCGAGCAAGTGCGGCAAAGTCATTTTGCCCAAAGAAAGTTTTAGTGAAGATTTTTCAAGAATCTCTGGAGCCAGGCCGTTAGCGCCACCAAGTACAAAAGTTAAATCAGATTCTCCGCGTAGACCAAAGTTAGAAATCAATTTTGAAAAATTTTGACTCGAAAATTCCTGACCATTTTCGTCGAGTGCAATTAATTTTGTTGAAGGCCGCAGCGCCTGTAAAATCAACCTTCCTTCGCCTTCTTTAATTTGCAAAACCGCAAGATTTTTAGCATTCCGGAGCTCAAATTCTTTGAGCTCAATTTTCCATTTCAGGCGTTTTGCATAATCCTTGAACAGAGTTTGCTGCGGAGAGTTTTCGAACTTTCCAATTGCTAAAATTGAGATGCGCATGCGAAGCTAGGCTTGGTTTAATTACACTTTTGATTCAAATGAAAATCGCGATTTACCCCGGAACTTTCGATCCAATTACCTTCGGTCACCTCGACATTATTCGCCGGGCCGCAGATTTGTTTGACCATTTAATTGTTGCGGCGGCCAAGGACAATTACAAGAACCCACTGTTTACGCTGGATGAGCGCCTCGAGATGATTGGATCTGAAGTAAAAAAATCTCAGATTAAAAATATTTCTGTCGAAAAATTTGAAGGTTTACTCGTTGACTTCGCTGAGAAGAAAGGCGCAAAAGCAATCGTGCGCGGGCTTCGCGCTGTTTCTGATTTTGAATTTGAATTCCAAATGTTTGGAATGAACTCACAACTTAATCCAAAAATTCAGACAATTTTTCTTCCCGCTTCTGAATCAAATCACTTTATTGCCTCGCGTCTGGTAAAAGAAGTGGCGCGGCTTGGGGGCAATGTTTCGAAATTTATTTCGCCGGATGTTGAAAGTATTTTGCGACAAAAATTGGCGTTAAAATAGATTGTTTACCCGGGTAAACAATCTTTTAAAAACACCTCCCCAACCAATCAAATCAAGGCCTCAGGGCGGATGAAAATCACCGGCAAAAAATTACAAAATGAGATTTTAATTCTAGCTGACAAAAGGCCGGGAACTGCCGCACAAGCAATTGGCCTTGCTGAAGAAATTGCCAAGAAAGCTAGCGTGAGTTACAAAATAATTAATCTCGATTACGGCTTTTTGTCGTCTTTGCCGAATGTTTTTTTAAGCGAATCTTTGCTGCGCTTAACTAGAAATTCACGAAAAGAAATTCTTGAGCTCAGCCACTTGCCAAGCCTTGTCATTTCTGCCGGAAGAAGATCTGCGCCAATTGCACTTCACTTAAAAAAAGAATCAAAAAATCAGACAAAAATAATTCAAATAATGAATCCAAATTTGGATTTTAAAAAATTTGATTTCGTGATTTTGCCGAAACACGACGAGGTGAGTGAAGAAAGATTTCCGAATTTAATTACAACAATCGGAGCGCTGACGCGAGTAGACGAGAAGAGACTTGCGAGCGAGTCAAAAAAATTTCCTGAGTTGGAAAAAATTACCAAAATTAAAATTGCTTTACTCGTTGGGGGCTCGTCGAACAAAACAAAATTCACTGCGGAATCGGCAAAAAAATTAGCAAAAATTTCTGCAGATTTAGCGAAAAAAATGAATGCGACTTTGTTGATTTTAAACAGCAGAAGAACTGGAGCAGAGCTTAACAAAGCCTTGAAATCAGGGCTCTCAGGGGATTGCCAATTTTTTGATTGGGAAGAGGTGAAGGAAAAAAATCCTTATTTTGCGATTTTAAATTGCGCTGATTTTTTTGTGATTACTGGTGACTCAGTTTCAATGATTTCAGAATGTTGTTCGACTGGCAAACCAGTTTACATTTTTGACGAAGCGGAAATTTCTTCAGCGAAGCACAGAATATTTCACCAAGAATTAGTCGGGCAAAATTACGCGAGAAAGTTATTTGAAAATTTTGTGTTAGAGAATTTTTTGCCGAAGAAGTTGTGTGAGACTAAGCGGGTGGCGGGGTTGATTCTTCTTGCCGGTCGAGCGGAGTCGAGACCTGGTGAATAAGGCTCCAGAGGTTTCGACTCCGCTCAACCGGCGGAAAGTTAAATCTTTTTGTACTCTTCGAGCGAATATTCATCCACCTGCATTGCATCGAGCACTGCGTGCATTGCGGTTAGAACCAAATGCTTTTCACCTAAATTAATTATTTCTTCAGAGTGAGCCATTTCGACGAGATCCTCTAAGTGCTTGCGGGGCAAGACTTTAGAACGAATTGCGTTTTTGATTTTGCCGCGCGCTTCCGCCGCTTTTTCGTGAAGCACTAAAGCATTTTCAATTCTTCCTAAATTGTCGGTTGGATCTTGTGAGACGTAAATTCCTTCAGTTAAAGAATCGCGAAACTCGCCAGTTTTAATTAAGCTTTTGCTGATCTTGTGATCCAAGGTGTCATTGGCTGGGCAGCTGAAAGCATTGAAGCGCGACCACATTGCAAAAGGGAGCAAAAACCATTTTCCGCAGCAGCCGAAAATATTTTGGTAAAGACCGTCAATTGCATTTTGAGCCTTGCCTAACTGCTCTTTGATTGCGTGTTCAACCAAAATTTCGTCTGATTTTTTACGACCATTTTCGTCGAATTTTTTCAAGACACAGGTTGAGAGGTACATTGCGGAAAGTACGTCACCGAATCTGCCGTTGATTTTTTCTTTACGTTTCAAATTGCCACCGAAGCGCGCCATTGCGATGTCGGCGAGGAGGGCGAAAGTTGCAGAGCACCAAGAAATTTTTCTTTCATACTTTGCAATTATTCCTCGTTTAAGTGGCTTTCTGAAGTAGCCGCGAGTGAGTGAAAGAATTATTGAGCGCGCGAGATTGCTCAATAAATGGGCGACGTGTGCGAAGAAAATCTTGTCGAAATTTTTTAGATCTCCTTTTTCGAGAGCCTCGATTTCCTTGTAGGCGTAGGGGTGGCACATGATCGCGCCTTGTCCGAAATGGATCAAACTACGCGTCATAATATTTGCGCCTTCGACGGTGATTGAGATTGGTGTCGAAAAATACGCGTTGGCCAAAACGTTGCGCGGGCCACGAATGATGCCGCGTCCGCCCATTAGGTCCATTCCGTCATTAATATTTTGGCGGAACATTTCGGTGGCGTGGTACTTCGCAATCGCAGTTATGACTGCGGGTTTTGAACCAGAATCAATTGCACCAGCAGTGAAGCTGCGCATGGCTTCGAGAGCGTAAGTGCGTGAAGCAATTCGGGCTAAAACTTCTTCGACACCTTCGAATTTTCCAACTTCAGTTCCGAATTGTTGACGAATTGCGGTGTAAGCGCTGACTGCGCGCGCGACCATTTTTGAGCCGCCAGTTCCAGTTGAAGGAAGCGAGATTCCACGCCCAGCTGCCAAACATTCCATTAGCATTTTCCAGCCTTTACCAAGACCGGCTTCGGCGCCGATTATTGCGTCTAAACCAACAACAACATTTTCGCCGTTCAGCGGTGAATTTACGAATGGAGTGCTGAGCGGATCGTGTCTGCGGCCTTGTCTAACTCCTGGTGTAGTGTGGGGAATTAAGGCGCAAGTAATTCCGATTTCTTCTTTGTCGGAAAGAATTTTGTCAGGATCGCGAAGCTGGAAAGCCACGCCAATCAGGGTTGCGTAAGCTCCTAAGGTAATGTAGCGCTTGCTCCAATTGAGACGAATTTTTGTTTCGCCATTTTCGTCTTTGAATAAAATTCCGTTCGAAATGATTGAAGTTGCATCTGAGCCAGCTGCTGTCTCTGTAAGTGCGAAGCAAGGAAGTTCTCGGCCGTCAGCGAGGCGAGGTAAGTAGTAATCACGCTGGGTTTGCGTGCCGTAATGCATTAATAATTCAGCGGACCCTAAAGAGTTTGGAACCATTACGGTGATTGCGAGAGGGGCAGAGCGCGAAGAAAGTTTTTGAATCACCGAGCTGTGCGCGTAGGCTGAAAACCCGAGCCCGCCGAACTCTTTTGGAATAATCATTCCGAAGAATTTTTTCTCGCGTAAGAATTTCCAAACATTTTCTGGCAAGTCGCGAAGAACTTGTACGTCGTAATCGGCGCAGATTTTGCAAACTTCTTCAACTTCATTGTCTAAGAAATTTTGTTCTTCGGCAGTGAGCTTTGGATATTTTTGAGCGAAGATCCATTTGAAGTTTGGGCGTCCGGAGAAGAGTTGTCCGTCAACCCAAATCGTGCCAGAGGTGAGGGCGATTTTTTCGGTCTCAGAAATTTTTGGGAGAAGGTTTAGTTTGGTGATAAGTTTCACGAGAGCTTCAGTAACAAGAACGCGACGCATGAATGGGGTTGAGAAAGTTACCGCGGCAACTGCGTAAAAATTCCAAAAGACAACACCAAAATCGCAGGTCGCTAGGTAAAGAGTGATTACCAAAAAATGCGAAATAGACGAAAATTTTTTGTAAAAATAAAGTGCGAGAATGGCGATTGTGAGCAATCCAAAATAAGGAACGCGATTAAGTTGGGCAATGATGTCGACGATGATGATTGGATCAAACATGTTAATTATTTAGTTGAGATTTTGACCTTTTCTCGTCATTCCCACTTTCGTGGGGGTGAAGAAGAAAAGACCGAGATTCTTGAATTTAGATTTCGTTTTTGATTTTTAATTCACAAGTCGCCTTCACCAAGACGCGGATTTGAGAGGCGAAGGGTTTTTTGCTAGGTTGTAAGAACTTTTACTCGTGCTTAATGAGGTGGTCATGATTTTATAATTTTTCAACCCTTTGCTGGTTGAATATAGAGGAGTGGCGACTGGGCTGGTGGGGTTAACAGCTGGTGTTATAGCTTTTGATTTTTTTCTTTCTGCTCTTTCTGCTTTTTCTACAGCCCTCTTTGCCTTTCTAATCTCGTCCATAGCTTCAATATCTTTGAATTGATCTGTTATAGATTTTGGTTGCAAGAATGTGAGAGTAGGTCTCTCTAGTGGTTCCGCAGCTGTGATGAGTGCTCTAGGAGAAAATTCGCTTCCACCATCGCCTTCTGCAGCTGCGGTCTCTCCTAAAATCAATTCTTTTAATTTACTTTCTTGGGCTAATACGGGACTTAAAGCACCGCCATTGGCCGTCTGGTCCTGAGCGACAGCTACTTCTGATCTTAGGCTGCCGACCTTGCGGCCTAACGCCTTGACGACAAGTGACGAATCTTTTAAATGAGGCACTTGAGATAAATCGCCATTTCCATCCAAGTTGACAGTTGTTTTTACTCCTGATCCGGCGACTAACGAGCCTGAAGAGATTTTTGAAATTGGCGACGGACTAAGATCTGCGAAGATATCCGGTGATAATTTGCCTGATAAATTATTTTCTTGCAAAAGAACTGGAGAGACAAAGGGGGGAAGGTTCTTTTCTGATTTTTGATTCACGGGGGGTGATCCTTGGTTACCAGTCAGTAATCTACTCGCTAAGTCTCCTTCAGCGTTTCCTTCAGCGTCTTTTCCAGCTTTCAGTGGCGTTGCGAAACTTGCACTTGGCACAAGGACTACTTCTTTTTGAAGTGTTGTGGAATTTTCCAACTCGGCAGATGTCGCACCTGCTGCCTTTAATGATCCGAACTTCGAGATCGGGTTTATTTTGTTCAGTGGTGCCGTGCATGCCTTAGCTTTAAGTGTAGATATTTTTTCGTCTATGCCATCAAGCAATTCCTCCATTTCCAAGAAGGAAGGGAAGATACGAAGAAAATCTTTTTGATTAGTCTCCAGTTTTTCAAAGGTTCTGAGGCTGTTTAAAGCTTCTGAAAATTCTTTAATTTTTAGCCTTGCTGCCGCTGCTTCTTTGTTTTCTTCTTCGTGAGAAGAAGTTTCAAATGTTCGTTGAGCGACAAGGTCAAAAATTATTTTTCTGCAAGATTGATCGATTTTTTTTAGTGCGAGTGACCCTTTGAAATTATGATCAAGATCGTCGGGCAGTCGATTCTTTTCTTCTTGAATAGCATCTTTAATCGCCCACATCTCTTCGAACCTGTCTTTGAAGGTTTTGCCTTGCACCACCCATGCCCGGTAGATTGAACTTGTTAGAAGCTCGAAAGACTCGGTCTCTTGCGATTTTTTCACCGCTCTAGCCGCTTTGCTGTTAGCAGCGGGTGGTTTTCCTTCGGTTTTACTAGTAAAGGCTTCAGGTTGTTTTTCTGCTAATTGTTTTTCATCCGAAGTTTTTTCTGAGAAGATCTTTCCTAGAGGATTTTTGCAATGATTGATAAATTCATGCGCAGTAAGTTTAGTTCGAGCTGCTGCTATTCCGGCTGTTGTTGCTATTTCTAAGGTTTCTCTAGGCAGAGATTCAGCCACTAACTCTTCTTTAGTTGCTTTATGCGCTCTAATCAGATTAAAGACGCTGTGATACCCGGAGCTGTAGCCACTTAGCTGTTCTGGGCATGCAAGGGCTATACTCGTTAATAAGTTCGATGGTACGCTTGATAGTTTACGTCGAGCTGATGATTTCTGCTCAGGCTCATTTGTAAAAACTTTGATTACTACCGGAGGAATGTCTCCCCCTAATGAGTCCATGTAGTAGGGTTGAATGGTGATTTTTTTATCGCTGCCTTCAATTTTTCTTAGATGCAAAGCCGCCCAGTGAGTACTGCCAGTTATATAGGTTTGTGTTTCATCAAGTGTGCCGTCGCAGCAAATAAGTAAAGATACTTTGTCTTCTGAAGAATAAGTAAAATCATTTAGCTCTGCTTTTAGCTCTTCTCCATCGAGGGTAACGATATGATGAAATTGCCCTCTGTTTACAGAGAAATCACGGCAAGCTATATCCAGTAAAGAACCAACATTTCTGAAGGTAAGGTTTGAGTGCTCTGTAAACAGATCATAAATGTCTGAGTTCTTAGCCGGGGTTTCTGAGCGTGCTTTAGACATTTTTATTTTCTCTTATTACTAACTCACAAGCCGCTCTCACCAAGCCACGAATTTGGCCGATGTAGGAAGTGCGTTCGGTTACAGAAATTGCTCCGCGTGCGTCGAGTAAATTTAAAATGTGACTGGCTTTGAGCGCTTGCTCGTAGGCCGGAATTGGCAGATTTTTTTCTGCCAAGATTTGTGACTGCTCTTTGCTTTCGTTAAAATTTTTAAACAAGGTTTCAATGTTTGAATGCTCCAAAATGAAGGCAGAGTTTTCGATTTCGCTTTGTTTAAAAACGTCGCCGTAAGTGATTTTTTCTGCGCCTTCACGGCCGTTCCAGTTAATGTCGAAAATGCTGTCAACGCCCTGAATATGCATGGCGATGCGTTCTAAACCGTAAGTTATTTCGCCGGGAATTACTTCGCATTCAATGCCGCCAACTTGTTGCATGTAAGTGAATTGTGAGATTTCCATTCCGTTAAACCAGATCTCCCAGCCCAGGCCAGAAGCGCCAACAGAAGGATTCTCCCAATCATCTTCAACGAAACGAATGTCGTTATTTTTAGTGTCGAGACCAATCAGGTTAAGGCTTTGTAGGTAAAGATCTTTAATATTTTTTGGCGCGGGTTTTAGTAAAACTTGAAATTGGTAGTAGTGACTCAAGCGATTTGGATTCTGGGCGTATCTTGCGTCTGTAGGTCTGCGGCTGGGTTGGGCGTAAGCAACTTTCCAGGGCTTTTTACCGAGTGCGCGCAAAACTGTTGCTGGGTGAAGCGTTCCTGCGCCGACTTCGATATCAATGGGCTGTAAGATCGCACAACCTTGCTCTGCCCAAAAATTTTGCAGATCGAGAATAATTTTTTGGAAAGACATTTTAAACTGAGAATGAAGAACCGCAGCCGCAACTGGCTTTGGCATTGGGATTACTAACTTTAAAGTAAGATGCGCCGAGTTCTTTTACAAAATCAATTTCTGCACCATTTAAAAAGGGCAGGGAAGTTTCGTCGGTGACGGCAATATTTGTTTCAATTTCTAAATCATCCTCGCGCCTTTTGTCGTCAAGCTCGAAGATGTATTGAAAGCCACTGCATCCGCCGCCAGAAATCGAAACGCGAAGAAATTTTTCGTGATTATTTTCTTTCGATTGAATCTCGTGAATGCGCTCTAATGCTGAGTTGCTGAGGGTTACTGAGTTCATTTATTTTTTTAATTCTTTTTCGGTGTTTGAAAAAATGGAATTGGATGATTGCGAAAATAAGAGCCAATTCCTACTTTGCGCGCCCTTTTTTCAACTCTAAACTTTTACAGAAAATGGCTACAGAAATGACATTGTCGATCATCAAACCTGATGCAACCCAAAGAAACCTAACCGGAAAAATTAACGCAAAATTTGAAGACGCCGGACTAAAAATCGTTGCTCAAAAAAGAGTACAACTTTCTGAAAAAATCGCCGGTGAATTTTACGCCGTGCATCGCGAACGCCCATTTTACAACGACCTAGTTAAGTCGATGATTTCTGGTCCAGTGGTTTTACAAGTGTTTAAAGGCGAAAATGCTGTTGCCAAAAATCGTGAAATCATGGGTGCTACAAACCCTGCCAATGCCGATGCTGGAACGGTCCGCAAAGAGTTCGCTCTTTCGATCGAAGCTAACTCAGTTCACGGTTCAGACAGTTTGGAAAATGCTGCGAATGAAATCGCTTTCTTTTTTGCCGCCTCTGAAATTGTAGAATAATTTTCCCTAGATCCTTGTTTTTGTAGGGATGGCGCTGCTACTAAGTGCATTACTTTAAGCGTCATTCCTGCAAAAGTTCAGCAATTCGTTTTCTTCCGAGTTAAAGTCTCAATCAAAAACTCAAAAGGCATTTTAAGCTTTAAAGGCAAGGCTTCGAGGCTGGTAGGAATGAAATTTGTGAGTAAATAAAAATTGATAATTTATGGAATTGTTTCGCAATGGGGCTATTAATCCTACAGAGATCAGAGCTGGTTTGTCGAAATCGCAAATTTTCTATTTTTCATTTTTAGCCTTACCCTTAGCTTTTGTAGGGATTCCAATTTATCTCAACATTAGCGATTTTTATGCCCGGAAGTTTGACATAGACCTGGTCACAATTGGCGTTTTACTTGTCTTCATTCGCATTATTGACGCGTTGCAAGATCCGTTTATCGGATATTTTTCTGACTCACTTTCGCAGAAAAAATTTTGCCACAAAAGAATCATCTACTTCTCTTCAATCTCACTTTGCCTGGCCTTCTTCTTGGTTTTCAATCCTCCGGATTTTTTAAGTAAAAATCTTTCAATTCTGTGGTTTGTTTGCACTTTGCTTGCGACCTACACTTTCTTCAATTTTACCGTCATTAACTTCGAATCGCTTGCGGCAATTATGGCTCGCAATGATCACCAAAGAATACTCCTGAACTCTTTCAAGGAGTTATTTGGAATGCTTGGAATGATTTTAGCCTTTTTACTTCCGGCGATATTTATTTACGCTCTTCGCGTAAGTTACGATGATGTTTATAGAGATTTGAGCCTTGTTTTTGTAAGCCTGATTCTGTTGGCGGTTTTTGGATTTTTTCGCAAAGTTAGAATCGAAGAAAATAAAATTATTCATGTCGCAAAAGTCAGATTTTTAGAAATTCTTTGCGACAAAAACTTCTTGGTTTTCTTGGGAATTTTTTTCTTGAATGCTTTAGCCGTAAGTCTTCCGGCCTCAAACCTGAACTTCTATGTTCGCGATGTTTTGCAAGCAGAAAAAAATCTTGGATGGTTTTTGTCGATTTATTTTATTTCAGCTTGCTGCTTCATTCCGCTTTGGAAATACCTCGCAAGCAGGTTTGGAATAATTCGTTCATGGATTTTCTCGATCTCAGGATCGGTTCTGACCTTTTCTTTTGCCTATTTTTTAACCGCAGAAACAGCTAATTATTTTTTCTTAGTTTGCCTTCTTTCCGGAGCTTTTTTAGGGGCTGATTTAATTATGCCCCCAACGCTTTTGGCAAAAATTGTTTCTGATAAAAAAGAATTGGCCTCCTCTTATTTTTCCTACTGGAACTTGGTTACAAAATTAAGTTTAATGATCGCCGCTTCGAGCAGTTTGATTTTTCTTGGGCTTGCGGGATATAAGCCTGGCTCTATCCCCGTATCAGGGTTCGAAAATTCCATCTCTTTTTTTTACGCTCTACTTCCCTGTATTCTAAAAGTTTTAACGATTTTTAGTCTTATTTACGTCGCTAAAAAACTTCCAATTTATGAAACTTAAAACCATCTCAATCATTATGACTCTAGGACTTTTACTTGGATGCTCTTCTTCAATTAATCCAAAAATTTACACAAAAAGTTCACCAAAATTAGATATTAGAAACTATCTAAATGGTCCGCTTGAGGCGCAGGGAATTTTGCAAAATCGCAGTGGCGAAGTGATTAAAACCTTTACCGTAAAAATGGTGGGAAGCTGGAAGGGAAATGACGGAAAGCTCGAAGAAGATTTTGTTTTTTCTGACGGCAAGAAAGACCGCCGTGTTTGGGAAATTATACTTTCTGACGATAATAATTTTACGGCCAAAGCTCATGACACCGTAGGAATTGCCAAAGGAGAGCAATATGGCAATGCGATGAAAATGGACTATATTTTGAAAGTTGATGTCGATGGTAAAAAATACGACATTCGTTTAGTCGACTGGATCTATCTCGTTGATGAAAAAACAGCGATTAATGTTTCTAAAATGACAAAATTTGGTTTCCGCGTCGGCACCCTAACCATCTCGTTTAAGAAGCTCTAGACCTTGTCACTAAAGCAGCCAATTTCAATCTTTTGGTTTCGTCGCGACCTTAGACTTTGGGATAATGCCGCCTTGTGGATGGCGCTAAAATCGGGATTTCCAACTCTGCCGATTTTTATTTTTGATCGAAAAATTCTTGATCAAATCACGAGCAAAAAAGATGCACGCGTCTTATTCATTCATCAAGAGCTGACGCGCCTGAAGACGGAATTAGAAAGGCTCGGATCATCTTTAAAAATTTTTTACGGCAACCCAAAAGAGGTGTTCGCTCAGCTTCTAGCTGATTATGAAGTTAAGGAAGTTTTTGCGAATCGCGATTATGAGCCTTACGCCCAGAGTCGCGACAAAGAAATTCATGAATTTTTAAAATCGCAGAACGTTGATTTTAAAGGCGCTAAAGATCACGTGATCTTTGAGAAAAATGAAATTTCAAAAGATGATAAGAAGCCTTACACAATGTTTACCGCTTACGCCAATAAGTGGAAAAAGGTCGTAAATGAATTTTATCTAAAATCCTATTCTAGCGAAAAATATCAGAAAAATTTTTTATTCTGCGCGCCTTTTACCTTGCTAACAATTGACGAAATAGGTTTTGAAGATTTTGATTTTCCTCTTTTTCCTGAAAGAGAAATCGATTTGGAAATAATTTCTAAATACGCCTCAAGTCGCGATATTCCTGCTGTAAAAGGCACCAGCCGCTTAAGTCTGCATTTAAGATTTGGAACAGTCAGCATCCGCCAACTTTGTCGCATCGCAATCATTCAAAGCGAAAAATGGCTCGATGAATTGATCTGGCGAGACTTCTACCAGATGATTATTTATCACTTCCCTCACTCGGCTACATCTTCCTTTAAGTCGCAATATGACGGAATTTTGTGGAACAATGATGTGCAAGATTTTCAAAAATGGTGCGAAGGCAAAACTGGCTATCCAATTGTTGATGCCGGCATGAGAGAGTTGAATGAAACTGGCTTTATGCATAATCGTGTTCGCATGATTGTTGCCAGTTTTTTAAGCAAACATCTTCTGATCGATTGGCGTTGGGGCGAAAAATATTTCGCTGAAAAACTTTTGGATTATGACTTGGCAAGCAATGTTGGAGGTTGGCAGTGGGTTGTTGGAAGTGGTTGCGACGGCGCTCCTTATTTTCGTATTTTCAACCCTGAAAGCCAGGCCAAGAAATTTGATCCTGAAAATAAATACATCAAAAAATGGGTTCCAGAGCTTGGTACAAAAAACTATTGCCAACCAATGATCGATCACAAAATCGCTAGAGTAAGATGTTTAGAAAGTTTTAAAAAAGCCTTGATAAGGCCCTGAGAAATTCTTAAGAAAGACATCAATTTAATAATCAAATCGAATAAATATGGCGCGTTATTTAATAGTCGCAGCTAGCAGCTCAATAGGTCAGAAGTTAACTGAAATGCTAGAAAGTTCTGGCTGTGAAGTCATCAAAACTGCTCGCGATAACTCGAAGATCTCCCCTGATTTTATTTTAAATGCAGCTGATTTTACTGCGACTGAAGAGGTTTTTAAAAAAGTTGGGGAAATAGATGGAGTGGTAAATTTAAGCGGATCTCTTCTTTTAAAAGGAGCTCACCTAACCTCTCAGGAGGATTATTCGTCGGTTATAGAATCTTCTTTAACCACGTCATTTTCAGTATGTCGAGCCGCAGCAAAATATATGAAAAATGGCGGATCTGTTGTTTTGATTTCTTCAGTTGCGGCAATGATTGGAATTCCTAACCATGAAGCAATAGCTGCGGCAAAAGCAGGAATTGTAGGATTGGCTAGATCAGCTGCGGCAACTTATGCTGGCCAAAATTTACGCTTCAACGTAGTTTCTCCGGGTCTGACCGAAACAAATTTAACCAAGCAAATTTTTGCAAACGAGAAGGCTTTAGAGATTTCAAAGGCAATGCATCCTCTTGGCAGGGTTGGTAGAGCTGAAGAAATTGCTTCAGCGATTGAGTTTTTTTTAAATCCCAAAAATAGCTGGATTACAGGCCAGGTTTTAGGAGTTGATGGCGGATTGGGGGCTTTAAAATCTAAAAATGTTGTTAGAAATTAAATAAATTATGACAATAAATCACAAAATAAGTTCGGATTTAAATATTTCTAATCATCAAAAACCAAATGGTTTTCAAGATCATTGCGCATTTCGTTTTGTAAAAATGTTACGCTTTTTTGCGGATACTTTTTTTGCCAAAAGATATGGACATAGAGCTGTTGTTTTAGAAACCGTTGCGGCCGTTCCTGGAATGGTTGGAGGATTGTTGCAGCACCTAAAATCTCTTCGCCGCATGACTGATGATAAAGGGTGGATAAAAACTTTATTAGATGAGGCAGAAAATGAACGCATGCACCTAATGGCGTTCATTGAAATTGCAAAACCAAGCAAATTAGAGCGTCTCTTAATATTAATTGTTCAGGGGATTTTCTTTAATCTTTTTTTTCTGCTTTATTTAATTTCGCCAAAAACGGCACATCGGGTGGTGGGTTATTTTGAAGAAGAAGCGGTAATAAGTTATACCAGCTATTTAGCCGAAATTGACGCAGGTAATCATGCAAATGTTTCTGCTCCTGAAATGGCAATTAAATATTGGAATTTACCTAAAGACGCCACTCTTCGAGAAATGATAATTGCCATAAGAAGCGATGAAATGAATCATCGAGATGTTAATCATGGTTTTGCCAACGAATTCTTACGGTCGTAATTCTAATGACGGATCTGGGTTGAATTTTAAACTGAGAAAAATCTGACTTTTTGAAGTCGATTTTAGTTAGATTGAGATTACCAGAGGTTAACCCATTATTTAGAGGGACGGATACATATAATGAATATTTTTTGCGGCCCCAAGATTTGTTTTTCTGGTCAAGATGGTAAGCGCATGACCCATTTTTGACAACTCTTCCGTTAACTTGGTTCCAATAAATCAAGTGCTGCCGGTTATTAAAAACCGAAGCTAATTTTTGTTGATTATGTGAGCTAAATTTGTGTTTTTAGTAAATCAGATAATTTTTTTGCGGCAAGCCAAACATCCTCAATTCTAGAGCCCAAAACCCAATCACCTGTTGCTCCAAGCCTCAGAGCTTTATCAAAAAATGGCTCAATTTTTTTTGAATTCTTGGACAAGGCATAGCGCCAACGATGGGTGCTGATATAATCAGCTTTGTCGCACAAAATTCCCGTCAGGTCTTCAAAATTTTTTACCAAAATTTTCTCAACAGTTGAGATTTCTTCTTCTAGATGATCCTTAGCCCAACTCTCTTTGGAAATAATGACAAAACAGCTCGTATTTTTGTCGCGACCGGGCTTGCTAGAATTAAAGCTAATTAACTTGATTGGTCCGTGCTCAACTTCTCCTGCAATCCAATCCAAACTTAGTCTGTGGTTAAAGCCAATCATGGTTACGAAAGAAGGTAGCATCGACGCTATTTCCACTTCCCAATCGTTTGTAATCTGAGTGCTGAAAAGATTTTTTGTTTGAGCTATTGGAGCGGTAGAAATTATAAAATCGTAAACACCGAGATGATTACCGTTTTTATCTTTCAAATGCCATCCGTCGCTCTTCTTAGGGGATATCGGAGCAACTTCGCTGTTTAAAGAAATATCCAGATTGCCGGCTAGTTTTTTACAAAGGCTGTTCATTTTTGGAGAGCCCACAAAATAACTTTCCTCACTTCGACGTGAAGAATCTGCGCCATTATTCTTAAAAGAGATTACATTCCCCTTCCAGCAAGAGACATCTTCTGAGGCGATAAAAGGATCGATAAATTTTTTAAAATCTTTGCTTTCAGCGTTAAAATATTGAGCGCCGTGATCAAAGGTAAAATTTCCTGCGTAGCGAGTAGACATCCTGCCTCCTGAGCCACGAGATTTTTCGAAAATTTTTACTTCAAAAAATTCCTGCAGTTCTTGTGCTAGAAAAATTCCAGAAAAGCCCGCACCAATTATTGCCAATTTAGGTTTGCTCATCGATTGAAGCTGATTTTCCAAACTACTGAATCTCCCAAATAATTTCATTACGGCGATTCCAAGGGAAGGTGAAGGGATCGTCGTAATAAGACAAAGCTGGAAGGCCTTTGGTTAAAATTTTATGATCAGCAGCAAATCGACTCAATTCTTCTTTTTTCTCATTAAATTTTTTGTCCGACCACAGTCCAGAGAAGCGAATTGCAATGACGCGCTTAGGTTCGATTATCTTAAATTTTATTCGATCATCTTTTGGCGCCGGCAAGTTCTCGAGCTTGTATTGTCTAGGCATGCCGAATTGGATTCGCCATTTACTTTTTCCTTCAGAAATTTGATTCACAGGAGTTGTCATCGCCACTTTTTCGGAGATCTCTTCTTGTGAAACCGGCGAAGTCATCGCAACTTTTTTCTTGGAAATATTTTTGCCAAAAATGTAGCGAGCTAAAGTCATGAATCCTTCTTTTGCCGCTTCTTTGCGATCTCCATCCACCTCAACTTCTGCTACTAGACTTGATTCATATTCACGAAACTCAGCATCTCCAACTTGTTTTATAACTTTGTAAGAAGGAATTTCGTAGCCCTTGTAATATCCAACTTCTGATTTCGCAGAACATGATTGCGTGACCATGGCAGTAAGAATGATAAGTAAGTTGATGAAGTTCTTTTTCATAAGAGAAAATTTACAAAATTAGTAGGTTGCCAAATCTTTAAATAAGAAATCTAAGGTACTCAATAAATTTTTAATAAAGGAAATGAAAAAAAATTGCTGGATAATCGGGGCGAGTCATGGAATGGGCGAAGCCATTGCGCATAAATTTTATAAGGACGGATATGACGTCGTAATTTCGGCTAGAAGCTCTGAGAAGTTGGAAAAGTTAAAGAGCGAGCTTTCGGCTTTAGAGCTTGGCGATGTTTTAGTAAGCGTTTTGGATGTTTCTAATCTTGATTCAGTTCGAAAATCTTTTGCAGAGATTTTGCATAAATTCCAAAAAATTGATTTGGTCATTTTTTGCCCAGCGCTTTACCAGCCAATGTCCGCGATTAACTTTGATCTCGATATTTCCAAAAAAATTATCGACGTAAACCTGGTCGGATTTTTAAATTTTTTGCATCTCGCAATTCCTCAAATGGTTCAACAAAAATCAGGCCATATTGCCGTGATTGCCAGCGTTGCAGGTTATTGTGGATTGCCGCAATCATTTGCTTACGGCGCCTCCAAAGCTGCTTTGATTAATCTTTGCGAAGGAATTTATCCCGAATTACAGCGTCACGGAATTGATCTTTCGGTGATCAATCCTGGTTTTGTTAAAACAAGATTGACCGATCAAAACAAATTCAAAATGCCCTTTTTGATTTCCACTGAAGAGGCGGCAGAGCTTATATCGCAAGGACTTAAGAAAAAGTGTTTCGAGATTCACTTTCCAAAAAAGTTTACATTTTTTCTTAAGATTATGCGCCTTCTGCCCTACAAAATATTCTTTTTTATCACCAAAAAAATCGTCTGAATTTACATATCAGCTAAGCAAAAAGAAGTTTCGCAATGAATAAAAATCCATCAATTGCCATCATTGGTTCCGGCATATCCGGCCTATCTGCAGCATATTTTCTTGCCGATAAATATCGCATCAAACTTTACGAAAAAAACGATTACCTTGGCGGGCATTCCAACACGGTGACGGTTGATTATGACGATAAAAAAATCCCCGTCGATACAGGTTTCATCGTTTTTAATCATCAAACTTATCCCAATCTAAAAAGTTTTCTTGAGCTACTTCTGGTTGATTGCAGCAAGAGCAATATGTCGTTTGCGGCAAAAATTGACGATGGTTTGATTGAATATGCCGGAACAAATTTGGCGACAGTTTTTGCGCAATTAAAAAATCTATTGAATCCGCAATTCTGGCAAATGCTGCGCGATATTATGCGCTTTAACAAGAAGGCAGAAAATGTTCTAAATCTTCCATTCAACGCTGAATACACCCTCGCCAATTTGCTCGATGATTTAGGTGTGAAGACTTATTTTCGTGAACTTTATCTTTTGCCGATGTCGGGTGCGATTTGGAGTTGTCCGTTGGAAGTTATGTTGAGCTATCCGGCGCAAAGTTTCGTGCGCTTCTTTAAAAATCACGGATTACTCACGGTTGCAGATCAGCCGCAATGGTACACCGTTAATGGCGGATCGATCGAATATGTAAAAAAAATCTCTGCTAAAATTGGGGATTCAATAAGTCTTAACGATGCTGTGCTAGATGTAGAGCGCCGCTCTGATTACTTGGTGGTTAAATCAAAAAAAGGTGAAGAGAAGTTTGATTCGGTTTTATTCGCCTGTCACGGTGATCAAGTTTTAAAATTACTCAAAAATCCCACCACGCAAGAGCAAGAAATTTTTTCCAAATTTACTTATCAGAAAAATGTTGCAGTTTTGCATCGCGATCAATCTTTGATGCCTAGAGCTAAAAGAGCTTGGGCAAGTTGGGTTTATGCAAATAATCGTCAGAAATCGAGTGGAATTTCGGTAACTTACTGGATGAATAATCTGCAAAATATCGATCACAAATTTCCTCTTTTTGTTACTTTAAATCCTAATCAAGAAATCGATTCTAATAAAATTTTTGCTCGATTTGTTTACGAACATCCAGTCTTTGATTCAGCAGCAGTTGCCGCTCAAGAACGTATTCAAGAAATTCAAGGAGTTGATCGCATCTATTTTTGCGGAGCTTACCAAAAATATGGATTCCACGAAGACGGAATTTCTTCAGCACTCAGCGCAATTAATAAAATGGGAGTGATGGCGCCGTGGCAAAGCTAAGTAACTTCTCACTTTGCCTTGCAGATGTTTGGCATAAAAGACTCAAACCTTCTGTGAACATATTTTCCTATCGCGTTTTTTACCTGTGTTTTGACATCGAAAAAACTCACAAAATTACCTCAAAATTACTCTCGTGGAATCGATTCAATATTTTTAGTTTTTACGACAAAGATCACGGTAAGCGCGATGGTTCAAGTCTTGAACTTTGGATTAGAAAAATTTTATCTGATCAGAATCTCAGCCAGCAAACAAAAAGGATTTTTCTTCTAGCTCATCCGCGAGTTTTCGGCTACGTGTTTAATCCGGTAAGTTTTTGGTATTGCCTTGATGAGAAAGAAAAGCTGATCGCTGTTTTGGCTGAAGTGAGCAACACTTTTGGCGAGAATCACAACTACCTTATCTTCAATCAGGATGGCTCTCAAATTGGCCCTAATCAATGGTTTGAAGCTAAGAAAAATTTCCACGTTTCGCCATTTTTTGAAGTGAATGGAAGTTATAAATTTCGCTTCATTTTTAATCAGAAAAAAGTCATGGCCTGGATCAATTATTTTTCCGATCATGGTCAAAAAAATCTTCTAACCAGCGTGATTTGTAAGCAGGTAAAGCCTTCCGATTTCTTGCTGCTAAAACAATTTTTGTCGATTCCTTTAATGACCTTCAAAGTAGTTTTTTTAATTCACTGGCAAGCATTAAAAATTTGGATCAAAGGCAGCAAATATATTCCTAAACCAAGCATCAAAGCTTTTAAACTTACGATAACCAAATGAAAAATTATGATCTAATCTGGAGTGCTTTACAAAATTGTGATTACGGCACTCTAGCAGTTACAACGCCCGACGGCCTAACTAAAAAATTTATCGGTAAAAATTCTGGGCCGCTTGCTGATGTTAAAATCAAAGATGATCGGCTGATGGATTGGGTGATTTCTGGAGGAGATGTCGCTTTGGGCGAAGCTTACATGGAAGGCTTTTGGGACAGTTCAAACCTTGCTGATTTTCTAACATTTTTAACGCTCAATTCTCACGCTTTAGAAGACTTTTTTCACGCACGAAAATTGCAGGCTTTATTGCTTTTCTTCAAAAGCTTTTTCACTAAAAATTCTAAAAGAGGCAGTAAAAAAAACATTCGCGCGCATTACGACTTGGGCAATGATTTTTACCAGCTTTGGCTCGATGAAAGCATGACCTATTCCAGCGCGATTTTTGAGGATGAAGAAAATTCTTTGTTAGAGGCGCAGCAAAAAAAATATCAGCGCATTTTGTCTAAACTTAACGCTGGAAATGTTTTAGAAATTGGCTGCGGATGGGGAGGTTTTGCACAAAATTCTGCTGAGTCCGGCAGAAAAACTACCTGCCTAACCATTTCATCAAGGCAGCGCGATTACGCTTTAAATCGCTTAAAAAAATCTGGGTTAGAAAATATTTGCGGTATCAAATTGCAAGATTATCGCGACGAAAAAATGCCGCATGACAACGTGGTTTCAATCGAGATGTTTGAAGCCGTTGGCAAAGAATATTGGGAAAAATATTTTCAGGTTTTATGCGATATTTTAAAATCAAAAGGCAAAGCGGTTTTGCAAATTATCACAATCGATGAGCAGATTTTTGAAGATTATCGTAATCGCGTCGACTTCATTCAAAAACATATTTTTCCTGGCGGAGTTCTGCCTTCAAAGTCTGTTATTCGTAAGTTAGCCAAAGATCATGGCTTTGAAGTAAAAAGTGAATTCGCCTTCGGTTTCAATTATGCTAAAACTCTCGCAATCTGGCTTGAGCGTTTTGACGCTAAATATGATGAGGTGAGGGCTTTGGGTTTTTCCGAAGAGTTTGTGCGCAAATGGCGCTTTTATCTCTGTTACTGTATCGCGGGATTTAACTCGAGAAGAACTGATGTTGTGCAGTTCGAATTACAGAAAATTTCATGAAACATTCAGCAAAACTTTTTCTACTTGGGCTGCTTTTTTTTCCAGTCTTGGCTTTAGCCAGCCCGTCAAAATCTTCTACGAAAATTCCCGAAGCAATTCATGAGTTATTCGAGCAATCATTTTTAGTTGGATCAGCAACTTTAAAATTTTTTGGAATAAAGGTTTACGACATTTCGCTTTGGTCAGAAGAAGTGAGATTTTCCTACGAAAAAAGATTCGCCATTTGCATCAAATATAACATGAATTTCAGCGGAGAAGACCTAGCGCAAAGGTCTATTACTGAGATCAAGCGACTTAATGAATTAAGCAAACAAGAAGAAATTAGTTACCAAGAAAGCCTTAAAAAAATCTTTAGTTCTGTAAAAAAAGGTGACGAAAAAATTGCTGTTTTTATCCCCTCACAAGGCGTGATTATATTTCATAACGGCGAACCTGCTGGTAAAATTTCTGACCCAAAACTTTCTCGTCTTTTTGTTGATATTTGGCTCGATGAGAGATCTTCTTATCCAAAAATAACGAAGGCAATTCTTGGAAAATTCTAATTTTTTTCTTACAGAATTCTTCAGCATTGCTCATTGCGAATTTACGCAAAAATACCGTCGCAATTCTAATGGCGAATCTGGGTTCAAGATGACGTAAAAAGATAACTAAAAATTCTTTGCTTCTTTCTTTCATTTCGCAATTTTTCACGCCTCAATTTTTTCTTCTCATTTACGACAATCATGCTTCTCAAACTAACGGTTTTTCTTCCTCTTTTTGGCTTTTTGTTTTCCGGAATTTTTTCACGCATTGGTGAAAAAAAATTTGCTCCAGGGGTTATTAGTAAATTTGCGCAATATTTTTCGACTGGCCTGCTCATTGCTTCCGCGATTTGTGCCGCTCTAGTTTTCGCTGATGTTTACCAAAATAAAACCAATCAAAATATTATTCTAATCAGCTGGATTTCTTCCGGAGATTTTACGGCGAATTGGTCACTGAAACTTGATTCACTCACCGCGATCATGCTCGTCGTTGTAACTTTCGTTTCGAGCTTGGTTCACGTTTACTCGATCGGCTACATGCATGAAGATAAGTCGATCGCACGTTTCATGTCTTACCTCTCACTCTTCACTTTTTTCATGCTAGCCTTAGTTACTGCCGACAATTTCGTGCAGTTGTTTTTTGGTTGGGAAGGTGTCGGCGTTGCTTCTTATTTACTGATCGGATTTTGGTTTAAAAAACAATCAGCTAATGCCGCAGCGATCAAAGCATTCGTCGTAAATCGCGTTGGCGATTTCGGCTTAATCATGGCCATCGCCTTGATCTACCTGACCTTCGGCTCTGTCGAATATTCTAAAGTTTTCGGCGAAGTGATTAATCACACGAGTGACAAATTTGCACTTTTTGGTGCTGAATTCCGCTCACTCGATGCGATCTGCATTCTGCTTTTCATCGGCGCGATGGGTAAGTCGGCGCAGATCGGTTTGCACGTTTGGCTTGCTGATGCGATGGAAGGTCCAACCCCAGTTTCTGCCCTGATTCACGCGGCAACGATGGTTACTGCTGGTGTGTTTTTAGTTGCGCGCTGCTCGCCGATTTTCGAATTTTCTGAGATTGCTTTGACGATGGTGACACTAGTCGGAGCCTCAACAGCGCTATTCGCTGCGACAATAGCCCTCACTCAAAATGACATTAAAAAAATTATCGCTTACTCAACTTGCTCGCAACTCGGCTACATGTTTTTTGCTTGCGGACTCTCTGCCTATTCCGCTGCGATCTTCCACTTGGCAACTCACGCCTTCTTCAAAGCCTTACTATTCCTCGGCGCAGGCAGCGTGATTCACGCAATGCATCACGAACAAGATATTCAAAAAATGGGCGGCTTGTGGAAAAAAATTCCATTCACTTACGCGATGATGTGGATCGGCTCACTCGCTCTCGCCGGCTTCCCGCCTTTTGCTGGATTTTATTCGAAAGATGTGATTCTCGAAGCTGCATTCATGTCGCATTCGCCCTACGGAAAATTGGCTTACGCAATGGGAATCACCGCGGCATTTTTGACTGCATTCTATTCTTGGCGTTTGTTGTTTTTAACTTTCCACGGCAAGACTCGTGCCGATAAACACACCTTTGATCACGCTCATGAATCGCCGATTTCAATGCTGATTCCACTTTTCCTTTTAGCTGTAGGGTCAGTATTTGCCGGCATTGTCGGTGCTAAAATTTTTCACATGGTTTCGGCCGAAGATAATTTTTTCTTCGACGCGATTTTTGTGCTCGGAGAAAAAGTTTCTCTACTCGAAGAAATTCACCACGCGCCATTCTTGGTTAAAACTTCTCCACTGATTGTCGGCGTGATTGCAATCGCCCTCGCTTACGTTTTTTATTTAGTAAAAACCGATCTGCCGAAAAAATTAGCGCTTGCCCTCAAGCCTTGCTACAAGCTATCTTACAACAAATGGTACTTCGACGAAATCTACGAAATTGTCTGGGTCAACTCGACTAAAAAATTAGGAAATTTCTTGTGGAGAATCATCGACGTAAAATTCGTCGATGGCGTTCCAAACGGCGCCGCAGCATTTTGTCGTTTTGTTTCCATTCGCGTGTCAAAATTACAAACCGGCTACATTTACAATTATTCTTTCTGGATGGTTATTGGCGTGATTGCGATTTCATTTTTCCTGATCTCTTCCTTCAAACAAATCGGAATCATTAACTAATGAAACTTTTAGCTCTTAAAGAAACTCATCCAGCAGAAAGTCGCGTCGCACTTACTCCTGAGCTAGTTTTAAAATATCAAAATTTTGGATTCGAAGTTTTTATTGAAGAAAAAGCCGGAGTAAAATCGTCGATTTCTGACGCAGAATTTGTGAAAGCCGGGGCGCAAATTATTCCCGATATTTCAACAATTCTTGCGGAAGTAGATGTAATTATTTCGGTACAAAGAACTGACGTCGATTTCGCAAAAACCAAAGCTGATCTTGTTTTCATTACGAAAGAAAAATTCGTGCAAAAAAATGTTTCTACTTTTGCGCTCGACCTAATTCCGCGAATTACTCGTGCGCAAGGAATGGACGTTCTGTCGTCGCAAAGTAATCTCGCTGGTTACCGCGCCGTCATCGATGCCGCTTACGAAATGCCAAAAATTTTACCAATGATGATGACTGCCGCCGGCACGATTTCTGCGGCTAAATTCATGATTCTTGGCGCTGGCGTTGCTGGCTTACAAGCTGTCGCAACTGCAAAAAGACTTGGCGCTGTTGTTTGTGTTTTTGATGTTCGCGCTGCTGCGAAAGAGCAAGTGCAAAGCCTTGGCGCGAAATTTATTGAAGTGAAATCCGACGAAAAAAATGACGGAGTTTACGCCAAAGAAACGAGCGAAGAATATAAAAAACTTCAAGAAGAGCTGCTGAAAGAGGCAATAAAAAATCAGGATGTTGTAATCACAACCGCGTTAATTCCCGGGAAAAAAGCGCCGATTTTAATTTCAGAAGAAATGGTCAAATCAATGAAGCCAGGCTCTATAATCGTTGATCTTGCGGCGGTTAATGGCGGCAATTGCGCACTAACCCAAGTTGGAAAAATTGTTGAAATCGGCGGTATAAAAATCATCGGTCACGAAAATTTTCCATCACGCGTTGCTTTCGATGCGAGTAAAGTTTTTGCCAAAAATATTTTTAATTTTGTTGATCTTCTGACCGACAAAGAAAAGAAAATAATCTCAATAAATCGTGAAGACGAAATAATTAAATCAACACTCTCATGCTAGAAAATCCTACTCCCGTGAAGTCAACAAGAAGAACAAAAGCTCCTGTGCACACCTCATTAAATATTGATTCTTACGAGTCAGATTTGCTCAAACCAAAGATTACTATTTTTGGCGTTGGCGGCGCTGGCGGAAATGCAATCAACAACATGATTCGTTCAAATCTTGAAGGTGTTGAATTCGTCGCGGCGAATACTGACGCGCAGGCTTTGTCCAATTCTTTGGCGAACAGAATTCAGCTTGGAATAAAAGTTACCAAAGGCCTTGGAGCCGGTTCTTTTCCTGATCGTGGGCGCGCTGCGGCAGAAGAAAATGTTGAAGAAATCGCTAGATTCTTAGAAGGCAGCAACATGGTTTTCATCGCTGCGGGAATGGGCGGCGGCACTGGAACTGGAGGCGCTCCGGTAATCGCAAAACTTGCGCGCGAGCGTGATATTTTGACTGTCGGCGTTGTTACAAAGCCATTCCACTTCGAAGGAAGATATCGGATGGAAACGGCTGAAGCTGGCATCGAAGAGCTTAAAAAATACGTCGACACTTTGATCGTCATTCCAAATCAAAATCTTTTCCGCATCGCTAACGAGCACACAACTTTTGAGTCTGCTTTCAAAATGGCTGACGATGTTCTTCAGGCCGGAGTCCGCGGTATTACTGATCTCATCACAATGCCAGGTTTGGTGAATTTAGACTTCGCCGACATCCGCACCATCATGACCAAGATGGGTAAAGCGATGATGGGAACAGGAGAAGCAGAAGGCGAAAATCGCGCCATCATTGCTTGCGAGGCTGCTGTTTCAAATCCTCTTCTTGACGATATTTCGATCAAAGGCGCGAAGGGCGTTTTGGTTAACATGACCGGCGGCTCAGACATGACGCTGTTCGAAGCCGACATGGCAGTGAATGCAATTCGCAAAGAAGTTGATGCAAACGCCAACATTATTTTTGGATCGGCATTCAACGAAAACATGAAAGGCAAAATTCGCATTTCAGTTGTGGCGACGGGAATCGACGAAGAAGAATTCAGGCGCGACGCCCAAAAATCAAACTTTGAACCGTCAAGATTCAGAGTTGAAGGAGCTGCTGAAAAAAAATCTGAAACAAAAAGTTTTTTTGACCCAGGAGCATCGGTTAGACAAGAGGAAGAAATCGAAGAAATCAGCGAAAGCAGTTTTAGATTGAAGAAGCAAAATCATAAAAAAATTGAGCCAATTGCTGAAGAAATAATCGAAGAAGAAGAGTTTTTTGAGTTAGAAAGTGAAGAATTTGTCGAAGAAATAAAAATAGCTGCAAAGCCAGTAAAGCCAAAGGCTAAGGCTAAAAAAGAAAGCTCGGGTTTTAGCCTGTTTAGCTTCATGAATTCGTCAAAAGTTGCGAGTAAGCCAGTTGAGGAATTCGAAGAGGAGCTTGAAGAAGAATTCGAAAAGCCAATTACTCAATTTATGTCAGCCGCGACATTCGCCGAAGAAAAATTTGCCGAGGCTGAAGAGGTCGAAGAAATTTCTCTTCCGCAAGAAAAAGAATCAAAAAAAGAAACAAAAAGCGCAGTTGAAAAAAAGCGTAATCAATTTTTTGGCGCGACAGTTTTTGACGAAGAGGAAGAAGAAAATAATAAAAGTAAATTCGACGACGACATTTTGAACGTTCCGGCGTTTTTTAGACGGAAGAAATAGTTACTTTAATGGATTGCCGCGTC
>CAMBXE010000009.1 GCA_945871805.1 Rhizobium sp. Q54 | reverse complement strand
CTCTACTAACCCTTAATTCTATTAACCTCGTTCTCCGCTCCGCTCCGTCAGCGTATGCATGCTACGCTTTCCGGTGCGGTGCTCGCCCGAGGCTAATAGAATTAAGGCTTAGCGAGATACTGTCGCAATTCTAATGACGGATCTGGGTTCAAATTCTGAATTGTCAGAAAATGATCCGGAAAATGAGCTTGATGGCGTCCATTTGGACGAGGCTGCAAAAGCAATTATTCGAGCAGCCAGTACAGAGGCAGAAAAAGGCTCTGCTTCAGCCGAAGGGGGCTCTAGTCAGCAAACTCCTAATTCAACACCAAATCCGACTGATGGCGCATCAGTCGGCGGAGGTTTGTTGGGACGAGGTTTGTGACGTCCTCAGGGTAAACCTTCTGTCAAAACCCAAGACCCTTCTTCACGGTGAAGAGATTGGTTGGTTTTGTGAGAAGATTATGACAAAAACTAAAGGATCTGGGTTGAATTTGGATTTTTAGAAGTGGCCTTAAGAGTTTTTGTTAATTTAGAATCGGCTAACCGAGTCACATCTAAATTCAGACGCGGGTAACGAGGGTAATCTATGGAGCAGAAAGTGAATAATTTTGTGCGCGATGTGCAAAGATTGGGAAGGGCAAGAAGTGATTTTAGCATTCTTAAATACACTACGAATATTAACGAAGATTCTTATTTGCAGATTGAGCAAATCGAAAATTTTCTTACTATTGCTTACGATAATTTAATCGGAGTTTTGAATTCAGAGCTTAATGGATCTTTAAAAAATAATTTTTTTGCGACTGAAGTTTTGGAAAAAATTTCTAAGGCGATTTTGTCGATTGAGTTGATCAAGAAGGATATCGAGCCAAATAAATCTGAGATTATCGAGGTTTTGAATGGATGTCTCACAAGTTTTTCAGAGGAAGTATTTGTTAAGGTTTTGGGGGACTTGAGACAAGATCAGGAGAAATTTCGTAAATATAAAATATTGCTACAGGATTTATGCGCAGAACACTTCCTAGACTAGCCAAGGTAGTTTGCGCTACCGCAGATTTTGCTAAGAATCTTAAGGAGCTAAAAGAGCTACCGCAAAATCGTCACGTTGGTAATAAGAATTTTATTACTCTTTGTGCTTCGATTCCGGGGAGGCCAGTTCCAGAAATAGTTGGGAATATTCTGAAGGAAACTTATCCGAGCAACAATGATGACTACGCACTTAGCTATAGAAATCGCAGCATGGAGGGATATGAGCATTTACAAAATGCCGTTAAACGTCATTACGCCGAAGATGGTTTTGATATAGATGGCTGTAAGCCGTTATTCACCCAATCAATTCACCAAGTTTTGTATTTTATTCTAGATAGAGTGCTGAATTCAGAGGGTGGCGATAAAAAAGGCGACAAGGTTCTGATGACCGTGCCATGTTTTGGTTTGTTTTTTGATTCAATACATCGTCGAGGATTCAACATTGATTTGACGGGCTTGGATAAGTCTACCGACTTCAAAGTTACCCCAAAAATTCTTCAAGAAATGTTGGAGAAGAATGCTGACGCCAAATTATGGATCTTTGTCAATCCCGATAACCCAACTGGCGCAACTTACACAAAAAAAGAATTAGAGTCTTTGGCGAGGGTTGTAGTTCTTCATAATACTAAACTTAGATCGGCTGGTCATCCAGAGATGATTGTATTTTCTGATGAAGCTTCGAATTCAATTGGTCCGATTTCTTTCGAAAATGGCATTAGTCCGCATGCAAGTTTTGGAGCTTGTTCTGGAGTTAATAATTTTACCATTACCACAAGGTCGCTATCAAAAACTTTAGCGCCGAGCCTTGGGATTTGCTTCGCATTAGGTGGTAAAGATTTGGTCAATCAAATTCTGAATGATAAAAAAGATCTTCTCGCAAAAGATTTCGGCCCAAGTTTTCCAACTCAGTATCTGACGGCAGAATTACTTACGACTCATTCCCTTTATTTTAAGAAATTTATTGCATAGTCCAACGAGTTATATTCAAAAAACTTATTACGAGTTAATGAATTTGTTGATCGGCTCAATTCTAAATTGGGCGACGGTTTTTGTGAAATGGTAGCTGTTCCAAAAGGCGGTTTGCAATGCTCCATTAAAATTCCAGGACTGATTGGCCTAAATGCTCCTGGGGATTCTAATTCATTAAGCAGGGACATCGATTTTTCTGAGTTACTCATTAAAGACAAAGAGGTCTCAATATTGCCTGGATCGAGTTGTGGTTTTCATCAGGAATCTATGATTTTTCGCATCACCAATAGCAAAAATCCGCCGGAAAGATTGGTTGAAGGCCTGAGCAGGCTGGAAGATCTGTGTTTGAAATTAGGAGAAAAAAAGAGGTCTGTTATCGTTCCAAAATCTGGATCACAACTTTCTTTGTTGAGATCCAAAGATGCTTCTTATTTGCCTTAAACCCAGATCCGTTATTAGAATTACGTCATTATTTCTACTACTAAGCCTTAATTCTAAGGACGAATCTGGGTTAAATATTTCTTCGCTTTGAAGATTTCTTCTTTAACGCGAACTTGCGAAGTACCGCCGATGCTAGTCCGGCTGGCTACAGAATTTTCGACAGAAAGCACGTCAAAAATTTTTGCAGTAATTTTTTTCTCAACTTTTTGCATTTCGGCAAGTTTTAATTCGTGCAAATCTACGCCCTTATTTTCAGCTATTTTGACGATTGTTCCAGTGACGTGATGCGCGTCGCGAAAAGGAATTTTGAGATTTTTTACCAACCAATCAGCCAAGTCAGTTGCAGTTGAATAGCTGCTTCCCGCCATTTTCAACATTTTATCTTCATTCACTTTCATGTCGGCGACCATTCCCGCCATTGCGCGCAGGCAAAGTTTAGAATTTTCTGTGGCGTCAAAAACCGGCTCCTTGTCTTCTTGCATGTCTTTTGAGTAGGTGAGGGTAAGTCCCTTGATTGTCGTCAAAAGCGAAATTAACGCGCCAAAAATTCGGCCAGATTTTCCGCGAACTAATTCTGCCGCATCAGGATTTTTTTTCTGAGGCATGATTGAAGAGCCGGAAGTAAAAGCGTCGGAAAGTTTTACAAATTCAAAACCTTTACTCATCCAGATCACAATTTCTTCAGCGAAGCGCGACAAATGTGTGGCCACGAGTGCAAGACAAAATAAATATTCAATGGCGAAATCGCGGTCGGATACCGAGTCCATTGAGTTGGCGGTTGGTCGAGTGAAGCCTAATTCTTTGGCGGTGAAGTTGCGATCAATTGGAAATGAAGTGCCAGCCAAGGCGCAAGCGCCGAGTGGACATTCATTCATGCGGGCTCGTAAATCCTGAAGTCGCGAGCTGTCGCGTTTGAACATTTCGAAATAAGCGAGTAGGTGATGTGAAAAAAGTACAGGCTGTGCGACTTGTAAATGAGTGAATCCAGGCAAGATCACATTGAAATTATCTTCGGCTTTTTTGACTAAATTTTTTTGCAAAACAGAAATTAATTTTAGCACTTCATCAATTTCATCGCGAACAAAAAGACGAAAATCTGTCGCGACCTGATCGTTGCGAGAGCGTGCGGTGTGTAGCTTGCCAGCAACATCGCCAATAATTTCGCGCAAGCGCGATTCAATATTCATGTGAATATCTTCGAGCTCGATTTTGAAATTAAATTCGTCGCCTTCGATTTCTTTTTCGACTTTTTTTAATCCAGAAATAATTTTTTCTGACTCGGATTTAGTGAGAACCCCAACTTGAGCGAGCATTTTTGCATGCGCTGTAGAGCCTTGAATATCCTGCTTGTAGAGCTTTTTATCAAAAGTGATTGATTGATTGATTTCTTGCATCAGATCAGACGGCTTGGCGTCAAATCTTCCGCCCCACATTTTGTTGGAGGATTTTTTCATCATTTAAAAAGTAAGTTTTATACCAAAATTGATTCAAGACGCCGAACTTAAAGTTCATCATCCCCACGTAGGCGGGGATCCAGAATTGCACGCTCGGAGCAGGTGGTAAGCCCTCATGGATTTTCGCCTGCGCGAGAATGACAAACTAGAAATCAGCTTCTTCAAATGGAATTGGTATAGGATTCCAAAAACATTAAATCCGAAATCTAAATCTCAAACAATGGATAAGGTCACTCAACTCTTCGACCGTCGCTATTTGAACTTGTTCAAAAAATGGTGGCTCGACATCGACAAAATTAATTTTTTTCTGATCATCGGAATCATGGCTTTTGGGCTGATGATGATTGCAAGCTCTAGTCCAGCAATTGCAGAGAGAATTGGGGTCGACAAATTTTTCTTCCTCAAAAAACAACTGATTTTTGCTGTGGTCGCGCTGGTGATGTTGGTGGTAATATCTTTTCTCGATCAAGAAAAAATCAAACTTCTCGCGCTTGCAGGCCTGGCTGGTTCTATATTTTTATTGCTGTTGGTATTGGTGCACGGAGTAGAAATAAAAGGGGCAAAAAGATGGGTTTCGTTACTTGGATTTACCTTGCAGCCATCTGAGTTTGCCAAGGTTTTCTTTGTCGTAGTTAATGCTTTTTTATTGCAACGTTTCACTGCGGATTCTTGGAAAATAAAATACGGAAGTTCGGCCGGATTATTTCTGGTGATTGTTTGTTTTTTGCTACTTCAGCCAGATTTCGGAATGACTTTAACTTTTGCCGTCTTGTGGGTAGCGCAGCTCTTTGTTTACGGCCTGCCTTGGGCGCTAATCATTGCCTTGGGCGTTCTCGCCGTTGTCGGCGGGTTCGGCGCTTATTTAGTTTTTCCTCACGTTGAAGATCGTATTAATAAATTCCTCGATTCTGGCGAAAAAAATTACCAAGTAGAAAGGTCGCTCGATGCTTTTGTGAATGGCTCATTCTTTGGCACCGGGCCAGGTAACGGCGTCGTAAAACAATTTATTCCTGATGCGCACACAGATTTTATTTTTGCTGTTGTCGGTGAAGAATTCGGTATTCTTTCCTGCATTATTTTATTGGTGATTTTCGCTTACCTAATCACTCGCATCGTCAAGCGAGCCTTGGAAGAAGAAGACCTTTTCATTTACCTCTCGCTCTGTGGATTAATGATGCAATTCGCGATGCAAGTAATGGTAAATATCGGCGTAAGCATGAGCCTTTTGCCGACAAAGGGGATGACTCTTCCATTCATTAGTTACGGGGGTTCGTCAATGATTTCGATGTCGATTTGCTTTGGTTTAATTCTTGCTTTCACCAAGAAAAAATATCACCGCGACGTTGATTACGGGAATATGAAATTGATCTAAATACTCTTGCGAATACTTACGCCGATCAAGAACGGCCGCCATTCGAGAACAACGCGAGTTGAACTCGAGAGGTAAAAAATTTAAATCCAACGAATGTCATCCCACCGCCCTAAAAACAAAAAAGATTTCGTAATTCTTCTCCTGGTTCTCGGTGGAATAATCGCCCTCGGGCCGCTGACGATTGACGTCTACCTCCCGGCATTTAATGCTATTGGCGCAGAGTTCAAATCGTCGGAAAGATTAGTTCAACTCTCGCTCACCACCTATTTTATCGGCATTACTTTTGGGCAGATTATTTACGGTCCGATCGTCGATCGCTTCGGCAAAAAGCCGCCGCTTTTTTTCGGACTTGTTCTCTTCATTCTTTCTTCAATCGGCTGTTACTACTGCAAAAATATTGAACAGTTAATCGTGCTGCGTTTTTTTCAGGCGTTCGGTGCTTGCGCTTGTACCGTGGTTCCGCGGGCGATTGTGCGCGATCTTTTTACGCCGCAAGAATCTGGGCGCGTTTTTTCGCATTTGATTTTAGTGATGGGCGCGGCGCCGATTCTTGCTCCACTTGTCGGAAATATTTTGCTCGAGCAATTCGGATGGAGATCGATTTTTGCCTTCCTGAGTCTCTTCTCGGTTTTTTGCTTACTGCTCGCATATCGTGCCATTCCTGAAACCAGGGGTGCCGACGAAAATGAAAAAATCTCCAAAGCTCTGCGAAAATATTTAGGAATTTTACGTGACCGCAACTTTGTCAGAAGTTCTTTAACCGGTGGATTAATGATGGCCGGGCTCTTCGCTTTTGTGACTGGATCGCCGGCAATTTATCTCGATTTTTTTAATCTTTCTTCGCGCCAATTCGGATTAATTTTTTCACTTAATTCCATCGGCTTCGTCTGCGCTTCGCAAATTAATGCTTATTTGTTGAGAAGATTTTCACTCGAATCTCTGTTCAAAAAAATTATTTTTTTGCCGTTATTGGTTGGAATTTTGCTGCTGATTTCTGCAGCAAGTAATCACGATTTTTTAGTAATTACTTTGCTGTTTTTCGTCTTTCTTTTTAGTTGTGGAATGATCTTTCCAAATGCAACTGCATTAGCCTTAGCTAATCAGGCTGCTCACAGCGGATCGGCTTCGGCATTGCTTGGAACGATACAATTCGCTCTCGCTGCCTGCGCCTCTTTTTTAATCGGCAAGATTCACGACGGCAGTGTTGTGGCGGTGGTTTTAATTGTTGGGAGTTGCGGAATATTGGCTTTTGCTACTCAGCAAATTCTCAAAGAAAGAAGATAGTCCCGAGTTTTTGATTAAGGCTTCGATTGATTGCATTTTGTTGCCTTCGATTGCTGTAGCGGCAAAGAATAAAATAAATCCCGATATTGCCGCAACCACTACCAGAAAGGCCAAACGCGATAATGCAGAACTTGATTTGTTGTTTAGGTTTGTGGCGACCTTTGATTTTTCCTCGTGAATTTCTAGGAAATTTCCGGCGAAGCTAGTTTCGCTTTTGCTTTCTTTGAGTACGTCCGCCTTCCTTGTTGCATCCAGGCCGGAGACGAATGATTCAAGATTTGAGTCGGAGGATTTTTCGGTCATTACTAATTAATTTTATTTAAAATTCTTTCGAAGCGAATTGAGTTTGGCCATTGCCAAAATTGCCAAATTGGTTTGGCGGCAGAGAAGAAAATAATTGTGGCGCGACCGACGAAATTTTCTTCCGGCACGTAGCCGACGTGATCAAGAAATCTGCTGTCTTGCGAGTTGTCGCGATTGTCGCCCATCATAAAATAATGACCCTCAGGAACTTCATAAATTCCGGTATTGTCTTGCGGTGTTTTTAACTGATCGAGAGTGGTTATTTTTTTTCCGGAAGGAAATATTTCGAGGAATTTTCTGATTGGTATTTCGATGCCAGAATCAATGTCGCTAAATGATTCGTCGGCAATTTTTTCTATTTTTTGCTCATTGACGTAGAGCACGCCATCACTGACTTGAACGCGATCTCCGGGCAAGCCAATCACACGTTTGATGTAATTAATATCTGGATTTGAAGGCAGGCGAAAAACTGCAACATCGCCGCGCTGAGGTTTATTTTTTTGCCAAAATCTTTCGGCAAAAAGATCGAATCCGAAAGGAAATGAATAGCGGCTGTAGCCGTAAGAATATTTGGCGACGAAAATATAATCACCGATTAGTAAATTCGGTTTCATTGAGCCTGAAGGGATGTGGAATGGTTCGAAAAAAAACGAACGCACAAATCCGGCGCAGATTAAAGCGATTGCTAGGGTTTTGAAAAAACCCATTTCCGGCTTAGGGCCTTCAAGTTTAGCTTTAGACATTTTGTTAGATTATTAGGGGGGGTGAATAAAAATTTGATCATTCAACTCTAACCAAAAGGTACAAATGAAAATATTACGAGTAATCACTGGTCTTTTTGCTTTGTTTTCAGCGACAAAAAATCCGGATAATAATGATAATTTTACTGGCCTAGTAAACGGCTCTGGAGGTGGTTCGATACAAATAGTGATCCAGCGAAATTCAATTTACGCGGTAGTGGCCAGGATTTTTTGGCAAATAAATTTTCCGGAGAAGGTTTTAATCCGAATAAATTCAATGCTCGTTCATACACTCCGCCAACCAGTAATAATTTATTCGGCGAATTAGATCACTCTTATCGGCACGCTTCGTCGCCTTATTCATATGTTCCGTCGTCATTTGATTTTCATGATTCGTTATTAGTCAGCGATCACTCTTTCAAAGAAGCAGATCTGAAGAGATTAGGCGCCTCTTCTTACGTTTCAGCGTTAGTCAGCGGTGGTTTTGTCAAGGATGCATCAAATATTGATTTCGTCGAAGAGAACGGTTGCGTGAAGATGAGTTTTTTCAACAAGGCCGAGGGCCAAGATCAAAAGTCAGTAGAGGTTACTTTTCCTGATGCGAATAATCGAAATAAAGATTTACAAACGGATTTTGTTGCGGGGGTTGATCAGATTGTTTTTGGCAATAATGGTTACAAAAATATCGCTTCTATTAACACTTCGACCTTACCAGAAGGGACAGAGGTTTTAATACTTGATGGTGCGGATGTAAGCGAAATGTGTGCTAAGTTTGACGATGAATTTTTGAATAAAGTTGCTGAAGGATCTGACGGGAAGTGTTTGATTCTGTGTAAAAATAACGAGAAAGGAGAGCGCGAGGCAATTAGCAGCACTTTTTTTTCCGGTGATGTAAAAATTTTTTTTGATGGCAAGGAAATTAAGGCAGGGAGCGGGAGGCTGTTGACGGTATCTAATTCAACTATGCCAACATTGCAGCCATCAGGACAGCCATCAACAAATCCATCAGGACAGCCATCAATACAGCCAACAGCTCCAACGCCGCAGCCAGCTGAAAAGCCAAAATGGCGTCTTTCCGAAGGGGAGGAGATCGGTATAGGTTTGGGTGTGTTTTTCGGCGCAGGAGCTCTTCTTGCTGTTGGTTACTACTGTGCAAAAAAGTGTAATGAGTATTGTTCTGAAGAAGATCCCAGCAAACATCCCGCTTACGCTTCTGCTGCGTCTCTCTTCGCGAGGGATGCTAAGGTGGTCCCGAAGTAGGTAGTAATCAGCTATTTAACGCGTTCGTTAGTAATAAGTTTCTCCCACTCATTTCTTGCGATTGAGCGATTTTCATCAAATGCAAAATCGTCGGCGCAATATCGCAGAGGGCGCCATTTCTGAGTTGCAAGCCACTCACATTTTTTCCAACTAAAATAAGTGGCACCGGATTTGTCGTGTGCGAAGTGTGCGGCTGATGTTTTTCATCAAGCATGCATTCAATATTTCCGTGGTCTGCCGAGATCAGCATCAAGCCATCTTTTTTTAAAATAATTTCTTCAAGCTGCGCAAGTTGTGCGTCGATTGCTTCAGCCGCTTTGATTGCAGGATCAAGCATGCCGCTGTGTCCGACCATGTCGGGATTGGCGTAATTGACTAGAATGAAGTCAAATTTTTCAGAAGAAATTGCTGCGCGTAATTTTTCTCCAACCTCACTCGAAGACATTTCTGGCTGCAAATCGTAAGTCGCAACTGCCGGCGATTTTATTAAAATTCTTTCTTCGCCAGGAAATTCTTTTTCTTGTCCGCAGGAAAAGAAAAAAGTTACGTGCGCATATTTTTCAGTTTCGGCGATTCGCAGTTGCGTAAGGCCGCGAGCGGATAAAATTTCGGGCAGAGAATTTTTTACTTCAGCGGAAGGGAATAAAATTCCGTAAAAATTATTCAGTTTTTCGGAATATTCGGTGAGAGCAAATGCGTAAGAAAATTTTACTTTTTCAAAAAGTTTTTCCGAAATTTGGCGAGCGCGATCAGCGCGGAAATTACAGAATAACAGGGCGTCTCCTTCTTCGATTCCTGAGTAAGTGCCAATCACGCAAGGCTTGATGAATTCGTCGGTAATATTTTTTTCGTAAGAATTTTTTACTGCAGAAATTGCGTCAGAAAATTTTTCGCCCTCAGAAGAAGTGGTTGCAGAAATTATCGCGTTAGTCGCAAGTTCAATACGATCCCACTTATTGTCGCGATCCATGGCGTAGTAGCGTCCAGAGACTGTCGCGATTTCAATATTTTTGCACTGATCCAAATATCCAAGTGCGCTTTTTTGTGACACGTCGCGTCCATCCAAAAATGCGTGAAGCAAAACTTTCACCCCATTTTTTGCCAAAAATTCAGCGAGAAAAATAATGTGATCAATGTGCGAATGAACACCGCCATCAGAGAGTAGGCCCATCAGGTGACAAGTTTTTTTCTCAGAAATTATTTTTTGTAACTGCAAATTTTTTGCCAGCGAGCCGTCGGCAATCGCATTATTAATTCGCGGCAAATCTTGAAAAATTACGCGACCCGCGCCAATCGTCATGTGGCCGACTTCAGAATTTCCCATTTGGCCCAAAGGCAAACCAACGGCAAGGCCAGAAGTTTCAAGTTGTGAATGCGGGTAAGTTGCTAAAAACCTTTTGTAATTCGGTGTCTTCGCGCGAGCGATTGCGTTGTTAGAATCAGCTTCATCACCAATGCCCCAGCCATCTAAAATGCACAGCAAAACCGGTTTGTGACTTTTCATGTTTTTTTAATTTTTTAAGAAAGATTGAGACGAAATCTAAGCCAAGAATCTAAATTACCAAATGACTGAAGTAATCGGTTACGTCGCTGCTTTTTTAACTACGCTGAGCTTTTTGCCGCAAGCAATTCAAACCCTGAAAACTCGCGACACTTCGGGAATTTCTTTGTTGATGTATTCGATGTTTGTTGTCGGTGTTGCACTTTGGCTGATCTATGGATTGCTGATTGGAAATAAAGTAATCGTGATTGCGAATTCGATTACTTTTTTTCTCTCGGGAGCGGTGCTTTTTGTGAAGTTAAAAAAATGAGTTGCCCTGGAAAGGTGCGCCAATAAAGGATTAGACCTAACCTAAAACTTGCCGCCGCGGCAGGTTTTCAAAACTTTTTCACCAGTTTTCCGGTCTTTGATTTCAACTTTTCCTTCCGCCGCAGATTTTGGTCCGACGATTATTTGAGTTGGAATTCCAATGAGATCAGCGATTGAAAATTTTTGGCCCAAGCTCGCTTTAGTGTCGTCGTAAAGAACGTCGGGAAGAGTTGCATAAATTTCTTCACACATCTTGTCGCACAGCTCATCGCCTGGTCGCACGTTGATTAAAACGAATTGAAATGGCGCGATTTCTTTTGGCCAAATAATTCCATTTTCGTCGTGATTTGCTTCAATCGCCGCTGCAACAACACGCGATGCTCCGATTCCGTAGCAACCACAATTCGGATAAATTTTTTCGCCAGCAGGGCCCATGACTGTGGCTTCCATTGCTTTGCTGTATTTCAAGCCAGAGTTAAAAATGTGACCAACTTCAATGCCGCGCCTTGTGGTTACTTGATCGGCCGGGATTGGACATTTTTCTGCAACGTGCATTTCATCAGCCATCGCGTAAAGATTTTTCATTTCGATTAATGCGCCGCCATCGTCGAATTTTTTGTCGTAGTAAATCGCGCTCTCTCCTGTGTCGGCTAAAACGTGGAATTCGTGCGAAAGATCACCTCCGATTGCGCCACTGTCAGCGCGTACTGCCATTGGTTTCAAACCCATGCGACGAAAAATTTTGAAGTAAGTTTCGTACATCAAATCGTAAGTTTTTTTCGCGCTCACTTCGTCAATATCAAAAGAATAAGCATCCTTCATCAAGAACTCGCGACCGCGCATTAAGCCGAAGCGCGGACGAATTTCGTCGCGAAATTTCCAGTGAATTTGGTACAGATTTTTTGGCAGATCTTTGTAGGAAGTTGTATTTTTGCGGAAGATGTCGGTGATCACTTCTTCGTGCGTTGGCCCGTAAAGCATATCACGATCGTGACGATCTTTGAAGCGCAACATCTCTTTGCCGTAGGCTTCGTAGCGACCAGATTCTTGCCACAATTCCGCTGGTTGAATCGTTGGCATTAAAACTTCGAGCGCGCCGGCTTTATCCATTTCGTCGCGAATGATTTTTTCAACGTTGCGAAGCACGCGAAGACCCAAAGGAAGCCAAGTATAAATCCCCGAAGTGGTCTGGCGAATCATGCCGGCACGAATCATTAGTTGATGCGAAACGACAGTAGCATCGATTGGATTTTCTTTGAGGGTAGGGAGGAAATATTGGGAGAGGCGCATGTTATTTTGCAGTTTCAGTTTTGTAGAAATTTTCGATTATTTTTAAGCGCGTTTGGGCGATTTCTTTGCTCCAGGATTCTTCGGTTGAAATCTTGTCGAGCCTTGCAGCGCCGAGTTTATTTTGTCTTTTGAAAATTTCTTTTAGCTCAGTTGTTTTGCCGTTTTTAATGATGTCGAGAAGAACCAAAAAAGTTCCAGTGCGGCCTTTTCCGCCGGCGCAATGGACGTAAAGTTTTTGATCTTGAGGCAAGGTTTTGATGAAATTTACCATTCGGGTAAACTCTGTTTCATTAGGCACATCAAGGTCTCTTATTGGAAATCTCTGATATTCGAAACCATTTTTTTTGGCCAAATCTTTTTCGCTTATTGCCTGATTTACATCGATAACAGTTGGGCTGATTTCTTTGTACCAACCATTAACGCGATCTTTTTTTAGAATTTTATTGACGGTAATTTGCTGATCTTTTGCCGCTGTATTCAAGTGATCCGATTCGTTGGTAGAAATTTCATAAAGTGTTTTGTCTTGATTGCCTTTTTCAAAAACTGTGTGCCAAGTAACTGGCTCGCCGTTAATGAATCCGTGGCTTTCACCTCTTAGGTCAACGATTGTTATTTTGTCGTCAGGATATTTTTTGCGCACTTCTTGCAGTTGCGATTCAGAAAATTGCGCGCTGGCAATTGCGTTAATTCCTAGCGATTCGAGATCGCGAAAGTTACGCGGCATTTCGTTTTTTTTATTTTCCATTTCGTCGAAAGTTAGAAGTGACGCGGGCTTGGCGAAGGCGCCAGAAATATTGCAAGCTAGAACAAGAAGAATGAGTGAACTTCTTAGTATTCATGCGCCGATTTGTTTTTTGATGAAATGCTGCGCAACACGGATTCCGTGGATGTCGATGGAGTGATCGAGATGGGGAACGGGGTGAGATTCATGTTCAACTTCTTGCTCTTCGAGAAGCTGTTTTGCTTCGAGGAAATTTTCGAAAGGCAGCACAGAATCTTCTTCGCCGTGGATTAAACAGATCTCGGGTTTTGAATTAATTTTTTCGCCGACCATTTCAGGAAGAACAACTTTTCCAGAAAATGAAATCACGCCGGCGAATTTTTTAGTAGCGATGAAGCCTTGATAAATCGCCATCATCGCGCCTTGCGAGAAGCCGACGAGAAATAATTTTTCGGCGGTTAAATTGAAGCGCGCGAGCTGTTCGCCGATAAATTTTTTTAAAGTTTTATTGGCACTTTTGATGTGATGAGCGGTTTCGAGTAAACCACGGCGATCCCCGCAGTTGTAGAGTGTAAACCATTGGTAAGAATCAGGAAACCCACCCTCGCATGGTTCGATTGCATTGGGAGAAATGTAATGCGCCTCAGGCAAAACATATTTGAATTCGTGCCAAAGATTAATTAAATTTTCGCCGTTAGCTCCGTAACCGTGTAAAAAAATTACTAGATATTTTGGGCTTGTTGTTTCGGAATGTTCGTAAAATTCTATTGTCATTTTAGTCAGTAAATTCAAGGCCTCGCAGCATATGCTCACAGTTCAAAATCTCAGTCTTTTTAAAGATGACAAGAAAATATTTTCCGATCTCGGCTTTTCAATCGGCCTCAATTCGGCCTTAGTAATCAAAGGTAGAAATGGTTGCGGCAAAAGCAGTTTGTTGAAAATTATTGCGGGAATTTCCAAGCCAAGTTCGGGAAAAATTTTGTGGGGCGGGGAAGATGTCGAAAATTTTCGCGCTGATTTTAATGGTGATTCACAATTTATCGGTCACAAAAATTTTTTAGAGCAAGAGCTTACGGTGCTAGAGAATTTAAGGTTCTACACCAAGTTGTCAGATACAGAAATAGCGCTGCAATCGGGATTAAGTTTTTTTGGTCTCGTAAATTTTTCTGATCAAAAAGTAAAAAAACTTTCTGCGGGCTGGCAGAAAAAAGTGATGTTGGCGCGATTATTATGTTGTCCAGCTGCTGTGTGGTTTTTAGATGAGCCGTCAAACAATCTTGACAAGGAGAGTAAGGAAAAATTACACGGTCTGCTTGAAACTAGAGTCAGAGAAGGTGGGCTGGTAATCATTGCCACTCACGATGAAATTTTTTTCGATCTCGGGCCGCGATTAAATTTAGAAGACTTCAATTAATGCAAAAAAAATTCCAAACTCCGAAGACTTTTTCCGAGAATACTCCTAAGGATCTAAAGTCTTCTGATGCTGCTCCCAGGGCATTTTCCTTGATAGAGCTTTCAATCGTTATTTTGATTATTGGCATCATTATTTCTGGTATCACCTCTGCCACTAGGTTGGTTTATCAGTTTCGGATTAATAGCGCTCGTAGCCTAACTTCTTCTTCTGCGGTTAACAGCATTGCCGGGCTATTAATTTGGTTTGAAACAACTAGCGAAAAAAGTTTTGCTGATTCTGAAGAGTCGGACGGAGTTCAGGTTACTACTTGGTACGACATCAATCCGCATAATCAGTTTAAATATTCTTTGGTTCAAAATATTTCCTCCAATAAGCCGACTTACATTGCGAAGGGCCAATCTGCGGGGCTGCCGGTTTTACAATCTTTTTCAACTCCTTCTTCGGTTCAAAGAATGTCGACATCGGCGAATTTGGATCTGACAAATAATCCGAGTTTTACAATTTTTATCGTAGCTTCAGCAAGCAATGGTGGCGGATCTCAATCTCAAATATTTTCGATTGGCGATATTAGCGGAGCGTGCACTCAATTTAGTTTGAATTACTGGGGTAGTAATACCGGAAATCTACAATTTAACGGTGGCGACAAAACCTTCGACATGAACTCAAGCAACATGTTGGCTCTATTTAGAATCGTGCGTTACGGGGATGATGCGGGATCTTCAACGGTTAACGGCTCTACTACCAGACTTAACTTCAATGGCTCGTCAAAATCTGTAGACAGCAGAACTAGCTCCGATTGCGTTCCGGCTCTTGCTTCTGCCCCTTTCTCTTTAACTAAAACTGTTCCGGCTAGTTCTACAACTTTGACGGTGCAATTCGGTGAAATAATAATCTTCAATCGCGTGCTTAAACCCGACGAAATTACCGACATCGAAGCCTACTTGAGCAAGAAGTGGTCGATTAAGCTGATTTGACCCAAGATCCTTCATTATATCGCGCCATTACCCCATTACGTGTTACGTGAGCCTCTCTCTCTCTGCGTGTGTCGCCCCGTCTTCATGACGGGGTCTATCTCATCGCAAGTATTTTGTAAAAAATAAAAGACCGAGAGCAACTCTTCTCCGCATGGACCCCTGCATTCGCCGGGGTGACAGACCAGAGCGCGGTGCAATGGAAAGAAAAATTTAGGGGAAGTAAACATGAAGACGCGGTGACGCCAAATGAATGATGGCTAGATGTTAGCTTTTAGAGCCTCAGAGATGCGCGGTAGGATAATCTTTAACTTCTCTTCTAACTGCCACGGGGCGTTGAAAATAAACATTCCACACGATTTCATTCTTGTTTCATCTTCTGTTTTTCTGAGATCAAAAGTGAAATGTAGAGATTTTTCAAACTTCAGCTTTGACATTTTTTCGTAAAAATTTTTCAGAACTTCTTCGTCACTTTTAATGATTGGATACCAAATTAAATAAACCCCGTGAGCGAAGCGCCGGTAAGATTCTTGCATGCCCAAAATAATTTTTTCGTAATCAACAGAAATTTTACTTTGATCTTTTTCAAAAGATGGATCGATAAGAATTAAGCCGCGCTTTTCAACTGGAGGAAGTTTCGATTTTAAGAACGCAAAACCATCCTGATTAAACAAAGAAAATTTTGGATTGCCGACGAAATTGCGGCGCAGTTGAATAAAATCTTCACGATGTAATTCGGCAAAAATGGCGTGATCACCGCGACGTAAATAATCTTTTATTAACATTGGTGAACCCGCGTAAATCTTGAGTTTTTCGGGTAATTCAGAAATTTCGCAGTTATTAATTTTTGCTAAAATTCTTAAGTAACGCTCAGGCAAAAAATCGGTGAAATTTTTTTGTTGAAGAAGTTTTTTTATTCCTTCTTCAGCTTCGAAAGTTTTGAGAGATTTCTCGTCAGCAAGATCATATTTTCCGATGCCGGCGTGAGTGTCTAAAACAAAAAATGGCGCTGGCTTTTCGTGAAATTTTTCTAGGCAAAGCGTAAGAATAACGTGCTTGAAGACATCAGCAAAATTGCCGGCGTGGTAGATGTGGTGGTAGTTCATTATTTACCCAAAAAATATTCCGGTGATGATGTAATTCAGGAGAAGGATCGCAATCGATGCCGACACGACAGCGTTGGTTGTAGCGATTCCCACACCTTCGGCGCCGCCTTTGGAATTGTAGCCGAAATAGCAACCCATAATTGAGATGACGAAGCCGAAGAAAGCGGCTTTGGTAAGGCCAGAGACGACGTCGATTTGTTCTAAAAATTTGAAGGTGCTGGCGATGTAAGGGCCAGAAGAAAAGCCGAGAGAATGCACGCTGACTAGATATCCGCCCATTACGCCAATCACGTCAGCAACCAGAACGAGAAGCGGCAACATCAACACGCCAGCAATCACGCGTGGGGCAATTAAATATTTAAAGGGATTGGTCGAAAGTGTGCGTAACGCATCAAGTTGCTCGGTAACTTTCATTGTTCCGATCGCTGCGGCCATTGAAGCGCCAACGCGCCCAGCAACCATTAAACCAGCAAGAACTGGGCCAAGCTCGCGAGTAATCGACAAGACAACCACAGTGGCAATCGTGCTTTCAGCATTAAAGCGCGAGAACCCGGAATAGCTTTGCAGCGCCAAAACCGCGCCAGAAAAAATCGCAGTGAGACCAACAACAGGAAGTGAAAAATATCCGATCTGCAAAAACTGACGCAAGATTAAGCGTGGATAAAAAGGTGGCGTGAAGCAAGCGGCAACGCTATTCGCGGCGAAGATCGTAATCTCGCCAAGTTTGGCCAAGTTCAATAAAGTGAAATGACCAAACTTTTCAAGGAGGGTAAAAATTTTTAGACTCACCGCAATTGCAAAAATTTAAAGATTGAGATTATTGCGAAAAATAATTTTTGGTTTTGGCTTCAGCTAGCGCCTGAGCTATTGTTGCTTTAGGAGAGGCAGATGGTTTTGCGAAAGGATTAGAAAACTCAAACTCATTATTGGCAAAGACTTTGCTGATTATTTTAAATTCATCTAATCCACCAACTGGAATCATATCTTTACCCTTTTTGCGATGAAGAACCACCTTTTTATCTGTCGCAAAAGCATCGACGCGGTATTCGTATTGATCACCAGCGTGTTTGAAATTAATTTCTCCGTTCTTTGATTTGTCTTTATCTACTTCGAAAGCGCGATTTTTTTCCGCAAATTTATTATAATTTAATCCCCCATTGTCTCTCGCTCTAGTGACTTCATTATTATCAACGCGTTTTTCATCGGCACTTGTCTTTGCTTCTAGTTTTTTTATCAGCTCTTTGAATTTGTCTCGATCAGTTTTTTCGCTCATGTCCGTATTCCATGAATTCACTTTTTCATTAAAGTTGAGATCTTTTTGAGGGTTAACAATTGAAATCGCTCCATCAACAGGCGAGAATAATAGTTTATACGCGTGATCGTTAAGCGTTAATTCGGCCACTTCGCAATATTCTCTCTTATCTTTCGGAATGCCCGAAGAGACAAAGTTTGGTGACTGGATATTCTTAAATATATCTAGTGCTCTTGTTCTAACCTCCTCTAGATCGGGATCAGTTAGCTGCGTTTTGGTAAAGTTTATTTTTTCTGCAATTTTGTCATCAGGCGCCGCTTGAGATCTTCCCTGTCTTTGAGTGAAGTTATCAACTTGGCGAACTACTCTTCCGATTCCGGATAACAGATCGGTTTTTCCGCTCCGCGCATCGGCAAGGCAGTTAGCATCTGCGGATAGAATTGATCCAGCTGATCTGCAAAGCATTCCTGGAATTCGAAATCCGGCGCCGAGTACCGTTGCCACGGCAGCAAGAGGATAAGCAACCATTTTAGTCAAAACCCCGCCTTCTTTTGCAGAATTTTTTAGATCTTTAGCAGCTACGTTAATATAAAAATCTCCAATCAAGTTAAGAGGAATGCTGGTCAAATTAAATATCGCACCAACAAAGCCAGTTAAGATCGCAGAAGCTCCTCTAATAAAATTTGGTATCTTAAACTTATTTTTCGATTCAACAATTTTACTCTCTCTCCGATCAATCGCCTTCAGTGATTTTTCTGAATCTTTTAAAGCAGTGCCAATTGGCCACGTTGTTTTATTATCGGGGTCTTTAAGTGAAAATAAGTGAGAATTTTCTAATCCTAACTTAGCAGTATGAAGAAATGTTCTTGCGAGAGTAGAGCCAAATCCTGTTTTTTCGTGAGTCCATTGAAAGGTTTTACCAAGTCCGAAGCAGACCATCGGAACAAGCGGAACGCCAGCAGTTAAATTCAGTGCTGCAGCTGCTAATTTTTTAGTTGTGCGATCAAATCTTGAATCAACAAAAGCCTTATTCTCTTTGTAAGCCTCGTGGCTGTATCTGATTCTTTCGCCTAGAGTCTCTATTGGATTTTCGTCCGAGGAACCAAGGTCAAGGGTTAGTTCATTGCCAGTTGGTTTAGGTGGAATTGTGCCAGAAAAAACTTCCTTCCCATCCTTTATGCATTTCCAAGATAATTTTTCCCAAAAAGCTTTAGCATTTTCGTGACTGGTAAAGGTCATGACGTGTTTTTCTGGAGTGCTTAAGGAAGTATCTTCGGGAGTTATTTCTAATATCACACCCGCTAGCTCTGGAATGCGGAAATTGCCGATTTCTGTTAAAGATGGATAAGAAAGTGCGCGCAACTGAAGTTGGGCAAAATCGGAGGAGTTTTCTTTGTAAGAATCGGAATTAGCCGCACTTGCTCTTAAGAGAGATTTTGCTTCATCCGGATCTCTAGAATAAAGGACAAAAACCTCTGTAATAGAGTCTTTGATTCCGAGATTATTCAATGCAGAAAGCGCTGTTTTGCATTGAGTGATCTGATCTGATCTAGCTTTTATTGCTGGAAAGTTTTCTAGGAATTTAGCTGTGGATTTAAGATCTTTTAGCGCGTCAATTTTTGTGTAGAAATCGCCTCCATCACCATTCTTGTCTGCTGCATCTTTAGAATCTTTGAACAGCTCTTTTAAAGCTGCTTTTGCAGCGGCAAGTTTTTCCCCTGTTTTGTTTGTTTTCTCACCAAGTGCTGTAGTGATTTCTGTAGTACTGCCACCAATGGTTTTAATATCTTTGCCACCAAACTTAACATTATTAGTGATTGGTTTCCTATCTGTAGAAGCGCCATCCGTGCTTAAGTCTTTATCAAGATTTTTAGCGTGAGCAAAAATCTCCTCAACGCGTAAAGCTAGGTAAGAATTTTGATCACCACAGATCTCGTCAAATTTTTTGGCCAAAACCTTTCCTTCTTGGGTTTCGAGAACCTTCAGAAATTTTTTCTCTATTTCATCAACGACTGTTTCTACAGCTGGAGAGTATTTATCGCCGACCGCTAATAAAGGAGATGATTTAGGCATTATTTTAGGATTGTTTTTGAAGATTAACTAAACCGCATTTATGTCTTTAGTGACATAAAGTTTCGCCTGTGAGCCAAGAAGAATTTCATTGTGGGCCGCACCGGCGGGGATCATTGGAAAAACATTCTCAGACTTTGCAACAAGGCAATTAAACAGCACTGGCCCGGGGTGGTTGACCATCTCAACGATTTTCTCGTCGAGATGTTCGGGCGTTGCACATTCAATTCCTTTAATTCCAAAACTTTCCGCAAGTTTCATAAAATCAGGCAGCGATTCCATGTAAGACTGGCTCTCGCGTTTTTCGTAAACCAATTCTTGCCACTGCCGCACCATTCCCATGTAGCGGTTATTTAGAATAATTATTTTCACCGGCAGCTTGTATTGCGTAATCGTCGCAAGCTCTTGCATGTTCATCATGAAGCTGGCATCGCCACTAACACAAATCACCAAAGCTTCGGGATTAGCAATTTGCGCACCAACGGCGGCAGGAACTCCGTAACCCATCGTGCCAAGCCCGCCAGAAGTGAGCCATTTTTTTGGACCGGTAAATTGTAAATATTGCGCCGCCCACATTTGGTGCTGACCAACATCGGTTGAAATAATTGGCTGTGAAGTTTTGGTCAAGGCGTTGAGCCTTTCCATTGCGTATTCTGGTTTAATTTCTTTCTCACTTCCTTCGTAAGAAAGTGAATCAACTTCCTGCCATTTATTAATTTTTTTCCACCAGTCGGAAATATCTGTTTTGCCCAATGGTTTAAGATTTTCCCAGGCCTCAAGCAAGGCCTCAAGTGCTTCCGCCGCATCAGCGACAATTGGCACATCGGCGTGAATAATTTTGTTGATTGAGCAATCGTCAATGTCGACGTGAATTTTTTTCGAATGCGGCGAGAAGCCAGAAACGCGACCAGTTACGCGATCGTCGAAACGCGCGCCAATGTTAATCATTACGTCGCAGTCGTACATTGCCATGTTGGCTTCGTAGGTGCCGTGCATTCCGAGCATTCCGACGAAATGCGAGTCGGTCGTTGGGAATGCGCCAAGCCCCATTAAGGTGCTGGTGACTGGAAAGCCGGTCGCGCGCACAAGTTTTGTAAGCAGTTCGCTTGCTCTGTCGCCTGAATTAATTACGCCGCCGCCGGTATAAAATATTGGACGCTTGGCCTTCAGCATTAAATCAATCGCCGCCGAAATTTTGTCGTGCTGCAAGTGGCGTTTCTTGATTTCGTAAGAGGCGCGCGTTGGCGCAGTTTTTCCTTCGTAGATGCCGTGACTATTTTGAACGTCTTTTGGAACGTCAATTAGCACGGGCCCAGGGCGGCCAGAGCGCGCAATGTGAAATGCTTCGTGAATGATTCTGCCAAGATCATTTACGTCTTTAACGAGGTAATTGTGTTTGGTGCAAGAGCGGGTGAGGCCAGTAATATCAGCCTCTTGGAAGCCATCAGTGCCAATAACGGTAGTAGCAACTTGCCCAGAAATGCAGACGAGAGGAATCGAATCGAGGTAAGCGTCGGTAAGCCCAGTGATTGTGTTAGTTGCCCCTGGCCCAGAAGTAACCGTGATCACACCAACCTTTCCAGTTGAGCGCGAATAGCCTTCAGCTGCATGTGCCGCCGCTTGCTCGTGACGCGTCAAAATGTGGTGGAGTTTTTTTTGCGTAAAAAGCGCGTCGTAAAAAGGCAAAATTGCGCCACCCGGGTAACCAAAAATCGTGTCGACACCTTCATTTAAAAGCGCGTGAACAATGATTTCTGCGCCGGAGAGTTTGTTAGTCATTTTATTGAACCGAGAAAGTAACGCTAATTTCTTGCGTTGTGTTGAAATTTGTCGCGGGGAATTTCCATTTTTGTAAAGTTTTTAGCAACAAAACATTTAGGCGCGGATCTGCGCAGGGCTTGATCAATTCAACATTTAAAACATTTCCGTCCGCAGAAATGTAAAAGCGGGCGAGGGCATTACTTGAAAATGCTTCGTCGCGCAATTCGTCGGGGATTTGGGGCAGGGGATGAAATGTTGGTTTTAGTTTTTGCGTAACCTCGCCCGAAGCCTGGTCGGAGTGAATGTGGTAATGTTGCGATTTTTTTTGCGAGTCTTTTTCTAGAGCGTGAATTTCGGCGATTGATTTTTCTTGGTGATTTTTTCCTGGCGACAAAAGCACAACCTCAAGTGTGACTTCTGGCTGCTCAGCTTTTTTGGAAGTCGAAAAATAAAAGACGACAAGCAAAACAAAATGTAGCAAAAAAGCAGCGCAAAAACCGGCGATTTTTTGGCGTTTTTTTGAAGAAATTTGCATCTGTCTTAAAAGCTTAAGAATAAAGGGTTGGATTCAGTTTTTTTTCGTCAGTCGAGCAAAGTTTTTTAAAATGATTTGCTCACAATTAAGTAAAATGTTCGTCGCATTCCGTATTGCGAAGCGTTAACTCCAATTCCCGAACCATTGCTAAAGCGGTAAGTTTTGTCAGTTAAATTTACGCCAGCGAGACGGAAATTTATTTTGCCGATTCGCGGTAAATCAAAATCACGCGCGATCGCGCTGTTGAAGATTGTGTAGGCCGGCATTGTGTTGCGGTTATTGTCGCCGGTGCGAAGTCCAGAAGCGTAAATCACGTCGCCAGAAATTTTAGTTCCCAACCAATTGTAAGCAGCGCCTGCGGAAGCAGTCATTGTTTGCAAGTGATCCGGCGCAATATTGTGTTTTGAAATATATTCAATTTCTTCCGCTTCGTGAATATATTGATTGGAAATAATATTGTGGGCGAAGGCTTTTTGTAGGCCGAGATTAAAGTAAGAACTGAAATTTTTCTTACGGTAATCGGCGGTAAATTCTGCACCGAAAACTTTCCCCTGCTGAAAGTTGAAAGGTACGTAAATCATTGCGTTGCCGAACTGGTGTTCGTCAATCATGTTTCTGATTTTTTTGTAGTAGCCGTCAATTCCGAGAGTCAGATTTTCGTCAACTTGATGCGAAACTCCGACGTCGTAGTAGCTTGTGCGTTCAGCGCGCAACTTGCCGTAACTTTCTAAATTTCCCTCAGCTTCGTTGGTTGTGCCAGAGAAGGAGGCAAGTGAAGTTTGTGACATTTTTGCAACTGGAGCAGGAGTGAAGTAACGCGAAAATCCGGCGTGGATTTTGGTTTTTTTGCTCAGGTCGTAATTTGCATTGAGGCGAGGACTGAGTTGCGATTCGTTGGTGTAAGCGTGCGCGGCATCAAAACGTGCGCCGTAATTGATGCTTAAATCATCCAAAGCCTTCCACTCATTTTGCAAATACAAGCTGTAAACTTGTGAAGTTTTGTTGGCGATTTCATTGATTTGACGAGGGTCGGTTGAGGTTTGATCGCCGTTAGAATCAACGTCAAAAACGTAATTCTCGGTGGAGGAGTGATTGCGCTCATTGTTGAAATAAAAACCGGTGCGCAGGGTATTTTTTTCATTTAATTTCTTACTGAAATCACCTTGCAAACCACTGGCAAAGCTTGAGCGATCAAGATTGGAAGCGCTGCCGTTAATCATCAAATCGCCGACGTAATCTGAGCGGTAATCAAGTCCGCTGTAACGGGTGAAAGCAGAGATTTGGTAATCAATGTCTGAGTCGCTTACGCCTTGTAAAGTCGCGATTGCGTAGCGGTTCGATTCTTTTTGCATTTGGCTCAAATTGCGCGAATTGAAAGAATCATTTCCGCTCAAATCGTAAGAAGTTTCTTGCCCAGGATTATTGGGAATTTGGTAGCGACTGTCGGCATTTCCAACAATAAAACTCAGGCGTTTTGAGGCGTCTAGCAGATAAGAAAAATATCCAAAAAGTTTGTTTTGTTGGGTGTCGTTGTGAATTGCTTTGCGTGCTGCAGTTGGAGGTTCGAGACCGCGATTATTCTGCAAATAAGTAGCGCTTAGGTAGTAATTTAAATTGCCTTTTGAGCCGCTGATTTGTTGATTGGCACCGAAGTCATTATTTTGCCCAGTCATTAATTCTGAGTAGCCATTTTTTTCGAATTTTCCGCCTTTGGTTTTAATATCGATTACCCCGGCGGTACGAAGCCCGTACTGTGCTGGCATTGCGCCGGTGAGTAAATCAATTTTGTCGGCGAAATGTGTGTCGAGCACCTGACCAAAACCCGTCACGCCTTCCGGCAACATTACGCCATTAATGCGATATTGCAGATTGGCGTGATCGCCGCGCACGTAAAGTTGTCCGTGTGCATTTTGCGCCACGCCAGGTGCGCGCAGCAAGACTTGATCCATTCCGGTCATTTGTCCTTGCGGCAAATTTTCGACCGCTTTTTGATCAAATGAAAACGAGCTTCCGCCAGTTTTTGGCGAAAGTTTATTGCGCGATTCGTCGAGTTTTTTTGCTGTGATTTCGTAGTTCCAAGTTTCGGCGGCGAAGGCTGTTTGGCCAGCAAACAGAAGGAGAAGGAGTAGTTTTTTCATTAAATAAATTTCTTAAATTGCGTCTAGGTAACCCCGAGCTTATCGAAGGGTGACCGTCTAAACGTTCTAAGAAATTCTTGGAGGGGCGCGAGAGCAGCGAGAAGAGAGGAGGTAAGAAAGTTTTACGCGACTAAATTCACGCGAAGAAATCAGCAGAAGAAAAGCAGTAACAACAAAAATCAAACTCTGCGGCTCTGTGCCGCCGCTACTAAAATTTGAAAAAGAACAGACGGAACAATGTTCTGTTTTGTGCGAATGATCTTGGTCGTGAGAAAAAGAATGCTGCAAAGCCACGCCTCTTCCGATTAGGAAAATAGCGAGCAGAAGAGCGATTAGAAATTTGTAGGAATTTTTTCTCTGCGACATCCGCGGCATATTTTGTAGCGTGAATAGAAATGCAAGTTTCCTGGATCCCCGCCTTCGCGGGGATGACGCGGCACGATTAGGTTCAACGTCATCCCCGCGAAGGCGGGGATCCAGGAAAGGTTTTAAACCCAGATCCGTCATTAGAATCACGCCATTATCTCTACTAACCATTGATTCTATTAGCCTCGCTCTCCGCTCCTCTCCTACGCTTCCGGTGCGGTGCTCGCCCGAGACTAATAGAATTAAGGGTTAGCGAGATATTGTCGCAATTCTAATAACGGATCTGGGTTAAAATCCAAAATGCTTTAAAAAGCGCACGTCATTTTCGAAGAGCATTCTTAGGTCAGTAATTCCATATTTCAGCATTGCTAAACGTTCAACGCCAATGCCGAAAGCGAAGCCTTGGAATTTTTCTGGGTCGATGTTGCAGTTCGAAAGTACGTTACGGTGAATCATGCCGCAGCCCAGGATTTCCATGAATTTGTCGCCCCCAAAGGAAGTGTTTCCAATCTTGATTCTGCCATTCTCGATTGAGTAATTAATGTCGACTTCTGCTGAAGGTTCGGTGAATGGAAAGAAGCTTGGACGAAAACGCAACTCAACATTCTTAACCTCGAAGAAGGCTTGCAGAAACTGCTCCAAAACCCATTTTAAATTTCCCATATTTGCAGATTCGTCGACGACAAATCCTTCAACTTGGTGAAACATTGGAGTGTGAGTTTGATCAGAATCGCGACGAAAAACTCGGCCCAGAGCCGCTATTTTCAAAGGCGGCTGCGAGTTACGCATTTTTCTGATTTGCGTATTCGAAGTGTGAGTGCGCAACAAAAGCTCGGAATTTTGCAGATAAAAAGTGTCCTGCATTTGGCGTGCAGGATGGTCGGCCGGCATGTTGAGCGCGGTGAAATTGTGGAAGTCGTCTTCAAGTTCTGGGCCCTGCGCAAATTCAAATCCAAGTGAGGAAAAAATTTCTTCAATCTCTTGTTTTACTTTGCTGATCGGGTGAAGAAGTCCGCGATTTTCTTTGCGAATTGGCGCGCTTAAATCGATTTTTTCGCCCTGCAATTTTTCGTTTAATTCTGCGTTTTCGAACTCGTCTTTTTTAGCGTCGATCTTTTTAGTGATTTCGTTGCGAATTAAGTTAATGGAGGCGCCAAAAGATTTTTTTTCTTCGCCGACAAGATTTTTTAGCTGAGAAAAAAGTTCAGTTACTGAGCCTTTTTTTCCTAAAAAATTAATACGAATTTCTTCGAGCTGTTGCTTGTTTGAAATTTCTGAAATTTGCGAATTGAATTCGGATGAAAGTTTTTCTAGAGTCATATTTTTTAAAAAATTGAAATCACAAAATACATGCTTTGCTCTAGAATCAACTGGTTTGGTGCCTTTACCTTACTGAAGAAAGAAACTTTACGCTTCTTAAAAGTTTATCACCAAACGCTTTTTTCACCGGTTGTAAATATTATTTTATTTCTTGCCGTTTTTTCACTTTCGGTCGGACATCAGATTGAAAATATTAATGGCGTTCCATTCGCTATCTTTATGTCTGCTGGGCTGATCATGATGGCGGCGATGCAAAATGCTTTTGCGAATTCCGCTTCGTCTTTCGTGATGGGTCGGGTGATGGGTCACATTGTTGATTATTTAATGCCGCCGCTCGGCGCGTTTGAACTTCTTTTTGCGTTCACTGTTGGCGCGATTTTGCGCGGGATTTGTGTGGCGATTGTTTCTTTTGTAGTGATCTCATTTTTTGTTACTTTGTCGATTCACAGTTTTCTTGGCGTAGTTTTTTATCTTACTTTTTCCTGCATGTTTCTTGGTTTGCTCGGAGTCTTGTGCGGAATTTTTTCTGAGACTTTCGACAAGATGTCGGCAATGACGAGCTATGTCATCACGCCTTTAACATTCTTGTCGGGCACGTTTTACTCAACAAATTCTTTGCCAGAATTTTGGCAAAAAGTTTCTCACGTAAATCCATTTTTTTACATGATTGACGGCTTTCGTTTTTCAATCACCGGACAAAGTGACACCAGCCTCTTGACAGGAATAATTTATATTTTGATTTTGAACTTATTGCTCGCGGTCGTCCTTCTACAGATGATTCGCAAGGGATATCGCATTAAACACTAACCAACTAAACCCCATACCCAATGACAAAAACCCTAGAGAAGATCAATTGGCTGCGTCTTGCGAGAAGCGAGAATGTCGGCTCCGTTACATTTTTCCGTTTAATTGAAGCCTTTGATACAGCAACACGAGCACTCGAACGCGTTTCTGAATTGAAGAGTAATGTTGTGCTTTGCAGCAAAGAAAAAGCTGAAAAAGAGTTGGAAGAAATCGAAAATTTTGGCGCACAACTTTTGTTATTTTCTGACGAAAATTATCCGCAATCTTTGCGAGAAATTCCTGGATCTCCGCCGGTTTTAACCGTTAAAGGCGAAGTGGATTTTTTGCAGCGCAACTCTGTGGCAATAGTTGGCGCGAGAAATGCTTCGCTAAATTCAATTAATTTTGCGCGATCAATTGCTGTCGACATCGGAAATCACTCATTAATTATTGTGTCTGGAATGGCTCGTGGCATTGATGCCGCGGCGCATGAGGCTGCGATCATGAGCGGAACAATTGGCGTGATTGCTGGCGGTATTAACACAACTTATCCAAAGGAGAATGAAGAGCTTTACCGGCACATTGTTGAGTACGGTTTACTCATCAGCGAATTCCCTTTTAACGCCGCGCCATTGAAGGAAAATTTTATTCAGCGTAATCGCCTTATTTCGGGCTTGTCGCTCGCAACAATTGTTGTTGAGGCCGGTCTTAGATCCGGAAGTTTAAGCACGGCGCGTTTTGCGACAGAGCAGGGCCGAGAGGTGTTTGCGGTTCCGGGATCTCCTTTCGATTTAAGATGCAAAGGCACTAATCGTTTGATCAAAGACGGCGCAACAATTTTTGAAAATGTCGAAGATTTTCTGAGTAGTTTTCCGCATTTAAGAACGCATCAAGAGCGTGGGAATGTTAGTGAAAAACTACCAGAGCCTGTGAGCGAGCAGCGAATTAATGACGATGACATTAAAAAAATTCGCGAAGAAATTTTACAAAAATTGAATCACGTTCCAGTAGCGATTGACGACATTGTGCAAGAACTTCGACTGTCGCCGAAGCTTGTAAACATTGCTTTAATCGAGCTCGAAATGGAGGATAAAATCGAGATGAATTTCGGCAAAGCGGCAATTTTATCTCCCTAAAAAATAGTCCAAAATATTTCAAATGAAGAAAATTTTTATTCTCTTTCTGTTGCCCCTCTTTTCTTGCTTAAGCATTGATCGCGCAGGTTGCGTTAGGGTGTTAGAATATGATCGAAATCTGGCGAAATCATATTACCAATCTTGGGGCGTATCGGTAGTTGACAGCGAAACTTACAATCGAGTGAAAAAGAAATTCGTCTGCAATTACTACACAGGTGATTACATCTATTCTTACAAAACCTTTCTAAACACCAAATATATCCTGGTGCATGACGGCGAGGCAGTGACTTACATCGAGGAATAATGAATCAAGATTTCAAAAATTTTTGCGCGAAAATTTCTTACTATTTTACTAATCAGAAATTGATGGAGGAGGCGCTTACTCATCCAAGTCTTTCTAAGGATCATTCGGATCGTCCAAATTATCAGAGACTAGAATTTTTGGGTGACAAAGTTCTTAGTTTGATCATCGGCGAGTTTCTAATGCAGAAATATCCGGGTGAGATGGAAGGCTCGCTCTCTAAGCGTCAAGCCGCTTTGGTTTCTGGGGAAACTTTAGCTGAAGTCGCGCTTTTAATTGGCCTTACAGAAGTTTTGCAGATCAGTAATGGAGAAAGAAAACTCGGCGGAAAAACTAATAAACGTAATCTTGAAAATGCCCTCGAAGCCTTGATTGGCGCGATTTATCTCGATTCAAATTATGCCGAAGCTAAGGCTTTTATTATCAAATTTTGGCAGTCATTTTTTGAGCGAGATATTCTTCCGCCGAAAGATCCGGTTTCAGAATTGCAAGAATTGGTGCAGGTTAGAACCAAGCAGCTTCCACAATATGAAACTGTAAAAGATGGCGGCTTAGATCACGCGCCAACATTTACTTCGACGGTAAAAATTCCGCCGAATGATCGGAAATTTTCTGCGTCAGGGAAGTCGAAGAAAGAGGCTCAGAAGTTGGTGGCGAAACTGGCTTTGGAGCAATTGTTGAAATAGATTCTGTCTTCGTTCTTTCCGCGTCATCCCCGCTTTCGCGGGGATGACGCGGAAAGAACGAGGTAAATTAAGACATCGAAAGCATCTTCCGCAAAGGCTTCTCCGCCCTGATTCTCAAAGCCTCATCCATCTGTAACTCCCCACCAAACTGCGCTTTATCACCGTCACGCAAAATCAAATAAAGTTTCTCCAAGTTATTCAACTGCATGTAAGGGCAGGTATTGCAAAGTGTGCAGCCAGCTTTGTCGACAAAAGGACAATCGTAAAATTTCGCTGAAGGATTTTTTTGCGTCATTTGGTGAATGATGTGAGGCTCGGTCAAAACAATAAATTCTCCGCCCTGATTTTCCTGCGTAAATTTTAACAAAGAAGAAGTTGAGCCAATGTGATGTGCGTGCGAAAGCAGGCTTTCAGGGCATTCTGGGTGGGCGATGACTTTTGCTTGAGGGTGATTAGCGATTAATTTTACCAATTCTTTTTCGCTGAATTGTTCGTGAACGACGCAACTTCCATTCCATAAAATCATTTTTCTGCCGGTGATTTTTTCTAAATAGCGGCCGAGATGTTGATCGGGTGCGAAGATGATTTCTTGATCCACCGGAATATTTTCAATGATTTTTTTAGCGTTTGAGGAGGTGACAATGATATCCGACAAAGCCTTTATCTCTGCAGAGCAATTGATGTAAGTCACCACGATTGCCTTCGGATGTTTTTTCTTAAATTCAGCAAAAGGAATCGGCTGACATGAATCTTCGAGCGAGCAACCAGCTTTTAAATCTGGAATCAAAACACGTTTTTTTGGCGAAAGAATTTTTGCAACTTCGGCCATAAATTTTACGCCGCAGAAAATAATTGTGTCGGCATCTGTCGCCGCGGCTTTGCGAGAGAGATCAAGAGAATCGCCAATGAAGTCGGCAATATCCTGAATCTCAGAATCCTGATAAAAATGCGCGAGAATTACCGCATTCTGCTCTTTTTTCAGGCGGATAATTTCTTGTTCGAGATCGATAGGAAGATCAGACATTTATTTTGGTTTTTAAAAAATAGACCCCGCAACAAGTGCGGGGTGACAAACTGGGTGTGCGGCGTGACAAACCGGGTGTGCGGGGTGACAAACCGGGTGTGTGTGGTGACCAGACTGGGTATGCGCGAGTTAGTCTTGGTGCGCGGAGTATCAGACTGGGTATGTGCCGATTAGTCTTGGTGTGAGGAGTGATTAGACTGAGTATGCAGAGTAGACTGGACATGGGGAATGACAGACCAGATGCGTGGAGTGATAAACTTGGTGTGTTGGTTGACAGACTGGGTGCACGGAATGACAGACTGGATGAGTAGGCTGGATAAAGCGCCACAGAAGCGTCGCCCCACACATCCAGCGTCACCTAACACATTCAGTCTTTCATCCCACACATCCAGCGTCACCTAACGCATTCAGTCTTTCATCCCACACATCCAGCGTCACCTAACACATTCAGTCTGTTACCTTGCACACTCGGTCTTTCAACTCACGCACCAGTTCTATCGCCTCGCACATTTAGTCTTCACCCCGCGCACCAGGTCTTTCACCTTGCACACCAGGTCTTTCACCTTGCACACCTGGTTTGTCACCCCGCACTTGTTGCGGGGTACATGCGACTTTAATTTAATCCAACTATTTCGAAAACTTCTTTTTTGGTTTTCTGCGCAATCTTGTGCGCTTGATTTTTTCCTTCATCCAGAACCCAGCGAACATAGGCAGGATCTTGTTTGAAGCGAGTTAGATTTTCTTGGATTGGTTTTAATTTTTCGACTAAAACTTCCGCTAAATCAGTTTTGAATTTTCCGTTTCCACTGGTTTCATATTCCTTGGCTAGGCTTTCTGGAGTCTTGCCAGTGAAGGCTGAAAAGATGTTTAACAAATTAAAAATTTCCGGACGCGCTTCGTCAAAAGTGATTCTTTGCAAAGAATCTGTTTTAGCTTTTTTAACTTTTTTTACGATTTCTTCTGCTGAATCGGTAAGATTAATTCGTGATAAATCTGATTCGTCTGACTTACTCATTTTTTTTGTTCCATCTTGTAGAGACATGATGCGCTTGACTCCGGACACAATCATCGGATCAGGTAGCTTAAAATATTCCTGACCAAAACGACGATTAAATGCGCCAGCAATGTCGCGAGTTAATTCGAGATGTTGTTTTTGATCTTCGCCAACTGGAACTAAATCTGCTTTGTAGAGAAGGATGTCGGCAGCCATTAGGACTGGGTAGGAGTAGAGGCCGAGATTTCCGGCTTCTGAAATATTGTTATTAATTTTATCAGTTGACTGCTCGGTATAATTGCACCCTTCATCAATTTTAATAACTACCCGACGATATTTTGCCTCTTTCACTTTGTCCTTAAACTGCGTCATCCGATTCAACCAACCCATCGGGGTCAAAGTGCCAAGAACCCAGGCCAATTCAGCATGTTCAGCCACTTCACCTTGCACAAAAAGCGTAGTTTTTGCCGGATCCAATCCACAGGCTAAATAAACCGAAGCGGCATCTAAAATATTTTGACGAAGGGCTTTTGGATCTTGGGGGAGGGTGATTGCGTGCAAATTCATGATGCCGAAAATGCAGTGATGCGTTTCTTGCAAGTCAATCCAGTTGCGGATTGCGCCAAGATAATTTCCGAGATGAAGATTGCCGGTTGGCTGGATTCCAGAGAAGACGGTTTTCATTTTTAAGTCAGTTGTCATTCCCGCGAAGGCGGGAATCCAGAAAATTAAACGATCTGAGTTTATTGGAAGTGAGCACTGGATCCCCGCCTTCGCGAGGATGACAGGGAAGGTTGTCTTTAAAGGCGGCGCACCTTACGTTCGCGATCTTGTAAGGCAAGCGGGTGATCGCTGGTTTTACCCCGCAATAAATACGGGGTTGAAAATCAGAGGAAAGTCCGGACTCCACGAGAGAATGATACCAGCTAACGGCTGGCCACGTCGGTTCGAATAAAATAGGACAGTTGAGGGAAAGTGTCACAGAGAATATACCGCTAAGTCGCAAGACCAGTAAGGATGAAAAGGCGAGGTAAGAGCTCACCCGTTTGCGTGGTAACACGCATCTGGAAAAACCCTATCTGGAGCAAAGTCAAATAGGAATGGCCGGGCTTTAATGTCCAAGTGCGCTCTCGCACTGCTATTCGGGTAGACTGCTTGAGCCTAGTGGCAACGCTAGGCCTAGATGAATGATCGCCACCCGGCAACGGGCACAGGATCCGGCTTATAGCTTGCCTTACATTTTTATTGCCTGCCGCTTGGCCCAGGTTTTGATGCGATTTTATTTTGCGGCACAACATCCGCTCCTTCCTCTCTCGGGCTATTAGCCAAATTATATCCACTACCCGGCTTTATCCGAAAGTGATGCTGGATAGGCTATTTTCTGAAGCGGCGGGGTAACAATATGGAGCGGGTAGTACATCATATTTCTCGCCCGCTGATTCGGAAACATCAGGAAAAATCACATTCAAAACTGGCACGGCATTTTCGTCGGTGGCAACAGGCTGCAAACTAGTGCATTGTGTGAGATTTTCTAAGTAATCCGCGTAAGAAGATTTTCCAACAATATCATCAATCGTAACGGTGGAGTCGGCCGGAAATGATTCTTCGATTATTTTATTTACCGAATCGGTGTAGCCATCGTAATCTCCTTCAGCCAGGAATTTAAAGGCTTTGCCCATCTTTCCGATTATCTCAGCAGAAAGTTTTTCATTAAATTTCTTTACCTCATCCGGATCTTTAGTGAGGAATAAATATGAGCCGAGGCCTTTACTCATTTTACTGAGTCAGCGAAGAGATAAAGAATCTAACAACTTGCACCTTTTCTTCTTCGGCGAATTCGATTTCTAGATCTTCTTTTTCGCGTTTAAATTTAATCGAATTCTCAGCATTTTGAGCGATGTTCCAACCCATCTCTGGCAGGGTTTTTAAATAGAAAATTTTGATTTGTTTTTGCTCAAGATTGGTCGAGTAACTTGAGGTAATGATGCTGCCAGAGGCTGAATCAAATCCCAAGGCGCCGTCAAAAATTTTCTCCATTCCGACTAGAAGAGGAATGTCTTCGCTACCTTGTACAAACTCTTCTGAAGCTTGTGGCCCTTCGACCGGTTTGTGTATTAATTGCTGAAATTCTTTCTCTAATTTCTGTAAATCAGCGCAGGAAAAAAGTAAAAAAAATGGAATGAGAAGAAGAATTTTTTTCATTATTACTTTTGACATTGATTGCAGAAAAAGCTGGCGCGGCCGCTTTGCACGATTCTTTGGATCAGGTTTTTACATTGCAAACATTTTTCCCCAGGGCGTCCGTAAACTTTAAAGTCGTCCTGAAATCTTCCAAAATTTCCATGCGAGTCAACGTAATCAGAAATTGACGAGCCTCCGGATTTAATGGCCGCTTTGATGATTTTTTTGATCGAGGAAATTAATTTTTCGATTTCATTTTTTGTGAGCGAATCAGTTTTACGCAGCGGAGAAATTCCTGAATCGAAGAGAGACTCATTAGCGTAAATATTGCCCACACCTACAACCACGTGATTGTCCATGATTGCAGTTTTGATGTTAGTTTTTTTGCTGCGTAATTTTTTGAAGAAATCGCTGAAATTGAATTCTTTCTCGAGTGGCTCTGGACCTAGCTTGGTAAGCATTTTGTGCCTGGAGAGATCTTTAGTTTTTACTAAATCAACAAAACCAAAACGACGCGGGTCATTAAAAACTAACCAGGTTTCATCATTAAATTCGCAGGCGAAGTGATCATGTTTAAGCTGCTTAAATTCTCGCTCGAGCGTAATTCGACCGCTCATCCCAAGGTGAATAATTAGGCTTAAATCATTACTCAGATTAAAAATTAAGTAACGCGCGCGACGGAAAATTTCAGAAATCTTTGCGCTTTTTAAGGCTTGAAAATCAAGGCTAGGCTCTAATCGTAACTTTTTTTCGGAGCGGAAAATTTTCACAATTTTTCTTCCGACAATATTTTTTAATCCAAGACGGATCGTTTCTACTTCAGGCAATTCAGGCATATGAGACAAAAACTTACTCTTCCAGAAAGCGCGACGGATAATCGTGTTCTGCTTCACAGCTGTTGCGCACCTTGCGCCGGCGACTTAATGGAGAGGATGAAAGAATCGGGAATTGAGGTTACGATTTTTTTCTACAATCCGAATATCCATCCAAAAAAGGAATATGAAATTCGCAAAGAAGAAAATATTCGCTTCGCTGAAAAACTTGGAATGCCATTCATCGATGCTGATTACGATGTGCAAGATTGGTTCAAGCGCGCCAAGGGTTTAGAATGGGCGCCGGAAAAAGGAGAGCGCTGCACAAAATGTTTCGACATGCGTTTCGAACGCACCGCGCTTTATGCCGCTGAAAACGGCTTTTCAACAATAAGTTCATCGCTCGGAATTTCGCGCTGGAAAGACATGGATCAAATTAATGATTGCGGAATTCGCGCTGCAAAAAATTACGAAGGAATATCTTACTGGACTTACAATTGGCGCAAAGAAGGAGGCGGCGCGCGCATGTACGACATCGCCAAACGTGAAGAATTTTACAAACAAGAATATTGCGGTTGTATTTTTTCCCTTCGCGATTCAAACGCCTGGCGCGTAAAAAACGGCCGCGAAGAAATTAAAATCGGAGAAGAATTTTACCGCGATATTTTAGCTAACAAACCAACCAACTAATTCATGAAACTTCTAAAAATCATTTCTCTTTTTGTGTTTTTGTCTTGTTCGGCCCAAGCAAAAAATGTCGTAATTCTTGCAACTGGCGGAACTATTGCCGGAGCTGGTGATTCTTGCGTTGGTTCGAAATATGCGCCGGGAAAAGTTGGCATTGATCAGGTTATAAAAAATATTCCTGGGCTTGATAAGCTTGCTGATATTCGTACTGAGCAAGTCATGCAAATCGCCAGCCAAGATTTTAATGATGTGACTTGGCTTACGATTGCAAAAAGAGTTAATGAACTTCTCGCTCAAAGCTCAGTGAAGGGTTTAGTAATTACTCACGGAACTGATACTCTCGAAGAAACTGCATATTTTTTAAATCTTGTTGTGAAGAGTAAAAAGCCAGTGGTTCTAGTGGGCGCAATGCGCGCTTCTACTTCACTTAGTTCTGATGGCGCCTTAAATCTTTACAACGCAGTTGCTCTTGCTGCATCTGATGAAGCTTACGGCAAAGGCGTTCTAGTAATGATGAATGACGAAATTTACGCGGCACGCGACGTGGCAAAAATTAGCACAACAAATGTTTCGGCATTCAAATCACCTAATTCCGGAGTGATGGGATCGGTCCTTTACGGTGCAGTAAAATTTTATTACAGCCCGCTTCGTGCCCACACTAGTCAGACTGTTTTTGATGTTAGAAAAGCAGAATCCTTGCCAAAGGTTGAAATCATTTACGCTTACGCTGGCGTGGATGTAAGCATGATCGATTACTTGATCGAATCAGGCGCAAAAGGAATAATTTTAGCAGGAGTTGGCGATGGAAATATTAGCAAACAAGGCGTAGAAAAACTTGCCAAAGCGGCCAAGAAAGGCGTGCTTATTGTGCGCAGCGCACATCTCGGCTCTGGTTTGGTCGAGCCGAATGTTGAGATCGAAGATGAAAAACTTGGCTTCGTAACTGCGGATAATCTAAGTCCGCAAAAAGCGAGAATCTTAGCAATGTTGGCGCTGACCAAGACGAATGATGTGAAGAAGGTGAGGGGGATGTTCGCGAAATATTAGGCGAACCAAGATCAGCAAATTTCTAAAAGTATTGGAGCGGGCGAAGGGATTCGAACCCTCGACATTCACCTTGGCAAGGTGACACTCTACCACTGAGCTACGCCCGCAAAAACCTGTGCCTTTTGAGCGCTAACGGATTTTCCATTACTTTCCCTAACAAAAGGGTCGCGCAACGTAGGGAGAAGGAAAATAATTTGCAAATGGCGAAGTCGTAAATAGTTTCAATTGGCTTTCTAGCCTTTATTTTCAAGCTCTCGTTCAATATGAAAATTTCCAAAATTTACTACATTCTTCTTTTGGCGTTGATGACTTCTTGCGTTGAAACCGTAGTTATTGGCTCAGTTGGAGGTGGAGTTTTTGCCTCGCGCGAAAAAACCATTCAAGACACGCGAAGCGACATTGCGATCTCTGTAACGCTTACTGCAGATTTCATTACTCGCGGCTTAAAAATGCCGGGAAACTCGGTAAATTTTACCGTGAATGAAGGCAGGGTGCTGCTTACAGGAATCGTTCGCGATTCACAAAAAGCCAAGAGTGCGCAAGAAATTTCTTGGACGGCGATTGGCGTAAAAGAAGTTATTGACGAGATTCAACTGCGCGAAGAAGGAATGGTTTTTAAGGATTTTCCATCTGCGTTTCGTGATTACCTAATAACCGCCGAAGTAGAATCCAGGCTACTTGTGACTCGTGATGTAATTTGGCCAAATTACAAAATTACTACAGTGGGCAGCACAGTTTATTTGCTCGGCGTGGCAGTTAATGATTTTGAAATGCAACGAGTGCTAACGGTCGTTTCCAGAATTTACGGTGTTGAAAAAGTTGTTAATCACGTGCTATTAAGAGATGATCAAAGAAGACGTGGATAACAAAATAATCACTTTCGGCTGTCGCTTAAATTCTTACGAATCTGAAGCAATCAAAGAAGCTCTAAAAAAAACCGATCAGAAAAATCTTTTAGTTTTTAATTCTTGTGCAGTAACGGCAGAAGCTGAGCGCGAGCTGCGTTCCGCCGTGCGTCGTGCTAAGCGCGAAAATCCCGATGTTAGAATTGTTGTCACCGGTTGTGCCGCACAAATCGATCCAGAAAAATACGCGAAAATGGCGGAAGTAGATTTGGTTTTGGGTAACGCAGAAAAGTCGAATCCAGAAAGTTACAACCTGTCTCGTACCCTTCCGCTGGTTGAGCGAAGTCGAAACCAAGGAAGGCAGGATCCTGCCCTTGGTTTCGACTACGCTCAACCAGCGGGGTCTGGGGATATTCTTCACAAAGACCGAATCTTTTTCGAAACAAAAAAATCCGCGCAAATTTTTCTAACCCCCGACGAGACCTCTAAAATCAAGGTCAACGACATCATGTCCGTGCGCGACACCGCACCGCAACTTGTCTCTTATTTTGAAAATAGAACGCGTGCTTTCCTCGAAATTCAGAATGGCTGTAATCACCGTTGTACTTTTTGCGTAATACCGTTTGGCCGTGGAAATAGCCGCTCGGTGGCGTTTGGTGAAATAGTCTCGCAAGTAAAAAAAATGGTCGCTGCAGGTCACCAGGAAGTAGTTTTTACCGGCGTAGATATTTCTGGTTACGGCGAAGATTTGGCAGTGCCGATTACTTTGTCGGGCATGATCAAGCGTTTGCTCAAGTTGGTTCCTGAACTTCCGCGTTTGCGACTTTCTTCAATCGATGTTGCCGAAATCGATGACAAAAATACCGGAGAATTTTTTGAAATTTTGCGCGACGAGCCGCGCTTCATGCCTTACTTACATCTTAGTGTTCAATCGGGAGATGACGTGATTTTGAAGAGAATGAAACGCCGTCACAATCGCCAACAAGTTTTAGATTTTTGTGCAAAGGCGCGCCAAATCAGGCCAGAAATTACTTTCGGCGCCGACATCATTGCCGGTTTTCCAACTGAAACTGACGAGATGTTTCAAAATTCTGTGCGCTTAATCGAAGAAGCGGGAATTATTTTTACCCACATTTTTCCTTATTCAAAACGCGACGGAACCCCAGCCGCCAAGATGCCGCAGGTTAATGGAAAAATAATCAAAGAGCGTGGAAAAATTTTGCGCGAGACTGGTGCGCGCGAATTACAAAAATTTTTAGCCAAGCAAATCGGTAAAAATTTAAGTGTGATTTTGGAGAAAGACGGATTCGGAAAATCAGAAAATTTTCTCGACGTAAAAATCTCGCACGGAATTTCTGGAGAAATTGTTAAAGTCAAAGCTGAGGCGGTCGAAGAAAATTATTTAATCGGAGAATAAATTTGCAGCAAACCGCCCCTTTAAACACGATTCCATCCTTCCTCTGGTCAATCATTAAGCCTTACAAGTGGCATTACGCTTTGATGATGCAGGCTCCAATCATCGGGTCTTTTCACAATGTCGTGACCATGTATTCGCTTAAGCTAATCATTTCTCGATATTTTCTTTCGCCTCGCGCTCTCGCGAATTGCAAAAAATCAAAAATTTTACAATGAGCGATGTAGCGAGAATGGATGTCGAAGAAATTAAAAATCATTTCAGGCTCGCGCTAGTTGGCGGCGCTTGGTACATCTGCATGCAATTCTCGCTGCTGCTTTACATGATTCATCTGCGAAGAGCTGGCGCGGTAACGGTCGGAGATTTCATGTTCGTAATGACGGTGACCTATTTCTTGGTGGATAATATTTGGAATTTGGTCTCACAAGTCAGTGACTTCGCTTCAAAATTAGGAGATTTAAAATCTTCTTTTTCAGTTTTACGAACACCTCAAGAGCTAATCGACAAGCCTGATGCGCGCGATTTAAAAGTGTTGAAAGGCGAGATTATTTTCAAAGACATCTCTTTCAAATACGAAAGCGGTGAGCAGATTTTTCACAAATTAAATTTGCACATTAAGGCCGGCGAAAAAGTTGGTTTAGTCGGGTATTCTGGCGCTGGAAAATCCACGCTCGTTGCGTTGTTGCTGAAAAATTTTAAAATAAATGGCGGCGATATTTTGATCGACAATCAAACTATTTACGATGTCAGTTCGGATTCTCTGCGCGCGCAAATTGCCGTGATCCCGCAGGACACCATGCTATTCCATCGCTCCATTGGAGAAAATATTGGCTACGCCAAGGAAAATGCGACTCAGAAAGAAATAGAAAAAGCGGCCAGCTTGGCGAATATTCACGAGTTTATTTTTACCTGCGCAAGTGGCTACGACACCTTAGTAGGAGAGCGCGGAATCAAGTTAAGCGGTGGTCAACGTCAACGTATTGCAATTGCCAGAGCGATGCTAAAAGACGCGCCAATTTTAATTTTAGATGAAGCAACTTCGAGTCTTGATTCGCGCACTGAGCGCCAGATTCAAGCGAGTTTAAATCTGCTAATCGAAGATAAATCCAAAACTCTAATCGCCATCGCCCACCGACTTTCTACTTTGAAGCATTTGGATAGAATTATTGTTTTGGATAAAGGCAAAATCGTCGAAGAAGGAACCCACGAAGAGTTGCTGAAAAATGATGTTAGCCTGTACAAAAAATTGTGGGAGTTGCAGGCGATTTGATCGAGCATTCGGTGGTTTAAGTGCTTCTGTGCCGGAGTACATTAATGTTCGTGGCAATACATTCCTCTTCACTGTCGCCATTGTGCTTTCTTCACCTGTCAACCTCCTCCACGCGAATCTCCACTTTTTACCTCTTCTACGCAATCCTTGCTCGCCAACCACTTTCCGCGCAATCTTTACTTGCCGCCCCCTTCCACACAATTCCCGCTTGTCACCCCCTTCCCACAAAATCCCCGCTTGTCACCCCCTTCTACACAATTCCCACTTGTCACCCCCTTTCACACAATTCCCACTTGTCACCCCGCACTTGTTGCGGGGTCTGTCTTGTTACGAGGTATTTATTAAAAAAACCTGAGCTCGCTACACTTTTGGATGGACCCCGCAACAAGTGCGGGGTGACAAGTGGGGAGTGCGGAGTAACAGATTAGAATGCAGGGTAACAGATTAGAGTGCGGGGTGACAGATCAGAGTGACAGATTAGAGCGCAGAAAGGTGGAAAGAAAAATGTGATGGGAAGAGATCGGGACTAACGCATAATTATTGAGAGTGGCGTAAATCAGCTCGCAGCATTCCGTAAAAAACTTCATTGGTAGGCTCGCCATTAATAACGTAATGTTCGCGCAGGAGGCCCTCTTGAATAAATCCAACTTTTTCCAGCACGCGTCGTGAAGCAAAATTATCTTCAGCGACGTAAGCGATTATTTTACGCAGTGCAGTTTCAGTGAAAATTTTTTCGATGAATAATTTTAACCCACTACTGGCCAAACCCTTGCCACAAAAGGCCTCTTCAACTCCGTATCCAATCTCACCAAACAGCATTTTGTGGTTAATATTTTTTAAACCAATGGTGCCAACTAGCTGATTTTCGAACTGCATGAGGAAGCGAAATTCTTGAGAGTCGCTCAAGTTTGATAAATCTGAACTCGTCATTTTTATCTGATCCCGAAGATTTTCTAAAGTGATCGGAGACAGCGGATTGTAGCGAATTATGTCGTGCTCGCTTCGCCATCTAAACATGATTTCGGCATGTTTAGGCTTGATAGGAATGAGTTGAAGGGGCACCTACTTCTGCACTGCTACATTATTATTCGCAGCAGCCGAAGCATCTTTGATCTCTAAATTTTTTGGTGGATTTTTTTCCAATTCGCGGCGCGCTTTTTCGAAATCTTTTTGAAACTCTTCATTCTGCATCAAGCCACCAAGAACAATGCGCGAGAGTTGCTCTCCGGCAACAATGTCGTGAGGGTAATGCATGCCAACCAACACTCTTCTTTGCGCAATTTTTTTAACGAGTTTTTGCAGGTCAGAAGATTTTTGTGGAATGAGCAATCCGATGATTTGCGCATTAACCGAGCCATTACTTGCGTGGCCGCTCGGATAGCTGGGGCCTTGGCTTGGTGTGATTAGTATGTTGATTTTTTTATCGAGATAAGGGCGAGTAACATTCCAATATTCCTTGGTATTGTCATTCACTGCTTTTGTCGTCACGGATACACGGTCAAGTAGTTGATAAAGATGCGGATAAGATTCTCTCGTCAACGAACGATCAACGTACGAAGCAAAAATTTCTGGACGTAGATATTTTTCGCGTGAAGCCAATTCTAACTCGTTGAGATTGAAGTTTTTCTGTAGCTTAATGATTTGCTGAATCTCGTCTTGCTGCTCTTTGCTATCGCTCGCAAAAGGTGGTTCGATAAGGGTTGGCGGAATTGAAGTGGCGACAAAATATTTTTCTGTTGTTGCGCTGCATGCCGCAAGAACTAGAAAAATAACTGCAAAAATTTGATGCTTCATTGGAAAAAAATTTGATTTGAAAACATGACAAAACAGAAAAACAAAAATCGCAAACGAACTTTGTCGCGCTTAATCGCGGTGCAAGTTTTGTATCAGTATGACTTTCACGAAGAAAAAAAATCTTACGACGAGATTAAGAAGGATTTAATCGAAAATTATATTCTGAATTCTGACGACGAAATTTCTTCTTACCAAAATGAAATCGATGCGGATTTTTTAGATAAGTTGCTCGCCGTGTCGCAGATGTTTGCGCAAATTGATCAAGATCTTTCGGCCTTTTTGCAAAAGGGTTGGAGCCTGAATTCAGTAGACAAAGTAATGTTGCAGATTTTGCGTCTCGCCGTTTTTGAATTGCAAATGTTGAAAGATATTCCGCCGAAAGTTGTGGTTGACGAATATGTCGGTATTGCGGCGAGTTTTTTTGATCAAAAAAAAGTGACTTTCGTCAATGCCATTTTGGATAAATTTTCTAAACAAGATGCTAATGCTTCGACAGTATTAGCGTGACCACTCGCGCCACTCCAAACTTGCTCAAGTGTGATTAAATAAATAAATTGAAATGAAATTTCTGAGTTACAAAAAACAAGATTCGCTTTTTATTGAAGATGTCGCCATCGCAGATATTTCTAAGGTCGTCGGCACTCCGTTTTATTGTTATTCGCGCAAGAATTTAGTGGATAATTTTCAAAATTTTTCTGACTCATTCATGCAGTCGGGAATTTCTCAAGAAGGGAAATTTGATTACAAAATTTGTTACGCGATCAAGGCCAATTTCAACATTCACCTCGTTAAGATTTTAGCCGAACTTGGATCTGGAATTGACGCGGTTTCAGCCGGAGAAATTTTCCGCGCAATCAAAGCCGGAGTTAGTCCAAAAAAAATTGTTTTCGCCGGGGTTGGTAAAACTCGCGAAGAAATTTCTTACGCTTTGCAAAATGGCGTTGAGGAATTTTCGGTCGAATCTGTGCCGGAAATGTTTTTGTTAAGCGAGGTGGCTGTAAGATTGAAGAAGAAGGCAAAATTTTCTCTGCGAGTTAATCCAAATGTTGACGCGGGAACTCACGACAAAATTTCTACCGGAAGAAAGGGCGACAAATTTGGCGTGGATATTGATTTAGCGGAAGAAATTTATGCCAAAGCATCAAAGTTGCCAGGCCTTGAGATTCATGGTATCTCGATGCATATCGGTTCACAAATTACTGTGATTGATCCATTCGTTGCCGCCTTCAAAAAATTGCGCGAATTATGTTTAACTTTGCGTAAAAATGGTCACAAAATTTCTGCTCTCGATTTCGGTGGCGGCATCGGAATTCTCTACAAAAATGAGAATACGCTTTTGATTCAGGATTACGTAAATTTGATCAAAGAAATCACCGCTGACTTAAAAGTTAAAATCACCATTGCGCCAGGCCGGGCAATGGTCGGCAGCGCAGGAATTTTGGTGAGTAAAATTATTTTTCTTAAAGAAACGTCGGTAAAGAATTTCGCGATCATTGATGCGGCGATGAATGATTTGATGCGTCCGGGACTTTACGGTTCTTACCACGAAATTCTTCCAGTGATTAAAAAATTTGGCGCGAAATCTAATTTTGATTTGGCCGGACCTATTTGCGAAACAACGGATATTCTCGCACAAAATCGCGAATTAATCGATCCAAAATCTGACGACCTACTAGCCTTCCTCAGCGCTGGCGCTTACGGCTCGTCAATGTCGAACGAATACAATTGTCGTCCACTCGTCCCAGAAGTTTTAGTGGATGGAAATAGTTTTAAGGTGATTCGTCGTCGCCCAAGTTTTGAAGAAATGTTGCATTTGGAGCTAAAAAATGAGTAAAAAAATCCTAATCGCTAAAATCTCTTCGCCCTTTGGAATCAAGGGCGAAGTCAAGGTCATTGCTTACTGCGAGAATCACCTAAATCTCGAAAAATATTCGCTCACTGATGCCGAGGGAAATGAGATCAAACTTAAAATCAGCAATAAAAATAAAACGGTGATTGGCACTAGTAGTGGAGATCCCATTGTGATTGCGAGAATCGAGGGCATCAATGATCGCAACGCTTCCGAGCTTTTGCGTAATCTAGAAATTTTCGTCGATCGCGCTGATTTTTCTCCGACTTCAGAAAATGAATTTTATTATTCCGACTTAATCGGACTTGATGTTGTTGACGCGCATTTAAAAAAAATCGGCACGGTAATCACTGTCTCAGAATACGGCGCTGGCGGGGTTCTAGACATCAAATTTACAGACAATCGAGTCGAAAATTTTTCATTTAAAAATCAAATTTTTCCGGAAGTAAATCTGAAGAAAAATTTTATTCGAATGGAAGTAGTTGAGTTGGTTAACGGCGACGAAGAGTAATCATTTTTTATCCGCCCGGCCGAGTGAAGTTGAAATCTCTGAAGTTTTAATCGGAAGGTCTCAACCTCACTCGACCGGCAAAAATAATTTTTTCAAACATGTTTAAATTGAGATCGTTTCTAATTTTTTTACTTCTGAGTTCTTGTGCTTTGTCGGGCAGGTCTAACGACAACAGCGTTACAAAATACATTACTGGCGCAACCAAGGTTGGTGAGGCGAAAGATGTTCACATTATAAATATTTTCAGAGCGATTGGCGCGCCGAATAACACGGTGACAATCGACAAGTTTAAATATTACCAATGGGATTACTCGAGAACGGTTGGGGTCAGTACTATCCTAGGTGGAGGCAGCACCACCTTTTACTGCAAACTTTCCACGGAAACGCAAAATAACAAAATCAAAACTTTGAATTGGTACGGAAATCAGTGTGACATTTTCCTCGATCGCATTAAGGAATATTTTCAGGACAAGCTAAATTTGGCGATCATTTCAGATGAGGATAGTAAGCAGCAAGCGACTGTGCCACCAGCCCCTAAAGTTGAGAATATTGTGGAGCAGTCAGCGCCGCAAAAAGCTGCTGAGCCTGCGGTTGATCGATAGTTTTTTGTCTCGACTTCTCTTGATCTAGGTGCTCGACCCAACGGCTAAAATTCAAGATATTTGTCGTAGTCGAGCCTCTTCGATTTCAGCTTGGCGAGACATTCGTCTGTGCTGCTGATCACGTCACATTTTTCAAAAAGATAAAAATTCTCCGGCAAATAAAGTTCTTCAACCTTTGTCGCAAAAATACTGCTTACAATGCTTGGTAGTAAATTCGGCGAAATTTTTTTTGGAATTTTAAGCGCCGGCAGAGAATCGCTCGCAATGATTTTATAAAATGTGGAGTAGCGAGACGAATTCTTAACTTTGTTTTTGTCGTAATGATTTCGGTTAAAAGTCCATGGCTGGTGGTCGCCAAAAATTACCATTAAAAATGGACGATGCTGCTCGTGCTCAATTTTCCTTAATTCACTTTCCAAATTTTTGATTGCCACTTCGCTGGATTTTGCCCTCGCTAAATATTCGTCAACTTCGCAATTTTTTCTAAAATCAGAATCGTTTAAAAGTCTGTATTGATCTGGGTTTAAAGAATTTTTTCTGCAGTCATGCGGTCCGTGATTTTCTAGTAAAATCACGTAAGAGAAAAATGGATTTTTATTTTCTTTCGGAAGTTTTTTTATAACTTGCCTCACCATTTCAACGTCATAACCGTCGCGTATTCTCGCTCCGTTCATATTTAAAGATTCCGAATCTTCGAGCGAATCAAAGCCGTAACTTTTTAAGTAAGTTTCGCCCGAATTAACGAAGGCGCGAGTGATTGGAAAAAACACCGAAGCGGTGTAATTTTTTGCTGCAGGTAGCGCGCAAAAGAAGTTTTTAAATGGGGTGCGATTGCTGCGTTAATGTGGTCTAACGTGCCCAAGGCTTTTGTTGAAATTCCTGAGTTAGTTTCAAATTCAGTGACCCAAGTTCCACCTCCGGTAATGCTTACTTCGAGATCGCCGTAATATTCTCTTTTGTCAGCACAAAAAAGAGAATTTTCACGGTAAGGAGAGTTCAAAATAAAAATTTTATTCGGATCAAAAGTTGATTCAGCCAAGACAAAAACAATGTTTGGTTTGATATTTTTTTTGGCAGTAGTCAGGTATTTTTTTGCAGAAATTTTAATTTCCTTCTGAGTAACAATTTCTTCCTTTTCATCTTTTTTTAGCAGCGAATTAACGTCGCGCAAATAAGCCTTAGACCCTGTGTAGGCAATCATTCCAAGAGCATCTAGATTTTTTCCTGGATTTTGTTCGAGAGAAATTTGGTAAGAAAAATAATGAGCAAAAAAAATGCTCAGCGCAAGCGCGGCTGAAAAAAGTTTGTAGGAAAGTTTTTTGACGTCGATTACTCGACTAAATTTACGAAATTTTACCGCTAAAAATACAAGAAGTAACAACAGTAAAATCAGCGGTAAATATCTGTTAGGCCCGTAACCAAGCAAGGCATCAAGGAAGTAACTGGGCGAGCTAAGAATAATCCTAAAATCATATTCACTCAATTGACGCTGCAAATATTCGAGCTTCAAATAATTGAAAAAATTCAGAATAAAAATCACCGACAGCCAACTACAAAATACTCCGGCCAAAGACAAAAATGGAAAAAATAATGCGAGCGTGAAAAAGAAAGTTACCCATAAATTTACTGCGGATTCACTCGGTCCAAATGGCGAATGTCCGAAGTAACACAGCAGTAAATGAACTACGGCAAAAGCAGCAATTAAAGCGGTTCGTGGCCAGTCGTGTTTAAGGAAAATCATTTTAGGTAATTGACTTACTAGAGTTTAACTTCGTGACTAGAGTCTTGGGTCGCAAACCTCTCCGCGTCATCCCTGCGAAGGCGGGGATCCAGAACAACGCACTCGGAGTAAGTTACTAAATTCTCCTGGATCCCCGCCTTTGCGGGAATGACGCGGATAGAATGCGGACAACAAAAAACAATCAACCTTCCTCTCAATAAATAAATCGAATGACAGAAGCAACTTTACCAGCCTGCGCAAAATGCGGATGCGAATACACTTACGAAGAAGGCAATCTTTACATTTGCCCAGAATGCTCGTGCGAATGGTCGAAGTTCGGTGCGCCAGAAGACGAAGAGGAAGTAATCAAAGATGCTTACGGCACTGTTTTGAAAGACGGCGACACAATCACGGTCATTAAAGATTTGAAAGTGAAGGGCTCGTCTTCAGTTGTGAAAGTTGGAATGAAAATAAAAAACATCCGCTTGGTCAGTGGCGACCACGACATTGATTGCAAAATTCCGGGCATCGGATCAATGGGTTTGAAATCGGAATTTGTGAAAAAAGTTTAGCAGAAAAAATTATTTTTTCCGGATATTTTTTTAACGAAATTTTCAAGTTTTAAAAAAATTATTTTTTTTGAGCTTACGGGCACAAGGGTTTAGACTGAGAGATGTTTGCCGCCGGCGGCAAACATCTTTTTTAATTCATCTTTTCTTCACGCCATTTTTGAGAAAAAAAAGATTCAAAAAACGTAGCACATTCTGAGTGGTAACTAAACCTCCCGGGTCTCTGCTTTTGCGACGATTTGGCGAAAACAAGCGAGCGCTGCAAAAAACATTTAAGAAAAAACCAATGCAAATCACTCGTAACAATTACCAAAAAATTCTTCAGAAAGTTCAGGGCTCAATCGAGCAAGCGAAGAATAAAATTATTCGCGACAAGGTTGAGTTGTCTTGGCAAGTGGGCAAAATTATTGAAGAAAATCTGCCGAAAAATCAGCAGGAAAAATACGGTAAAGAATTAATTAAAAAACTTGGGCAAGACACTTTGATCGGTCCAAATGTGCTCTACAAAATGCACGGCTTTTACAAAGCTTACCCAAAACTTCCGAAGAATGATTCGCGTTTAAATTGGAGCCATTACCGCGTTTTGAGTGGCGTTAAAAAATCCGGGGAAAGAAGAATTCTCGAAGATCTTACTAAAAAAGATTCACTGGATTCTGATGAATTACAAAAAGAAGTAACCAAGCTTAAAGCCTTGCCAAGTAAGCCTTCGAAGGCAGTAAAAATTACGAAGAAAAAAATTACGCCGCAGCGTGGAAAATTATTTTCTTACCAAATTAAAAAAATTGCCGGCTCAACAAAATATTTTCTCGATTGCGGTTTTGGGGTGTTTCGTGAAGTGGTAGAGGCCTTGCCTAACGCACTTCGTAACGAAGAACAAATTGTTGGCATTACAAAAAATGACTCGGGTTACTCAATCAAAAAATTGGTAACTACTTCGCAACAACTTCACGTTTACGTCGCTTATTTGGAGCGCGTTGTCGACGGCGACACCATCCGGGTGAATCTCGATTTAGGCTTCGGAATTTTTCACCACGAGATCTTGCGACTGGCGAAAATCAACGCGGCAGAAATGTCGACTAATGAAGG
>CAMBXE010000008.1 GCA_945871805.1 Rhizobium sp. Q54 | reverse complement strand
TCATCTAGAAAAATTATCGAATGCGACAAAATTTGTACAAAATGATTTTAGGCTACAACTTTTGAAACCAGTTCGTAGAAAAAGCGATTCTTCCTTAAAAAAAATTTTCAAATCATGCCAGAAGTCGGAAAGCTCATTAGCGGTTTTAGAACGTTCAAAGCCACAACTTTTCCAAGACAGAAAGATGTCATTGGTCATTTGTTGGCGCAGGGTCACAAGCCTTCGACTCTAGTAATTTCTTGCGCTGACATCAGGTTATCTCCAGCGGAAATTTTTTCTTCAAACCCCGGAGATCTTTACGTGATTAATAATATCGGCGGGCTCATTCCAAAATTTGGCACAACGGGAATTGCCGGTATTTTATCGGCTTTGGAATATGCGGTGAACGATCTCGAGGTGCAGAATATTATCGTGCTTGGTCATGCAAAATGTGACGGAATGAAGATGATAATGTCAGAAAAATTTACCGCTGAAAAAGGTCTTTCTGAGGCGATGAAAGTTTGGCTTTCCGTTGCCGCCGAAGCGCGCGATGCGGTGAAAAAACAATTAGCGGATAAGAGCGAAGAAGAGCAGCAAGCTGCTTGCGAACACGAGTCGATCATCATCGCGATGCGCAATTTGCTGAGTTATCCCTACATCAAGAAACGTCTAGATCAGAATAAATTAAATATCTTTGGTTGGCACTTTGATGTTGAGAGCGGAACTATCTCGGGCTTCAATCCGGATACGAATTTTTTTAACGAAATCGCTTAGTTATTTCATCGCTAGAATTAAGGCTAAGCGAAATACCGTCGCAAATCCAATGACGGATCGAGTCTATTTTTGTAAGAGATTTTTTATCTCAAAAACTATAGCCGCCAGAACGGCAATGACGAAGAGGCGATAATTATTGATAAGCATAAGCGGGGTAATTACAGCGCAGATAACAACGATTCGGGTGATGACTTTTTTCCAACTCCATTCTGCGAAAATTAAAAAATACGCGACCACAAGAGCTGCCGCGATCAACCCTAAAAATAAGGCAATTCCGACACGCATTTATTCTGCTAATTTTTTTAGCAACTCCGCATCTTCCAGAATATTTGTTATAATTTCTTTGAGGAGATCGTTGATCGAGGCCGCATCCGTTGATTCAAGAGGCGCGATAAAATGCTTGCTGTCTAGAGATGAGCCAAATTTTTTAGTAAGAATCGACTGATTTTTATTGTTCGTAACCACGGCTGTAACTGCGATTTTTCCGGCAGATTCGCCAATAAAAAATTTACGTTTTGCGCTATATTCCAAGTTGACGATGTGGATTTCGAGCGTTTTGCTAAAACCAATTTTGAAACCTTTTTGTTGTAAATTTTCGCTGATTTTTTTCTGCAAAAATTCGGCCAAATTTTTGTCGCTGCTAATTTTAATTTTTTCTTCAGCGCTAAATTCTTTTACTCCTAAAATATCGTCCGATCTTTCATCAATCAGCACCAGATCTATCCCCGCGCCCTTGCCGATATTTGATTTCTGCTCGTTTAAATTCAGATCGAATTTAATTTTTTGATCGGGATGCGCGCAAGAAACTAGAGTTAGAAACGCGGCGAAGATAAAAAGATTTTTCATTTTTTAGTTGCTCCAAAATTTTTAAGTTTGTCGTTTTTGAAAAAATAACTCGCTGACTGGTAGTAGCTAATCGCCTCTTCTAACTCTGTGGGTTCGTACTGATGAGAACGCACCTCTTCCGAGCCATCCCATCCGCGTTTTGTTATTTTTACATCAAAAAACTTCCTCTCTCTTTTTGGCTTCAAAAGATAAAGCTTATTATTTTTGAAATAACCCACATCGGAGTAAGTGCTGACAAAGATGCGATGATCCAAAGTTTTTTTATTAGTTAAAATATCCGTGCCAAAAAATTTTGATTTATAGGACATATTCATGATTCCAAACAATGTCGGAGCGAGATCAATCTGACTCACCGACCCATCAATATTTTGCGGCTTGAGAATTTTTGGTGCGTAGAAAATTGCCGGAATCTGGTAACGCCACAAAGGCAGGTCAGTATTGCCCGCGCTGCCCGCACAATGATCAGCAACTAAAACAAAAATCGTATTGTCAAACCAAGGCTTGTTGCGGGAATTTTCAATCAATTTTCCAATGGCGTGGTCGGTATATTTTACCGCGCCGCTGCGACTGCTTTTAGATTTAATGTCAATTTTTCCATCGGGATAAGTGAAGGGGCGATGGTTAGATGTTGTCATCACGAAGCTAAAAAATGGCTTGCCCGCAGCGTAAGATTTATCCGCTTCTTTGATTGTTTTGTTGAACAGGTCTTCGTCTGAAACCCCCCAAACATTGGCGAAAGAAATTTCGTCTCCAGAAAATTTGTCGCGATCAACAATTTCAAAACCGTTATTTCCGAAGAAATAATTCATGTTGTCGAAGTAGCCAAAACCGCCGTAAATGAATTTAGAATCGTAGCCGCGCTCGTTGAGAGGCGAGGAAATATTAAAAAGATTTTCGTTGTTAGGGCGACGCACAATCGAATTTCCTGGTGTCGGCGGAATTGACAAAGCAAGCGCCTCCATTCCTCGAATGGTGCGGGTTCCTGTCGCATAGAGATCTTTGAAAAACAATCCATTTTTAGCCAGACCGTCAAGATTTGGCGTGATATTTTCTTTATTGCCAAAGGCTTGCATAAACTCCGCGCTCAAGCTTTCGATGGCTACAAACATCACGTTATATTTTTTTTCTGCGCCGGTGCGTGACTTGGGAATTAAGCGCGAAATATCTTCTTCGTTAAGAAATTTTGAGTTAGGTTCTTGCTTGGCAATCGATCTACGCAATTCGCCAATCGCAATTTTAATATCTCTAGTTTCATAGAGAGAATCATAGTCGATTTGATTATTGCGGTAAGCCGAGAAAAGCTGGTAGATGCCGCCCTCTGAGATCTCGCTCGCATATTTATTTTGGAAAATTTTGGTAAATTTTGAGCTGTCGACGAGAAAAAAAGCAGCAAATAAAATGACCGAAAGAATCACTAAATTTTTGCGACGCAGAGAAAAATTCCGCTCTTTGACTGCGGTAATTTTTTTGTAAGTCAGGGAAAAAATCGCAAAGACAATGAGAAAAATTGCTCCGAGTAATTTTCCCATTGGGTAAGATTCAACAATATTCCCAATCACTTCTGTCGTGTAGATTAGGTAATCGACAGCGATGAAATTGAAGCGCGTTTGAAACTCATCCCAAAAAATTATCTCAGCGAAAAAAGAGAAAATTAAAATACCAAGAAGAAGGAAATAAAAAATTCGATTGGCGATTTGGTGACGTCGGGAATAAAAAAATTTACTCGAAACGAAGGTGTAATAAAGCAGCGGAATGAAGCTGATGTAGGCAATGGTTACGACATCAAAAAATAATCCCAGACTGTAAACTTTGATCAGAAGCAATGTTGAAAATTCAATGTCAGCGCGCTCTCGACAGAGCAGGAATGTGCGAAGAAAAAAAGATAAAAAAGCAAAAATAGCGAAAATTTTTACCCAGGCAGATTGTTTTAACCCAGATCCGTCATTAGAACCATTCAGAATTCCGCTAAGCCGCGTCAGGCAAGGTTGGTTTGTGAGAACCGAAGCGGAATGTATCGGTGATACATGAGCATCGGAAGCGGAACAAACTGATCTTGGCTGGTGCGGGTTAGTAGAAATTGTGAGTGGTTCTAATGACGGATCTGGGTTTAAGTGGTCGGTAATTTTGCTCATTTGTTATTTGATTAGGTTCTGAACACAGACATTCATGTTTTTAAATAATAAAAGCGAATCGGATAATGGTCGAAAAAAACAGAATGAAATTCAACTTCAACAATAGTTACGCCGAGCTGCCGAAAATTTTTTACACTAAGGTCGCGCCTACTCCCGTCGAGAATCCGCAGCTGATTATTCTGAATGAAGATTTAGCGAAGGAGCTTGGCTTAAATTTTTCTGCGCTGTCTAAAGATGAACAAGCCGAGCTATTTAGCGGGAATATTTTACCAAAAAATTCTGAACCAATCGCGCAAGCCTACGCCGGACATCAATATGGCGGCTTCGTAATTCTTGGTGACGGTCGGGCGATTCTGTTGGGCGAACATCTGACGCGCGATCAAAAACGCGTCGACATCCAATTTAAAGGCTCGGGGCAAACTCCTTATTCGCGCAGAGGAGATGGTCGCGCTGCGTTAGCGCCAATGTTACGCGAATATATAATTTCTGAAGCGATGCATGCTCTTGGCATTCCAACTACGCGCAGTCTTGCGGTGGTTGCGACTGGCGAAGATGTTTATCGCGAATCTCTTTTTCCCGGCGCGATTTTAACGCGCGTTGCCAGCTCACATATTCGCGTTGGAACTTTTCAATTTGCGGCGGCGATGGGAAGTGAAGATGACCTAAAGAAGTTGATTGATTACACAATCGCACGTCATTTTTCGCAAAAAAATAACGCGCTCGAACTTCTGAAAATCGTCATCGAGCGCCAAGTGGATTTGATCGTAAACTGGATGCGCGTCGGCTTTATTCACGGCGTGATGAATACGGATAATATGTCAATTTCCGGCGAGACAATCGACTACGGCCCTTGCGCTTTTATTGACGAATTTGATCCAGAAAAAACATTCAGCTCGATTGACTCTCGCGGTCGCTACGCCTTTGCCAATCAAGCCCCAATCGCACAATGGAATCTCGCACGTTTTGCTGAAACTTTGCTGCCATTTTTATCCGAAGATCATAATCTCGCACGCGAAATTGCTGAAAACGAAATCACAAATTTTCGCGCGATTTACCAAGAAAAATATTTGACGATGATGCGAAAAAAACTTGGGCTTTTTGGCGCTGAAGATGGCGACAAAAAACTAATCGAAGAACTGCTCGATTGGATGCAAAAATCTCGCGCCGATTACACCAATACATTCCGAAATTTGAGTTCGCTAAACATCGATTGGCAAAAAAATTGGCGCGCAAGATTGGCAAAAAATAATCAGCCCCTCGCGTCAGCGCAGCAATTAATGGATGAAAATAATCCGGCAATTATTCCGAGAAATCACAAAGTTGAAGAAGCGCTACAGGCAGCAAGTGAAGGCGATCTTGAAGTTTTCTACAATTTACTCGTCGCTCTAAAAAACCCTTACCAAAACAATGTGAATAAAAAATCTTACCAACTTCCGCCAACTGAATCCGAGAGAGTTACTCAAACTTTTTGCGGCACCTAAAGAGGATTGCACGAACTCGGTAATTCGACTCAAAAGTTAACCCAGATTCGTTATTAGAACCAGATCGAAATAAGTTATTGATGCGCAACTTCTCCCTCTTTTTCTTTCGCTAATTCTAACAAATCATCGGCGCGAATAGTTTCAGATTTATCAGATTTTTTGAATTTTTCTTTCGCTTCTTTGGCGAATTTTCGGCATTTTTCTTTATCGCCGATCAGTAAATTAAACTCGGCTAAAGCCAGTAAAGACCTAGGCTCGTCATGGGCACGCGAATAACCATTGGCGAGCTGCCGGAACAAAAGCGGATTTCCTTCTTCGAATTTTTTTGCCTGTTCGAGCTGCTTGATTGCTAGCTTGATCAAATCTTGATCGCTGGTTTTTAGTGACAAAATCGCCAGAGCAAAAGCAACTTTTGCGACGCCATTATCTTGCAAAGAAAGCAGTTTGACCGCCTGGTTGTAAGCCAGAACCGAGCCCTGAATTCGTCCGCTTTCAAAAAGAATTTGGCCTTTGAGTTCAAATAAAAATCCATCCGAAGGACTTTGCTCAATGACCAAATCGAGCAGTTTCAAGCTCTCGTCAATCTTGCCTTTACGAAATAAAGCGATTGAACGGATGTAGGGATCTTGATTAAGCAGCAAAGAATCTGGATTTTCGATGAAGCCTTCAAGCTTCGCCAATACACGATCCATCGGCTGCTGCAATTTTTGATTTATTTTTTTGTCAGAGAAATTTTTGCCAGCGGTGCGCTCTTTTATTACTTCGATTCTTTTGCGGCTGATTGGGTGAGACATTAAATATTCGTCGATCTGATTCTTGTAGCCGATCATCTCAGTTTCAAAAAATTCCAAGAGATTGATAAGTCCGGTCGCCGGATATTTCATCTTGTCGAGATAGGCGATTGCATGTTGATCGGCCGCTTCTTCCTGCGTGCGCGTGAACTTCATGTACATTCTTTGCGCGGTTTGATTGCCGCCCATGATTAGCGCTGTACCGGCGTCTGGCGCACCCGCAACCACTGCACCGATTCCAAGTAAGTAGCTGAGTAACATTGCCCCTTCGGCTTGTTCTGCACCTTCCGAAGAGCGCGCCAAGTGACCAGCGGTGATGTGTCCGGTTTCATGCGCGATCACGCCGATCAAGGCGTCAGGCGTTTTAAATTTACGAATTAATCCGGTATTAATGAAAACATTTTGCCCGCCCGAAACAAAAGCGTTGATGCTGTCATCGTTAACAATGTAAATTTTAATATTGTGCGGATTCAGGCCGGCGGCGGTAAAAATTGGATCAGCAAGTTGGTGCAGAAATTTTTCTGTTTCGGCATCGCGGATCAAAGAGGCGTCAGCGAATGACTTCGAGGCAAAGAGAAAAAATAGAATAAAAATAAAATGTTTCTTCATTCCGAAAATAAACTTCTCCTAATAATTTTGCTGATCACTTTTGGCGCGATGTTGGTGGCGCTGAAGCTTCTCATCGCTGATGATTTGAAGATTCCGCAAAGACAAGTTTCGCTGATAATCGACATTAAAAACCAGGTGAATATTTGCGTGCCGGAGGCGGATTTTGACGGTAAAAAGCTCTGATTTTCTCATTAAACTTCAAACTGAAGATGGCCTGGCATTAAACACGATTCTCTCTTACGGCAAAGATCTAGAGCTCTTCGAAAAATTTTTAGACGCAGAAAAACTTATTCTAAAGCAAGTAACAACTAAGACTCTCAAAGATTATCTTTTTGTGCTTCATCAGCAAAAATTAAAAGCCACTTCGATTGCGCGCAAAATTTCCTGTCTAAAAAATTTCTTCAAATTCTTGGTGAATGAGAATTTTATTGAGAGCAGCCCGGCCACAAATTTACAGACTCCGAAACGTGAAGCGAAGATTCCAAAATTCTTGAGCGAAGAGGAAATTTTTAAATTACTCGCCACCGCAGAATCTGATTTACGACTTTCTTGCATGCTCGAGATCCTTTACGCCGCCGGGCTTCGCGTCACTGAATTGGTTTCGTTGCCAGTTTCTGTAATTCAGCGCGAAGGCCAAACTTTGCGAAATTATTTACTGGTGAAGGGAAAAGGCGGCAAAGAAAGAATCGCTCCACTCAATAAGGCGGCGATTGCGAAGCTGCTCGAATATTTGAAAGTGAGAGAAGATTCTTCCGATAATTCCTCCGGTAATTCCCCCGGCAATTCTCCTTGGCTTTTCTCCGGATCTTCGCCGAGTAAACATTTAACCAGACAAGGTTTTCACAAAATGTTAAAAAGGATTGCGCTCAAAGCCGGCCTTGATCCGGCGCGAGTTCATCCGCACGTAATTCGTCATTCATTTGCGACGCACCTGCTAAATAGCGGCGTCGATTTGCGCGTGTTGCAAGAGCTGCTTGGGCACAGCGACATTTCTACTACCGAAATTTACACCCACATTTTAGATTCGAAGCTGCGCGACATTGTCTTCGCCCATCATCCCCTAAGCAAAATTTAAAACGCATGAGCAGGCCTTCTTCCGTTAGCGTAAAATCCGATCTCGATACCGAGTGGTACAGTAACAAAAAAATCGACGATGTTTTTGCGCATGAATTGCGTGATCAAAAAGATGTTGTGGCGCTTCCGGCAATTCCGACTGAGGGATCTGATTATTTTAAGCGGGCTCTTTACGAGGCAAAAAATCTAGCCAAAGGTGGTAAGAAAGTGTTGATGCCATTAAATATCCACGGGGATCACTGGGTTGGCGGCATGATGAAAATGGATGGCGGTGAGCTGAAATTTTTCTACAATGATTCACTTGGTAATCCGATTGATGGAATAATGCGAAAAGAAATTGAGAGGGCAGAAATTAAAATTACCGATCTCAAAGCGAAGCAACAAGATGACCACTACAATTGCGGCCCGCTGACGATTCATAATTTGTTGGAGATGAGCAAGGCTACGACTCTTGAGGAAGAAGCATTAAAACAAAAATTATTAACATCGGCTAAAGAGCTCGATCTGCAAAAGTTGCGCGAACGTTACTCAAATCTTAGCACTTACGAATCAGACAAAAATAAAGAGAAAGAAATCTGTGGAGAAATGTGCGACATCTTCGGAAAACTCAAAGATGAAGGCAGAGTTCACGAAGAAAATGGCGTCAAACGATTTGATTGCGAAAGCACCGAAGAAGCGCGGAAATTGGCGGAAAAAATCAAAAAATCTTACGAAGATTTGGGTGTTGGTCCGTGCGACCTCCAACAAAAAGGAGAGCAGTGGATCGTTAGAATTCCTGAAGCCTGCAGCGGCAAGGATGTGTTTTCAATGAATCCAGAACAGCTGCAAAATTTGCGCGAAGAAATCCAGACGACGAAATCTGTCGCAAAGGGAGGCTCAGAAGAAAAAAGGGCTCCGGTTTGTGGAAAATTTACTGAGATGGTTCAGAAGAGAGAGGGTGAGGCGAAAAGCGCGACTACTGAGCGTTAGTAATCAGTCAGCGTTGTTCAATTTATCCAATCTCTTCGCACCTTTGAAGCCAGCGGCGATGCCGGTGCGCGAGACCGTGGCTAATCCGTAACTTTCCATTTTCGTCAACACCTCATCCACCGTTTGTGAATTGCCAATCACTTCAAAAACTAGCGAATCGCCATCGATATCAACAATGTCCGCGCGGTAATTTTCTAAAGCGCGCATCGCTTTTTCACGCGTTTCTGCGTCAGCAATAATTTGTACCAGCGCCAATTCTCTTTCGATGTAACCCTCGGTAGTACTAAGCTCGGCGGCATGATGCACCGGCACAATACGCCTTAATAATTTACAAATTAGATCAATGGTTTTGTCGGTGCCGTAAGTAGTAATGGTGATGCGCGACATTTTTTTATCACGCGAAACCGGCGCCACTGTAAGCGTCTCAATGTTATAACCCCGTGCCGAAAAAAGTTCGACGATGCGAGCAAGTGCGCCAAATTCATTTTCAACTAAGACAGCAAGAACGTGTTTTTTTATCTGCATTTGAAGGGGGTTGCTAGTTTGAAGGGATTTTTAAAAGATATTTTTCATGCAAATACTAAATCGCAAAGCACATTTCAATTACACCATCGAAGAGGAAATCGAAGCCGGCATCATGCTGCTTGGAAGCGAAGTAAAATCACTACGCGAAGGTAAAGCGAGCATCTCGGAAAGTTACGTTAATGAAACTGCAGGAGATCTGTTTTTAATCAATTGTAACATCAGCGAATATAAGTCTGCGAACCGCTTCAATCATGAGCCAAAAAGGCCGCGCAAACTTTTACTGCGCAGAAAGCAGCTACAAAAAATTCTCGGAAAAATGCAGGAAAAAGGTTATGCCTGCTTGCCGGTTAAAATTTATTTTAACAAAAAAAATATCGCGAAAGTTTTGATCGGACTTGGTCGCGGTAAGAAGCTTTACGACAAGCGCGATTCGATTAAAAAAAGAGATGAAAATCGCCGCAAACAACGCGGCGAAGAATGAAAGATTTGCTGCTTCCTCTTTCTTCGTTGCGTGGCGTTGGAGCGGTATTGGCGCAGACTCTCACTAAACTTGTCGGCAGAAATAAAGTTTTTGCATTACTGCTCCACAAGCCGGCGCGGATGGAAATAATTTCTCTTTGTCCGCGCCTCTTCGAAGTGCAAAATGACGAGCTAATTATTGCGAAAGCAAAAGTCGAAAGTCACATCAAGCCGGCGACGAATCGCCAACCTTACAAGGTCATTTGCTACAATCCGACAGGCTACATTAATCTCATTTTTTTTAAGATTTTTCCGAGCCAGATTTCAAAAATGAAAATAGGTTCAGAGATTGCTATTCTCGGGCATTTGCAGCGTTTAGGTGGCGAGAATCAAATCACTCATCCACAAGAAATTTTGCCGGCAAATGAGATCGAAAAACTGCCGAAGTTGAATGTGATTTATCCGCTGATTGCTGGCATTACACAAAAATTTCTGAGCAAAAGAATCGCCGAAATTCTCACAAAAATTCCGGATAACGAGTTGGGCGAAGCGTTAAAAATTTTACATTATTTTAAAGATGGCGATGTCGAGAAAGCCCGTCGCTACATTGCTTCCAAAGAATTATTGGCCTGGCAAATCGCTGTAATGCTTGCCAAGAATAACAACAAAAAAACCAAGCGCGAAGCAACAAACACAAAGCACGAAATCAGTTCTAACTTTTTATCTCAACTTCCATTCCAGCCAACAGCAGCACAGTTCAAAGCCATTGCAGAAATTGAGTCAGAAATTTTCTCTGCCAAAAAAATGCTTCGACTTTTGCAGGGGGATGTTGGTAGCGGAAAGACGATCGTAGCAATATCCGCCTGCCTCGCAGCCATCTCGCAAAGCAAACAAGCTTGTGTGATCGCACCAACGACAGTGCTAGCCAAACAGCACCTGGCCTATTTCCGCAAGTTTTTGTCGATTCGCATTGAGCTCTTAACTTCCGCGACAACAAAAAAACAAAAGGCAAAAATTTTGGCCGATTTAGCGGCGGGAGAAATTGACATTTTAATCAGCACCCACGCGGCCTTAGAAGAAGACATAAAATTTAAAAATCTTGGTCTAGCAGTGATCGATGAACAGCATCGCTTTGGCGTAATGCAGCGTTTGAAATTGGTCGAAAAAGGCGAGAATGTTGATCTGTTGCTAATGAGCGCAACGCCCATTCCGCGTAGCTTGATGATGGCTCTTTACGGAGATATGGACATTTCAATTCTCGATGAGAAACCAAAAAATCGCCAGAAGATTGAGACGCTGGTAATGTCAGCAAAAAAAATTAACGAAGTGCATGAGGCTATGAAGCGCGCGGTTTTGCGCGGCGAGAAATTATTTTGGATTTGCCCAGCGATTGAAGAAAATATCGAGATGGCCAAAGAGAAAGAATTAATGAGCGTGAAGAAAAAATTTGATGAATTAGTGAAGATTTTTTCGGTCGAAAAAGTCGGCTTATTGCATGGCAAAATGAACGAAAAAGAGAAAGAGAAAGTAATGGCTGATTTTGCACAAGGAGGCTTGCGAATCCTGGTTGCAACAACGGTGATCGAAGTTGGAATTGACGTACCGGATGCGACAGTAATTCTAATCGAAAATGCCGAGAATTTTGGACTCGCACAACTTCATCAATTACGCGGAAGAGTTGGCAGATCAGATAAAAAATCTTTTTGTATTTTGCTCTACGGCGAAAAACTCGGAGCCAATGGAAGTAAGCGCCTCAACATTCTGCGTGAATCTGACGACGGATTTTTTCTTGCCGAAGAAGATTTAAAAATGCGTGGAAGCGGCAATTTGCTTGGCACCAACCAAAGCGGTTTTCCACAATTCAGAATTGCTGATTTAGGTTTGGATTCGGACTTGCTGTTCAGTGCACGTAACGATGCCGAAAAAATTTTGCAGAGCGGCGCCGAGAAACATCAAGATTTGCTGCAACTTTTTGATTATGATGACTGCTTGAAAATAATTGCCGGCGGATAATTTTTCTGGATCGCCTCTCAGACTTCGATCCGAGAGAAATTAACTCACGTCTCCAACAGAAATTTTTAGAATTTTTTTATCTTGATTGAGCAGCAAATTTCCCTCTTCATCTATTCCTAAAAAAACCCCAGAGATTTCTTTTTTATCGATTTTTAAAGTAACTTTTTCATTCAGACGATAAGCGCTTTGTAGCCAGATCTGACGAATTCCGGCGAGGCCAAAATCAAGCCAGTTTCGATAAAGTTTTTCGAACTCATCTAAAAACTTTTTCAACATTTCTTGTGGCGAAATCTCAACGCCAAAATTTTTTAAATTACTCGCCGGAAAAATTGTTTCAGACGGATTAGAAACAAGATTCACCCCAATCCCCAGCACTACAAATTCACAATTTTTTTCAGAAATTTTACTCTCAAGAAGAATTCCGGCGACCTTTTTTTCTTCGATCAACAAATCATTTGGCCATTTGGCCACGGAATTTTTCACCGCTAAGCGTAAGGCCGCAATCCCTACAAAAGAAAGCTGCGGAATTTTTTCGACGGAAATTTTTGGGCGCAAAAGCAGTGAAAAATAAAGATTGCCGCGCGGCGAAATCCAATCGCGATTTTGGCGACCTCGACCTGCACTTTGCTGTTCAGCTAAAATTATCTCGTGGTCAGAAATTTTGCCTAACTGCGCTAATTCGAGCGCAGTTTTGTTGGTGCTTTCGAGTTCATTAAATTCGTGAATGACAAAATCTTGATGAGTCCAGTCCATTGCTTTATTAAGTTGAGCTAAATTAAATGCGCGGGATTAAAGACTCCCTTCCGTTTTCTTAAAAAAAATCTAAAACCAATGACACAAGAATTACCCCTAATGCGTAAAGCAACTGCTGTTTGGCTGGTCGAAAATACCTCACTTACTTTCGCACAAATCGCTAAGTTTTGCGGGCTACATGAGCTAGAAGTGCAAGGAATTGCCGATGGAGATGTTGCCGCTGGGATTCTTGGACAAAATCCGATTTTATCCGGACAACTTTCCCACGAAGAAATCGCGCGCTGCGAAAAGAAATCTGAAGCTAATTTAATTCTAACTCAGGGCGCTGCTTCACGAGTTAAAGGCACAGAAAAAAAATCAAAATACACCCCGATTGCACGTCGTCAGGATAAGCCAGATGGCATTTTTTATCTGCTTAAATATTACCCAGAAATCACCAATGCTCAGATCAAAAAATTGGTTGGCACGACTGATAAAATGATCGATTCAATCAGAAGTCGTGCGCATTGGAATATGAAAAATATCAAGTCGCGTGACGTTGTGCTTCTAGGTCTCTGCAGCCAATCACAATTTAATGATGTGATTGCTCACGTCGCTGTCGCAAAGTCAAAAGTTTAATCAAGGATTTAAAATGAAGCCCGGAGAATTAGCGCCTTTATTTTCACTAAAAAGTGACGAAGGCACGAAGATCGATCTCGCTGATCTAAAAGGTAAAAATGTCGTTCTTTATTTTTACCCCAAAGACGACACCCCGGGCTGCACAATTGAGGCACAAGATTTTACCAAAAAAATTACCGAGTTTGAAAAGTTGAATTGCGTTGTACTCGGAGTTTCAAAAGATGGGACAGCCAGTCATTGTCGCTTTGTCGAGAAATATAATTTGGCTTTCAATCTCTTGGCTGATGAGGGTGGAGAAGCTTGTAAGGCTTACGATGTTCTAAGACAAAAATCGATGTTCGGCAAAAAATATCTCGGCATCGATCGCAGCACATTTTTAATCGACAGACTTGGTAAAATCGCCAATATCTGGCGATCTGTAAGTGTTAACGGACATGTTGAAGAGGTACTCATCGCACTATCCGAACTTGAAAAGAGATAACCCGCTTGATTGTTTTAGTTCCGCAAATAGGTTGCGCCGCCCCCGATTTAGGCCTTTAAACTAAGGCCCCAAATACTTCCAAAAGAAATTCCAGGAGAAAAATGTCAATTACGCTAAAAGCAGAAAAAAGAGAAAAATTCGGCACTGCCGAATCTAGAAGAATCAAGAATGCCGGCCGTATTCCAGCAGTGATTTACGTCGCTGGTGGCAACATCAATTTGAGTCTAGATACTCGTGAATTCGAAGCTGAATATTTCAAAGGCAACCTAACAGTTTCATTAATTGAGCTCGAGCTTGACGGTAAAAAAACCAAAGTAATCGCGCACAAAATTGAGCTAGACCCAGTTTCAGATCGCCCTGTTCACGTTGACTTCCTTGGATGCGACGACGTTAAAGCTATTCGTGCTAAACCAAAATTTTCTTTCACTAACCAAGACAAATCTTTGGGCCTGAAAAAAGGTGGAATGCTCAACATCATTTTACGTAAAATTGAAGTTGTTTGCGACGACGAAAAATCAATTCCAGCAACAATCGAAATCGATATCGGAAACCTTCACATCGGAAATAAAATCAGAACAAGCGGCTTAACCCTTCCTGCCGGAGTCAAGTTATTCAAAAAAGACGATCTTCTAATCGCGAGCATCACTGGTCGCGGCAAATCTGAAGAAGAAGCTCCAGCAGCTGGCGCAGCGGCAACCACTAAAACAGCCGCTCCTAAAGCTGATGACAAAAAGACTGAAGCCAAGAAGCCAGAATCTAAGAAATAATATTTCAAGCCGACACATGCTTCAACAAGCTCAGCCTGACAGGGTTGTTACTCTGAGCTTGTTGAAGAGCATTCGTGATCTCGTTATTCTCGCCTCTCTTTCTCTATTTCCCCAGGTCGCTTATTCCAAAACTTTCACCACCAGCGGTTTCGTTAATTTTTCTGCCGCCTCGCGCAACCAAGATTCCGCACTCGAACAACAAACTCTTCCCGACGGTTTAACTAAAAATCACTTACACAATCCGCAATCGATTGGCAATGATTCGCAGATTTTTTGGAAATTAGTCAAAGAGTCGAAAGATGGCGTAAAATATGGCGTCACAGCCAAGACTGAATTCAATTTTAATTCCGACGGTCGCAACGAAAATCCTAATCTCGATCAAATTTTTACTTTTGCTGAAAGCGATTTTGGTAAGTTTGAATTGGGAAATAATCAGGCAGTAAATCAAAAAATGAAATCTGGCCCGACTCGTTTTGCGCGGGGCGCGGGAGGAATTAACGGAAAATATCTTGAGCAAGTAAATTTGCCGATGCTTGGTGGATCTGGCTCGGCGTCACATTTTATTTTGCTCGCACAATCACCAATCGGTCACGGCGGTTACGCTAAATCTTTTTACCGACCAGATTCCTCGCAATATTCCGGCGCCAATCGCAGTCAATTTCGCGCGCTTAAAGATGACAGTTTTGATGGAGTAGAAGACGCAACAAAACTCAACTACTACTCACCAAGAATCTCTGGAATACAGCTCGGTGCGAGCTACGCGCCAAACAGCGCTAATATTGGCGCAACCAAGCAAGTGGCCAAAGACGTCAACACAACAAGTATCAAAGATATTTTTAGTCTCGGCGCCAATTATTCAGAAGATTTTGACAATCTTGGCGTCGAAATTTCAGCGACAGCAGAAAAAGGGAAAGTCAAAAATTCGCGCGCGGATTTATTCGCTTACGATCTTGGAACAAGCTTGAGCTATTTCGGCTTCACTCTTGGCGCATCTTACGGCTCGTGGGGCTCGTCAATGCAGCCAACCGATGGAACTTACGCCAAACAAGGCGACACAAATTACCGCACTCTCGGAATCGCCTACCAGTTCGGACCAATATCCACCAGCATTACCAGCCTCAATAGCCGCTTCCAAAAAAATAATTATTCCGCGATTTCTTTCGGTGTTGATTACAAATTAACTCGTAGTCTGATGCCTTATTTCGAGCTAACAAAATTTTCCTTCAACCCCTCAAGCCAAGGCTCCTTGGGCAATCAGGGCTACGTTTTTTTAGTCGGCGCCCTCTATTCCTTTTAGCTCAATCAACAAATAGTAACCAAATGAGTATTGCCGCTTTAGATTCCTACATGCTTCCGCTCAAGCAGATCCTAGATCGCGACGGCGTTAATGAAGTTTCAATCAATCGCCCTTTTGAGGTTTGGGTCGAATTAAAAGGCGATATGATTCGTGAAGAATTGCCAAGTTTCGACATGGAGCATTTGAAATCGATGGGTCGCCTAATCGCGCAATCAACCGAACAAAGATTGAGTGAAGAAGAGCCGTTGCTTTCCGCAACTTTGCCGAGTGGTTACCGTATCCAAATCGTCTTCCCGCCAGCCTGCGAACAAGGCTGCGTAGTTATGTCAATTCGTAAGCCATCAAGCTTGAAATGGACGTTAGAAGATTACGACAAAATGGGCATGTTCGACAATGCCTCAGTCGGCGAAGTCGAAGATAAAAACGATTTAATCCTGGCGAAATTATTGCAGCTCGGTCGCATCAAAGATTTCCTCGCCCGCGCCGTTATTTACAAAAAAAATATTATTATTTCCGGCGGTACTTCAACCGGTAAAACCACATTTACTAACGCGGTAATCCGCGACATTCCTCGCGAAGAGCGTCTAATTACGGTTGAGGATGCGCGAGAAGTTGATCTAACTTCCCATCCAAATCGCGTGCATTTACTCGCCTCGAAAGGTGCGCAAGGTCGGGCGAAAGTTACTACTCAAGATTTGATTGAAGCTTGTCTACGTCTACGTCCAGAGCGAATTATTGTCGGCGAATTACGCGGTTCGGAAGCATTTAGTTTTCTGCGCGCGATCAATACCGGTCACCCCGGATCAATTTCAACTCTTCACGCCGACACTCCAAGAATGGCGATTGAACAGCTGAAGATGATGGTGACGCAAGCCGGCCTGGGCATGACTCCAAGCGAAATTGTTTCTTACATTAAAAACGTCGTCGACATCATTGTGCAATTGAAGCGCGGCGGCAAAGGACGACGTTACGTTTCAGAAATTTATTTCCGCGCTATTCACGACAAACGTGAAAAGGCAGACTAATATTAACCCAGATCTGTCATTAGAATCACGCCATTATCTCTACTAACCCTTAATTCTATTAGCTCGTTCTCTGCTACGCTTCCGGTGCGGTGCTCGTCCGAGACTAATAGAATTAAGGCTTAGCGAGATACTGTCGAAATTCTAATGACAGATCTGGGTTAATCTCAATTCCCGCGAAGGCGGGGCGAGTAGGGAACAAAACAAAAAAACAAAAACATGCTTCGCTCACGCTTCTTCATCAAAAAATCTGAATTTCTAACTCTCGCTCAAGCGCTTGAAATAACTGGCGCGACGCTTGTTGGCGATCGCGATTTAAATCAAAAAATCTACGACGTTGCGACGCTTGAAAAAGCTGACGCGCAGCAAATCTCTTTCTTAAATTCTGGTCAATATTTGGATAAATTTTTGAACTCAAAAGCCGGATTTTGCTTGCTCGACGAAAAACAATTGAGCAAGGCACCACAAGGCATGGCGCTGCTGGCCCACAAAAATCCTTACTTTGCTTACGCTAAAATTTCTGCAGCTTTTTACGAAGCCAATGGAGCAGAATTTTTTGGCGAAAAATTAATTCATCCGACTGCAAAAATCGGCGCAGGAACCATTGTCGCCCCCAACGCCTACATCGGGAAAAATGTTGAGATTGGTGAAAATTGTTTCATCGGCGCAGGCTCGTCAATTCTAGATGGATGCGTCATTGGCAACAACTGCACAATCAATTCTAACGCAACAATCTGCTTCGCGATTATTGGAAATAATTCGATAATTTTTAGCGGCGCAAGAATCGGCCAAGATGGCTTTGGTTTTGCACATGACGCGGGAATTAATCACAAAATTATTCAGCTCGGAATCGTTGAAATCGGTAACTCTGTCGAGATCGGAGCCAATAGCTGCGTGGATCGCGGTGCAATTGAAAATACAGTGATTGGCGACGGAACCAAGATCGACAACCTCGTGCAAATTGGTCACAATGTGGTGATCGGTAAAGGAGCCGTAATCGCCGGATGCACCGGAATTGCTGGCTCGACGCGGATCGGAAACTTTGTACAGATTGGCGGCGGCGCGAGTATTTCTGGCCACATTACAATTAACGACGGCGCAAAAATTGCCGGAATGACCGGGGTAATGCGCGACGTTCCTGCAATGCAAATTGTTGCCGGAATTCCCGCAATGCCGATCAAGCAATGGCACCGAATGAACTTGGCCTTAACTCAGAAAAATTCTGCTTAATTTTAAACCCAGATCCGCCATTAGAATCATGACAGTATCTCGCTAAGCCTTAATTCTATTAGTCTCGGACGAGCACCGCACCGGGAAGCGTAGCATGCATACGCTGACGGAGCGGAGCGGAGAGCGAGGCTAATAGAATTAAGGGTTAGTAGAGATAATGGCGTGATTCTAATGACGGATCTGGGTTTAAAGATGTTTGCCGCCGGCGGCAAACATCTCTCGGTCTGAACCCAGCTGGCTCTAAGCTCCAAAAAAATAATTTATTTTTTTACTAAAATTTTTGACTTTTTTTCTGCCCAAAAATTCGTCTACTGCAATCACCAAATAAGCTGAATTCGTCAGAAAAATTTCATCGGCATTTTTCAATGCAGAAATTTTTGCTTTCACTTTTTTGATTTTGAACTCGGGCGTTTTCAGCAATCTTTCTCTCACGCATCCAAGCACGATTCCGCAGCTTTCGTGAGGCGTATAAATTACCCCGCTCTTCACCCAAAAAATATTTGCCGAAGAAGTTTCAGCGACAAAATTTTTGTCAGAAAACATTACCGCATCAAAAGATTTTTGCTCCTCTGCTTCAATTTTTGCTAAGACGTAAGGTAGCGCCGACATTGGCTTGAAAGGAATTCCTGGCGTTGTGATTTTTGAAATTCCTAAGCAAATTTTTTTTGGCAATTCGCGCTCCAAAAAAGTTTCAATTATTACGAGTGCCTCGCTTTCGTTGGTCGGTAAATATCCAACACTGCCAATTCCGCGACTAATCGAGATGCGTAGAATTCCATTTTCTGCCGAATTTTTTTTGATCAGTTGGTAAGATTTTTTTTCGAGATCAAAAGTTTCGGCGGAAAATTTCAACAGCTTCAAAGCCCGATGAATCCTTGCTTCGTGAAGATCAAAATCGAAAATCTTGCCCTTAATAATCTTACAAGTTTCAAAAATTCCGTCGCCAAAAAGAAAGCCACGTTCACGAATTGAAATCGTAGCTTTTTCTTCCGCGACAAGATTTTGATTTTTGAAAACGTATTTTTTCATTTGATGAAACTGCTGCTGAAGCTCGCATTTTTACTTTCGATCTGGCTCGCGATTTTTGTTGCCGCAGCTCTATTTTACTACTTCCAAGGCTTACCAAGTTTGGATGATTTAGAAAAAGAAAGCGGTAAGCAGATTGTGCAAATCAATTACGCAAATGGCAATCGCATCACTAATCGCAGCGAAATTTACGCGAGCGAAGTGACTTACTACGAACTACCTCAGCATTTAATTAACGCAGTTGTCGCAACCGAAGATCGGCGTTTTTTTTCGCATCACGGCGTTGATATTTTTGGTGTGGCAAGGGCTTACGTCGCCAACAAAAAAGCTGGCAGAGTGGTGCAAGGCGGCAGCACAGTTACGCAGCAACTAGCGAAGATTTTATTCCTCAGCTCTGACCGAACTTTCAAAAGAAAAATTCAAGAAATGCTGCTCGCCTTACAGCTCGAGCGTCGTTTTACCAAAGAACAAATTTTAACTTTTTACCTTAATCGCGCCTATTTCGGCGCGGGCAATTACGGCGTGGGCAATGCAGCAAAAAGTTATTTTGGTAAGGACGTCTCGCAGCTTAGCTTGAGTGAGTCGGCGTTACTTGCCGGATTGCTAAAAGCACCATCAAAACTTTCACCGAAAAATAATCGCGAACTTGCCGAGAACAGAACCCAGGTGGTTTTGCGCGCAATGATTGATGCTGGATTTTTGGATGAAAAAAATCTTTCGGAACTTCAGCAAGATCCGCGCTACATTGTGGATCACACGCAAAGGCTTTATTTTACTGACTTCGTCTACGAACAGCTGCCAGATTTTTTAGGAAAAAAAGAAACGAAAGAAAAAATAATTTCCGTTACTACGACTTTGGATGAGGCGCTGCAAGCCAACATGGAAGAGGTTCTCAACGAGTTTACTGAAAAACATTTAGAAAAATTCGGTACGTCAGAAGTGGCCGTTATTGTAATGAATAAAAATGGTGCAGTCCTAGCCATGTCTGGCGGGAAAGACCATCAGCAAAGTCAATTTAATCGCGCTGTTTACGCTAAAAGACAGGCGGGATCGGCTTTCAAAACTTTTGTTTATTTAGCCGCTTTTGAAAAAGGCTGGAAATCTGACGACGTGTTTGAGGACAAGAAAATCAACGTCGGAACCTGGCTGCCCGACAATTATAACAGTAAGTTTTTAGGCGAGGTAACATTGCAGCGAGCTTTCGCTGAATCGTTAAATTCTGTGGCGGTTCAGCTTGCTCGTGATGTTGGCGGAGCTGCAGTGACATCAATGGCGCGTAAGTGTGGCATTAGTTCAAAAATGGATAAAAATGATCCGACAGTTTCTCTCGGCACTACGGAAGTAAGTTTGCTGGAGCTCACCGGAGCTTACGCTACCATTGCCTCAGACGGTGAAGCGGTAATTCCTCACGCGATTTCAGAAATTAAAAATGGCGAAGATCAAGAGCTCTACAAGCACGAATCTTCTGGCCTTGGAGTTGTGGCCGAAGAAAATTCGATCAAGGAAATTAAAAAACTTTTGCGCGAAGTTGTAAAAAACGGAACAGGGAAAAATGCCAATGTTGGAGAAGATGTTTTGGGGAAAACCGGAACAAGCCAAAACTTTCGCGATGCCTGGTTTATTGGCTTTAACGATGATTACGTAATTGGAATTTGGATTGGAAATGATGACAATTCAGCAACATCTAAAATCACCGGAGGATCTTTGCCGGCGCAGCTTTTTGGTGAAATACTAAAAAAAATCTAACTGCTGCGGATGCGCGGATTCACTAAGCGCGTAACAATTCAACCTATCTAAAAAATTTCTGTGAAATTTTTAAGTCTAATGGTGGGTCTGGGAGGACTTGAACCTCCGACCTCGCACTTATCAGGCGCGCACTCTAACCAACTGAGCTACAGACCCATTAAACAAGGCGGCGCAACGTATTGGCGAGTGGGCAAAAGTCAAATATTTTGACCTCGCTTTTTTAATCGCGGTTTGAAGCGATTTGCAATTAGCTAATGTTGTCTAATATTTTGATCAGCAAATCCCTTCTTTAACTAAGTTCTAAATAATATGCCTAGCTTCGACATCGTCTCCAAAATCAACATGCAAGAAATCGATAACGCGATGAATTCCGTGATGCGCGAAATCGGAAATCGTTACGATTTCAAAGGCGCAGTTTTCACTTTGGAGCTCAAAGAAAAAGACAATCTGATTCTAATTACCGCAGACAGTGAATATCGACTCGAATCAATTCGCGATTCGATGAAAGTTTTTGCAACCAAGCGTGGCGTGGATGCGCGAGCTTTTGATTTTCAAAAAGAAGAAAAAGCTGGTGGAAATATGATGCGTCAGGAAGTGAAATTACGTAACGGCATTGAGCAAGAAATCGCCAAGAAAATCGTTAAGCATGTGAAGGATACGAAGATGAAAGTTCAGGCTTCGATCAAGGCCGAAGAGGTGCGCGTTGATGGTAAAAAACGCGATGATTTACAAGAAGCGATGACTTTGTTGCGCGCTGCTAACTTCGATATTCCGCTACAATTTATTAATTTCCGCGAGTAGTGAAAATTTTTTTAAACGGCGAAGAAAAAATTCTTTCAGGCAAGATGAGTGTCGCAGAATTAGTTGCGAAGCTCGAACTCGATGTAAAAAAAATTGCGGTGGAGAAGGATTTAGAAATTGTAAATCCCGCTCAGTTTTCAGCTGTTTTGATTGATGAAGGAAGTCGAATTGAGATCGTTCACTTTATCGGCGGAGGCTAGAGATTACTGCTCTAGCATTGATGTCGCGAATTTTGTCGCCCCAGCAAATTGGCTTTTCTTATATTTCATTTTTACGGCATCGCCGAGTCGTAGCACTTCGGCTTTCTTAGCGTCGCCAATTACCACCCAAGAAGTTTTTGGATCGATTAAATCAGAAACAGAGCCCGTCGCAATTATGCGGCGCTCGACTTCTACTTCGTTAGTAATCGAATTTTCAGATTCGTACTGACCGATCACTTCAAATTTATCGTCTTGTTTAATTCCGTCAGCAGAGCCAAGAGAAATTTTGAAGATCGATTTATTGTCCAAAATGCGCTTCTCCAAGATGTAACCTTTTTTGGCGAAGAAGTTTTTTACGTCGACTTCAATATCGCTGATCGCATCTTCTGCGGCCTTGCGCACCAAGCTATCATCGCGCTTCGCGCCTTCAACTTTTTTACCGCCAATTTGCAAGCCACCCAAAGACACTCCGCCATCTTGTTGCGTAGCTTCAGAACGAGATTTTTTTGCGGAAAACTCGATTGATTCAACAACGGAAAGTGCAGGAAGTTCGTAGATCTTAATATTTCCCGCGACGTCAGCGGAGTAAGTATATTTTGGCGGCACTGAAACCATTTGGCCATTTTGCGGATTGTAGAAGGTTGAGCCGCTGGAATATTTACTGGTAAATCCAGCATTTGAAATTGAGCCAGAGATGGCGTAATCAGCGACGATTGGGCCCTTGTAGGATCCCGTCTTTTTCATTTCGGCGAGAGCGATTTCCTTCTGTAATTTTTCCGCAGCTTTGCGGTCAACAATTTCGCCGAGACGATTTTTGCTCAAAAGATTTTCGACATTATTAGCGAGTGAATCACCAAGCCCAGACTGAGTTGCGATCTCGTTGTTATTTTGCTCTAGTGCAAAAACTACGATCTTTTGCGTTTTGCCGTCGAGATTTTCTTTGTTCGGCATGAACTTACTTTTACTCAAAAATTGTTTTTGATACTCGTCAAAATTTTTAATGGTAGTTGAGCATGAGCTTAGAACCAGTAAGAGGGCCAGATGTTTTAGTTTCATATTTTGTTTTGTTTTTTTCTTTCTTGTCGATTGTGCGCGTCGTTAGTGCGGCTCAATAAATTTATTCCAATTCTTTCCGAACCATCCCCACTTTCGCAGGAATGACTCGGAAAAATCGAGGATTAATTCACCAGCTAATTAGTTACTCATCAAGTCTTGCAGCCTTCTGGAAAAATCTTTCGCGTCTTTGATTGGTTCGTCTTCGATGATGCAAGCGAGGTCGAATAAAGTTTCGATCTTGTCTTGCACTGCAATTTTTTTGATCTCGTCGGAATAATTTTCGTTCAAATCTTTGATGATTTTATTCGCCGGATTGATCTCGAAAATTTTTGTAGTGCCTGACTGAATTTGTTTTTGTTCGAGTAAAAATCTTTCGAGACGAATATCCATCGAACCCGCGTTAACAGCGAGACAAACAGGAGAATTAGTTAATTTTTTTGAGATGCGCGCATCCTTAATTTTATCGCCGAGAGTTTCTTTGATAAAGTTGATTAGGCCTTCAAATCCACTATTGGTGACATCTTTTATTTCTTCGGTTTTTTCAGTTTTTTCAACAGCACCTAAATCAACATCGTGACGATTAATTGATTGAAATTCCCACTGAGAATTACCCGCTTTGTAGGGCATTACAACGGTCACCCAAAATTCATCCACCGCGTCAATTAAAAATAAAACTTCGACATCTTTCTGCGAAAAAACTTCGAGCTGCGGCGAAGATTTTATCTTGTCGACAGTTTCTCCGGTTAAGAAATAAATCTTGTCCTGCCCAGGTTTGGCGCGGTCTAAATACTCAGCGAGGGATATTAATTTATCCGGAGATTTCGAAGAATTAAAAAGACAAATCTCGAAAATTTTCTCACGAAATTCTGACGATTCGCACAGACCTTCTTTCAAAACTGCGCCGAAATTATTCCAGAATTTAAGGTATTCATCCAAACTCTCCGAGGCTTTTTTCTTCAGTTCGGAAAGCACTTTATTGACCAGCGATTTTCTAATTTTATCGAGCACCAAACTGTGCTGCAAATTCTCCCGACTAATGTTGAGCGGCAAATCATCAGAGTCGACGAGACCTCGCAGAAAGCGAAGGCAAGAGGGAACCAAATTTAATTCTTCCGATATAAAAACTTTTTTTACGTAAAGTTTTACCGAAGTTTTGCGATCGGGATGAAAGAGGTCGAATGGCTTGGTTGCTGGCACGAAAAGTAAATTCGTGTAGCTCACTAATCCCTCCGCCTTGTTGTGAATCACCATGAATGGCTCGCCCGGCAAGTGAGAAATATGTTTGAAAAAACTTTGATACTGCTCCGCGGTGATTTCGCTTTTATCCTTTACCCACAAGGCTGAAGCAGCATTTAGCGCTTCAATTTTTGCGCCCGCTTCCAAATTTTCTGGAATGAATTCGATCTTAAAATTGATGTGATCGGAGTAGGTTTGAATCACATGTTTGATGTGAAAACGATCGCAAAAATCCGAAGCATCTTCTTTCAAATGCAGAGTAATTTTTGTGCCACGATTTAAGTTTTCTTCGCTCTCCGAGATCTTGAAATTAGAGCTTCCATCCGATTCCCACTTAAAAGTTTTTTCCTCATCAAACTTACGCGAAAGTACTTCAACTTTGTCGGCGATCATGAAACTCGAATAAAATCCAACACCGAATTGGCCGATTAATTGCACGTCTTTTTGCTTGTCTCCGGTAAGTGATTTCACAAAATTCTCAGTGCCCGAGCGCGCAATGGTGCCAAGGTTCTGGATCAATTCTTCACGATTCATGCCGAGGCCATTATCTTGGATGATCAACAATTTTTTTGCTTTGTTGGTGGTAAGCGAAATCTTCAATTCATCCTGCAACAAATCCGGATTTTGCGCCGCGAGGTAGCGTAATTTATCGCAAGCATCCGATGCATTTGAGACCAACTCCCGCAAGGCTACATCCTTATTGGTGTAGAGCGAGTTAATCATTAAATTCAAAATTTTTCCGACTTCGACGTCGAAGTTAAATTGTTGTTCGTTAGACATATTTTGGGATTTGTTGTTATTCGTAATCTGCCGCTAGATAGTTACCTCGAACTCCATTTCAACTCAGAAAAAAACTAAATGACGAGCTGCAATTGCTTAATAATTTCTGGCCCGACCGCTTCGGGCAAGTCGCGTTTGGCCTTGGATTTGTCTGAACGGCAAGACATCGCGATTATTAACGCCGACTCTTTGCAGCTTTACGAGGGTTTGCCGATTTTATCTTCGCAACCGACTGAGGCTGAGAAAAAAACTGCACCGCATTTTCTTTATTCGCATTTTAAGGCGCAGGAAAATTCTTCGGTGATGGATTGGTTAAAACTAGCTGCGGCAAGGATTGAGCAAGTTAAGTCGGAGAAAAAATTACCGGTAATTGTTGGTGGCAGCGGGATGTATATTTCGAAATTGGCTGAAGGAATTTCAGAGATGCCAGCAATTTCAGAAGAAGTAAAAAAAGCAGCGCGCGAGCTTTACGAAAAAATTGGCCAGGGGGAATTTCGTCAGAAGTTTGGCGAGGACAGAATAATCGACAAGCAGCGCCTGATAAGGGCTGGTGAGGTTTTTATGCAGACTGGAAAATCCATTTTTATTTGGCAGAAAGAGGCGAAGAAAATTTCTTTTCTCGAAGATTTTTTGCACATTAATCTCAATCCAGATCGCGAAGAGCTTTACCAAAATTGTAATTCCCGTTTTGTTAAAATGCTTGAGTGCGGCGCAATTGACGAAGTAAAAAATCTTGTTGCCGGCGATGATTGCTCAATCACAAAAACTCTTGGCTTTCACGAAATAAAAAATTTCCTTAGCGGTGAAATTTCGCGCGAAAAAATGATTGAGATCGCCACGCAAAAAACTCGTAATTACGCCAAGAGACAATTAACTTGGTTTCGCAATCAATTGCCGGGAAAGCAGGTGTTTAAAGACTCTGCAACAGCATTAAAATTTTTACAAAAATGAATTTTAGCGACGAAGGAATTATCATCAGCACCAAAAAATATGGTGAAAATTCGCTGATCGTAAAAATCTTTTCGCGTGATCACGGAATTTATCGCAGCTTTGTTCGTGGCGCAAAATCAAAAAAAACCAACGCAATTTATCAGGTCGGAAATTTGGTTTCTTTCGAATTTCGTTCGCGTCTGGAAGAAAATTTAGGCAGTTTTTTTTCGGTGAACCCGATTAGCTCTTTTTGCTCGAGGATTATGTTTGATCAATTTCGTCTAAATTGTGTGAGATCACTATTTTCAATGCTCGACAGCCTTTTTCTTGAACGCGAAAATCATGCAGATTTTTTTGCGCAGCTGCTTTCTTTCATGAAAAAAATCTCCGCCGAAACTAGCGAAAAAAAAGATATCGTCGCCGATTACATCAAACTTGAATTAGAGATGCTGAAGGAGCTTGGCTACGGCATCGATCTGTCTTCCTGCGTGGTCACCAACTCAACAACTAATCTGGCTTATGTTTCGCCAAAATCTGCGCGCGCAGTTTCAATTTCTGCGGCCACTCCGCACGAAAATAAATTATTAAAATTACCAAGTTTTTTGGTCAAAGATGAGAGCGAATTTAATGATCAACATTTGCTTGAAGGCTTACATCTCAGCGGGTTTTTTCTGCAAAAATTTCTCGCCAGCGACCAACAAAAATTCTCTCACCGCGAGGAAATCAAAAAAGATTTGGTGAAGATGGGGTAAAAAACCCACGCTGGTTGAGCGGAGTCGAAACCTGGTGAATAAAACTCTAGAGGTTTCGACTCCGCTCAACCGACAAGGATTTTTAAGGCAGGGGTTTTTAAGGCAGGGTTTTTAAAATTAGCTATTTGAACAACTTAGAAAAATTTCTTCTCGTACGTTTTTTCCAGAATCCGCGGTGATAAGCATCTGAAGCCAAAAGCGGGATTACTGAAGTCGCTTCGGCGAAAACCATTTGTTCGTAAGTTGTGTCAACTTTGCCCCAAGAGCAGGCTTCTTTTAAAGTTGAAGATGAGCAGGCGCCGTCGCGTGAATCGGCGACTGTTATTTGCACTGCGTATTTATGCATTTCAGCTTCAACGCCGAGGATTTCAGCGCAGACAACGGTGTCTTGAACGAAGTTCTTTGGAACCCCACCGCCAACCATTAAAAGACCAGTTGTTCCGGCTTTGATTTTGATGTCGGTCAACTCTCTGAAATCAGCAATTGAATCGATTGTCATGTGCTTCTTCGGATTTTTAACTTGATGAAGAACAAGTCCAAAACCAGCAGAAGAGTCGGTAAAGGCTGGGCAGAAAATCGGCACATTATGGTCGTAGCAAAGCTCGATCAGTGATTCTTTTTTCTTAGAATTCTTCTTCAAATATTTTCCCATTTCCCAGATGAACTCACGAGATGAGTAAGGGCGGGCTTCGAGAGTGTTGGCTATTTTGAAAATCACGTTGTCGCAATTTTGCAAGTCTTTCTCGTCGATGTAAGTGTCGTAAATTCTGTCGATGTAGTTTTTGCGGAGGAATTGGTCGTCAACGAAAGGTGTGCCTTGGTAATGTTTGAAACCAAGAGCTTCGAAAAAATCCATGTCGACGATTGATGCGCCTGTCGCCACGATCGCGTCAATCATGCCGTATTTAATCATGTCGGCGTAAACTTTCATGCAGCCGCCAGCGGAAGTTGAGCCGGCTAACGTGAGGATGTTAGAACATTTTTTGTCCTTCAGCATCATGTTAAAAATCTCAGTCGCTCTCGCCAAATCGCGCGAGGTGAATGACATGTGATCCATCTGATCAATGATCGGACGCGCATCAAAAGAAGTGATGTCGATATGTTTTACTTGGCGCTTTAGAAGCTCTTTTTTCGTAACCATTTTTTTAAATTTAGGTTGTTACTTGAGGCTGTTATCCCCGCACAGGCGGGGATCCAGGATTTTAGATCGAGATTTCTTTTTCTTCTTTTTGCTCTTCGCTTTCTAAATACATCGAAACCAGCGGCGCGTCCGACACTTCGATTTGTAGATTTTTATCAAAGCCATTGAACTCAGTTCTAATGCTGCGCGAATAAGCACCAAGCTGGCCGATCTCAATGTAATCACCTTCAGAAATATTTTCTGGAAGTTGAAACGGACCCTTCATCACATCAAGCGAATCGCAGGTTGGGCCATAAAATCCGAAAGGCGCTTTATTTTCAGAAAGATCAGTTTTGCCTTTGATGCGAAAACAGTTAGTCGGATAGATGAAGCCAGGAGTGCCGGCATCAAACAAGCCACCGTAAGTTCCGTCATTCAAAAAAAGCATGTTGTCTTTTCTGCCTTCAACGCGAACGAGAAGTGAGCCAGCTTCCGCAACTAAAGCGCGACCAGGTTCGCACCAAAGACGGCAATCAGAATCTAGATTAAGTTGCGCGATCGAATCAGAAATTTCGTCGAAATAACTTTGTAGATTTGGCGGGGTCATGCCGGGGTAAGAAGAAGGAAAGCCACCACCAATATCCAAAACATCCAACTTCACTTTAGACTTTTCGAGCAAGTCTTTGGTGATCGTAAGTGCAGTGCGATATTGTGCAGGATCCATGCATTGCGAACCAACGTGGAAACAAATTCCAAAATTTTTCGCCACCATTCTTGTTTTGCGAATTAGTGCGATTGCCTTCGAAGGAAGAATGCCGAATTTGCGTGAAAGATCGATTGCCGAATGAGAATTTGGAATGGCCAAGCGCACATGCAAACCAAGGTCGCGTGCGTTGTTTGTAACTTCCGTAATCTTCTTCAATTCGTCGAAAGAATCGAGAGAGAAATCACGAATTTCAAAATTGTAATAAGCTTCGAAAATCGACTCGCGCGACTTGACTGGATGCATAAAATACATCTTGGCTTCTTTACCAAAAAGCTCGCGGATAAGCTTGATTTCAACAAGAGAAGCGACGTCAAAATGTCTAATTCCCGAATCAAATAAATGACGCAAAACCGCAACATCAGGGTTGCTCTTCACCGAGTAAAGCACGTCACTTTTATTGCTCGGAGATTGGAAATTTTGTAAAAAGAACTGTGCCGCACGCTTTATGGCAGCTGGTCTGATGAAATAAACCGGGATTGATGGCTTAAGAGTAAATACCTCTTTCTTAACCGTTGTAAGAGCCGAATTTTCTGAAGCTTCTTCAATTTTTTTTGACGAAGTGAAATTTTCTTTTTGTGAAAAATCGAGGTAATGAACCTTTGTGTTTACTGCTCGATCTTGTTCTGGCTCTTGTTCCATCTCTTTTGTAGGTTAGAAATTAACAGAATTTCTTAGGCTTACGACACCAGAATTGGCGTGATTTCGTAAGGGTTTTTTCTAAGTCTTTTTTTAAAAAAAGAGCGCGGCAACGTATGAACGAATTTTTATTTGTAAATTAAAAATTCAACCCCGCTGCGAGACCAGTAAAATCAAGGGTTCGCAAGGGTTTAGCTTACTCTCTCTAGAACTCATTTTTAGCGAGAAAAAAGTAGGAAATTTTTTACACAAAAATAAGCAAGAAATCTTCTTAACTTTGATCGCCTTTGACACATCTCATTCTTCCATTCTGTCATTCTCGCAGGAGCCACTCTTTCTCGGTGTCACCCCGTCTTTATGACGGGGTCCATGTTGTCGCGAATTCTTGGTTTAGATTGGAGTAATCACTTGTGGCGAGATGGACCCCGCCATGAAGACGGGGTGACATTTGAGGGTAAGGGGTGACAAATGGATTGCCGCTCGGAGTGACGAACTAAAAGCACTCACGCCCGAATCAAATGTTGGAAGATTTGCTCCAAATCCGGCTGCCTTGTTGAGATGTCTTTGATGCAAATTTTTTCGCTCGCGATGATTCGCAAAATTTCTGCAACTTCAATTTTTGTCGGATCGTAAGTGATTGAAAATTTGTCTTGAGCCAAAAATTTTGTGACAAGAGATGGAAAGAGCGAAGCCATGTCTGGCCTAATTACATCGACTGCGTCAATAATTAATTCTTTGCTTGAAAGCAGCTTCATTAAATTTTCAGTACGATCATTGGCGATCACCTCTCCGTGATTAATTACCGCAATTTCGTCACACAATTTTTCTGCTTCTTCAAGGTAATGCGTGGTTAATAAAACTGTCGTTCCGGCTTTATTTAATTTTTTTACGTAATCCCAAAGTTGATTGCGCAACTCAACATCCACGCCGGCTGTGGGTTCATCGAGCACTAAAATTTCTGGGTTGTGAACAAGTGCTTTCGCCACCAATAATCGCCGACGCATTCCTCCAGAAAGACTGCGCGGCACGGAAGTCGCTTTATCTTTTAAGCCAAGCGCTTCGATGATTTCATCCGTACGCCGATTCGCTTTTCTGACTCCAAAATATCCCGCGTAAATTTCCAAAGTTTCGCGTACGTTAAAAAACGGATCGATGATTAATTCTTGCGGCACAATGCCAATTTTAAATTTCGCTGCTTGCGGATTTTCGTCGATGTTAATGCCGGCAATCTTAACCGTGCCCGAGCTTTTATTAACTAAGCCGGCGAGAATATTAATGATCGTCGATTTGCCCGCGCCATTCGGCCCAAGCAACCCAAAAAATGATCCTTTTTTAATTTCTAAATCAACTGATTTGAGCGCGACTTTTTCGCCTTTTTTGTAAGTCTTGCTGAGATTTTTTATTTCAATTGCGAGCATTTCGGCACTCCATTTATTTTTTGCGCGACAGCATTTCCACCTTCACAGAAATCGCGCGTTAAGAATTTACAAAAACTCTTGGACAAGAGTTAATGCTGAAATCATTGCGGTATCCGCCCTTAGAATTCGCGGCCCAAGAGAGATTGCAAAAAGATTTTTAAGCTGACGCATTTTAGCAAATTCGCTTTCCGAAAACCCCCCTTCTGGCCCGATTAAAATTACGATTTCTTTTTCAGCTACATTAATTTTTGACAAAACCTCACTCGCCTTTGCGCCCTGTCCAGATTCGTCGCAAAGAATTAAAATTTTTTTCTCAATTCCCTCTTCGCTCAAAAATTTTTCCAATTTTTTTAGCGGAAAAATTTCTGGAAAATCATTTCTTTCGCACTGCTCGCAAGCTTCTTTTACATTCGCGGAAAAACGCTCGAGATTAATTTTGTCGACAATTGTCCGCTGCGTTAGGATCGGCTGAAACCTTGCTACACCTAATTCTGTTGCCTTTTCTGCCACGAAATCAATTCGCACATTTTTAATTAGCGCAAAAGCCAAAGTGACATTTGGGACTTTTTTTAATTCAGAAATTTTCTCACCAACTTCTGCGCTCAAAGATTTTTTTTCGATGTCAGTAATTTGCGCCACAAACTCGCCCTCCACTCCATTAAAAATAAAAAACCTGTCGGTAATTTTTTGACGCATCACTTTGGTGAGATATTCAAAGTCATTGCCACAGAGCTTGATTCTTGTGCCTCGATCAAGATTCTTTTCAGGGATAAAGAGACGAATTTTTTTCATTTAAATGAAGTTTGACTGACGGATAATTGACCCCGCAACAAGTGCGGGGTGACAACCTTTGGTGCTTACTTACAGATTTTAGTGTTTGCTTTTAAATGTTAGTGCTCGCTTCCGAATGTCACCCCGCACTTGTTGCGGGGTCCATTACCAAATTATTATTACCTCATGAATTTACGCCTCAGAAGAAAAATTGAAAGTGCCGGAGTTCTTGCCTTATCTGCAACCGCAGGCATCGGAATTTTAATCACAATCGCCGTCACCGTTTCGATTTTATTCGAAGCGTTACGATTTTTCGATTTAGTAAATCCTTTTGATTTTCTTTTTGGAACCAGCTGGAACCCGCAAATGGCAATGACTGCCGAGCAAGAAGTTGGCTCAAGTTCTTTTGGTTCGGTGCCAGTTTTTCTCGGCACTTTATTAATCACCCTAGTCGCAATGTTAGTGGCCGTACCCCTAGGAATCATGGGCGCGATCAATCTTAGTTTTTATTCTAAAGCAAAAACTCGCAATTATTTGAAGCCAATTTTGGAAATACTCGCCGGCGTGCCAACTGTTGTTTACGGCTATTTCGCGGTGATTTTCGTCGCGCCATTTTTCAAATATTTTTTCGCCAGTCTCGGAATTGAAGTTGCCTCTGAAAGCGCTCTGGCCGCTGGTTTTGTAATGGGAATAATGATCATTCCTTTCGTTTTGTCGCTCACTGACGACGCCTTAAATTCGGTGCCGCAAGTTTTAAAAGACGGCGCGCTCGCACTTGGCAGCACCAAATCAGAAATGATTAGAAAAGTAGTTTTGCCGGCAGCAACCCCGTCAATCGTCGGCGCCTTGATTCTCGCGATCTCGCGCGCAATTGGTGAAACAATGATTGTGGTAATGGCCGCCGGATTAGTCGCAAAATTAACCTTCAATCCACTCGATTCAGTTACCACCGCAACCGCCCAAATCGTCACGCTTTTAGTTGGCGATCAAGAATTCAACAGCCCCAAAACCCTAGCCGCCTTCGCGCTAGCGCTGACGCTTTTCGTCGTCACTTTCATCTTCAACATTGTCGCCCTTGCCGTGATCAAAAATTACAAGAAAAAATATGGGTAGAGACCGCGTAGAAAATAAAAACTACGATAAAAAATCCTTTAAAATCTTAGACCTGAATTATACAGATCCCATCAAACGAGCAGGTAAAGAATTAGCCAAAGACTGCGTCTGCTTTGCTAACGGAGGCGAAGGAATTATAGAAATTGGAATTGAAGATAAAGAAACAGCGCCACCAGCTGATCAGATTTTTTCTGATCGGAATCTGCCTCAAAAACTAACAGAAAGAATATCCAGCCTTACTCAAAATGTATTCGCCAGAGCAGAGATTAAAAAACACCCAAATGGGGGCGAGGTCGTTGAAATAAGGGTCTCTCCCAGCGAACTCACGATCGCATCAACAACTGACGGAAAATATTATATCCGTATTTCAAATAACTGCGTTCCGATCTTGCCCGACGAACTTTCTCGCCTTTTCAATGATAAGCCGTCTTTTATTTGGGAAAAAAGAGTAACCCGAAACCCGCGCGATAGAATTGATGATGACAAAATAAGAAATTTTCTTCTCGACGTTAGAAATTCAGATAAGGTTTCAAAGCACATAAAAGAAAAATCAGACGATGAAATTTTAGAACATTATTTTTTTGTTGAAGGCAATTTTTTGACAAATCTTGGAACTCTTTGGATCGGATCTCGCAACGATAGATCTAGGCTCTCCTACTCACCCACAATCCATTTTATAAAATACGACGAAAGAGATCAGAAAATAAGAAAAGACACTTGGGATGAATATTACTTAAACCCAAAAGAGTTGGTAGAAGCAATATTGCAAATCCCCGAATGGGATGAGGGCGTAGAAATTCCCGACGGAATGTTTCGCAAATTCATACCTCACTATCCTAAAGACACCGTCATTCGTGAACTTTTAATAAATGCGATTGTTCATAGGCCGTATACTCAGAGAGGAGAGATAGTGATAAAATTATTTCCTGACCGCCTCGAAATAACTAATCCCGGACTTTTTCCAGTTGGAGTCACTCCAGAAAATTTTTTACACAAAAGTGTTCGCAGAAATGAAGGGCTGGCGAAGGTTTTTTCTGACCTAAAAATGATGGAGCAAGAGGGGTCAGGAATTGATAAAGTTTACGAAGTGTTATTGACCAACGGCAAATCAATTCCTGTAGCATTACAAAATGACGATTCGGTTACAATAATCATAGAAAAGAGAATAATAAGCACCGACGCCATCAAACTAATCGAACATGCCAACAAGGACTTCCAACTGAAGTCGAGAGAACTTATTTCGCTTGGTGTAATTGCAGAAAATAATTCTTTATCGGCCGTAGAATTTAGTAACAAACTTGGCCTATCCAATCAAACAAACGTGACTAAGCAGTGGCTCGGAAACCTTTTGGATTTAGGCCTGATAAAATCAAGCGGCAAAACCAAATCTTTGCAATATTTTGTCAATCCCGACCTTCTGAAAAAATCTAACTTTAAAGGAAAAACCAACTTAAGGCGAATCGAGAACCATCGCTTAAAAGAGCTTATATTTCAGGATGTTAAAATTTACCAACCAGCAGGGCTAGGGGATATCAACCAAAGGATAGGAAGAGAAATCTCCTACAACAAAGTAAGAAAAACCATTTATAACATGGTTGAAGACGGACTGCTATTAAAAGAAGGAAATACCAACGGAGCTAAATACTCAATTAGTCCAAACTCGTCTAAATAGATCTAATTTGGCCTAATTAGGATAAACTATTTGATATGGACAACGCCTTGTTAACAAAGCCCTTAGCGCTTTTATTTATTAGACCAAAACAATATTCAAACTGACTAAATATGGGCAGAGAAATTAAGAATTTAAAAAAACGCAACGCCGCAGAGCGTCGATTCAAACTATTTGGCGTTGCTTCAACTGCTTTTGCTCTCGCCTTTTTGGCGATTTTATTTGTAGCGATTTTTAGTAAAGCTTCTGGAGCTTTTTGGCGCACGGAAATTGCGCTCGAAATAAGTCAAAGCGAAGATCACCGCCAGGCAATCAAAGATGCTTTGAGGCATAGATTTCCTGATGCCAAGACGGTCGCAGAAATTAATTCTCTTTACCAACTCGTCAGCAAAGCCAGCAATTTGGAAGCAAAAGAACAAAGCGAAAAAGAGCAAATTTGGATCAGCGCTTCGTCGAAATCTGACATGTTTTTCAAGCACCAAAATTCTTCTTCTCTCAACGAAAATCAGCTGCGCTGGCTTTCTGATCTCAAAGAAAAAAATGAAATTCGTAAAGTTGTAAATTGGAAATTTTTTGAATTTGCTGATTCGCGCGAGCCAGAAATCGCCGGGGTTGGCGCCGGCTTGGTTGGTTCGTTCTTGGTAATGTTAATCTTCCTAATTTTCGCTTTTCCGGTTGCGGTAATGTGCGCATTTTACCTCGAAGAATTCGCGCCAAAAAATCGCCTCACCGACATTATTGAAATCAGCATTAACAACCTCGCGGCGATCCCTTCGATTATTTACGGATTGCTCGGCTTAACCGTTTATTTGCAATTAATGCACTTGCCGCGCTCTTCTAGTTTAGTGGGCGGAATGACTCTTTTTATGCTGGTTCTTCCGGTAATAATTATTGCCACACGCAACACGATTCGCTCGATTCCAAGCTCGATTCGCGACGCTGCTTCCGCGCTTGGCGCCTCGCAAATGCAAATAATGCTTCACCATTTACTGCCGCTTTCAATGCCTGGAATAATGACGGGAACGATTCTGGCCGTTTCGCGCGCACTCGGCGAAACCGCGCCGCTGTTAATGATTGGAATGGTAGCCTTCATTGCCGACATTCCGCAGGGCTTCACCGATCCAACAACCGTGTTGCCCGTGCAAATTTATTTGTGGTCTGATTCTCCAGAAATTGGCTTCGCCGAAAAAACTTCGGCGGCGATTTTGCTGCTTCTCACCTTCTTAATTTTATTCAATTTGGTCGCGATTATTTTACGAAAGAAATTTGAGAAAAAGTGGTAGGTCGATCCGCTATTTTGCTGGCTAAAAGTTAATTTTGAGCACCGTGCTCAAAATTTAAAACTCTCCTAAAAAATGACAAAAATTGTCGGAATTTTAAACGTCACGCCCGATTCATTTTCTGACGGAGGAAAATTTTCCTCACTCGAATCCGCGCTCACTCACGCGCAACAAATGATTTTTGAAGGTGTCGACGTAATTGACGTTGGCGCAGAATCCACCCGCCCACAAGCAACGCCAATCAGCGCCGCAGAAGAATGGTCGCGTTTAGAAAAAATTTTACCGGCCGTAATCGCACTAGCAAAACCGCAGGGAATTCAGACCAGCATTGATTCTTACCACTTCGAAACAATTCGGAAAGCACAGGAAATTGGAGTGGAAATTATTAACGACGTCAGCGGCTTGGTTGACGAGAAAATTGTTGAATTCATTGCCACAAAAGGCCTCACAACAATTTTAATGCACAACCTGGCAATCCCCACCAATCCTGATCTGATCGTTAATCAACACCTGGGCGTTACGCAGGAAATTTTGAGTTGGGCTTCGATTAAAATTTCCGCTCTCGAGAGAAAAAATGTCAAAAAATCGCAGCTTATTTTTGACCCAGGAATCGGCTTTGCGAAAGATGCGGCGCAATCAATTCGGATTTTAAAAAATATCGACGCCTACAGAGTTTTAGGCCTTCCGCTCTACATCGGCCATTCGAAGAAAAGTTTTTTGGACGCGCTAAATATTCCTGGAAATCGCGCGGAAAAAACTTTGGAAATCTCAAAATTTCTTGTCGGGAAAAATGTTGAATTTTTGCGCGTACACGACGTGAAGGCCCACACATCCGCCGGTTGAGCGGGGTCGAAACCTCTAGAGTCTTATTTCACCAGGTTTCGACTCCGCTCAACCGGCGGACGCTTTTTACAACTCGCTGCTTCTCTCTTCAATCACTCGTTCCAAACGCTGATTAAATTCTTGCTTAGAAAGCCCCGGCTCAATCGGATCGAGGAATTCTAAAATAATTTTTCCTGATTTTTTTCCTGAACCGCTCTTCGGCCAAAATTTTCCAGAGTTCAACGCGGCCGGAACTACCGGTACGCCGCAGGCCAGGTAAAGTGCGGTGACTCCTGCTTGGTACGGATATTTTTCAACTAAACCACCAACTGGCACGCGAGTTCCTTGCGGGAATAAAATAACGGTCTGGCCTTTTCCTAAATAATTTTTTGCCTGCTTGATCAAGGATTTAAGAGCAGAAGCGCCGCCTTTGCGATTAAGTTTAATGCCGCTCATTACCTTCAAGTACCAGCCGTAGAACGGAATTTTCTCGAGCTCTTTTTTGTAAACGTAAACAGGGTGACGAAAAATCAGATGCATTACAACAGTTTCCCAAGCCGATTGGTGCTTACAGGCAACTATGCAAGATTCTTTCGGTAATTTTTCGAGCCCGCGAATTTCGTATTCGATTCCACAAATTTTTTTCAACAACCACAGCATGCCAACAGACCAAACCTTCGCACCGTGATCGGCGAGTTTGGTGTTACGAGTGAGGAAGACCGGAGAGTAAATAATCGGAATAATCGCGCCCCAGAGATTGATCAAAACCGTGAAGAGGATGGAGCGAAGAAACATCTATCTGGAAGGGTGGTGCCGGATGTCGGATTTGAACTGACGACCTACTGTTTACAAGACAGTTGCTCTACCACTGAGCTAATCCGGCTAATGAGCCCTCTAAAAGAAGGGCGGCGCAAGCTATTTTTGACGAGAAAAACAGCAAGAAATTTTAGAGTCAAAAAAATTTCCATAAAAAAACCGGATCAGTTTTGAGGCCGATCCGGTTTAAACTTTAGTTAAAAACTAAAATTATTTTTTAGCAGGAGCAACTGGTGCAACTACAGCTTTAACAGCTTCAACTTTAGCAGCGGCTACTGGAGCAACAGCTTTAGCTTCAGCTTTAACAGCTGGAGCAGCTACTGGAGCTTCAACAGCAGCTTTAGCTTTAGCGCGTCTTTTAGCTTTTTTAACAGCTGGTTTAGCAGCTTCTTCAGCAACTACAGCAGCTTTAACAGCTGGAGCAGCAACTACTGGAGCTTTAACTTCAGCTTTAACAGCTGGAGCAACTACTGCAGCTTTAACTTCAGCTTTAGCAACAGGAGCTTTAACAACTTCTGCTTGAGCAGCAGAAGCGAAAAGAGCAACTGCAGCAACGATCAATGAAAGTTTTTTCATGTTCATCAAATAATGAGGTTTTAAAAATTCTGATCATTTCTGACCAGTTTCTCTCGACGACAAACCAGCTTCGCACTAGATGCTTAAAGGCACCAAGGCTGTTTGGGCTGTCCGAAAGCGGGCGGCAAGGTAGGCGGCGCGAATTGTTTGTCAATGTGGGTAAACTTAAAGAATTGCTTAAAAATGAATCACCTTGCCGTAAGCATCCAAAACGGCTTCGTGCATCATTTCAGACATTGTTGGGTGGGCAAAAATTGTGTGCATTAAATCCTCTTCGGTGAGCTCAGCTTGCTTGGCAATTACGTAGCCCTGAATCATTTCCGTAACTTCCGCGCCGATTAAATGTGCGCCCAAAAGCTCTCCGGTTTTTTCATCAAAAATAACTTTGATTAAACCTTCAGTTTCACCAGCGGCAATCGCTTTGCCATTGGCCATGTAAGGAAAACGACCGACTTTAATTTTCTTGCCCGTCTCTTTCGCTTTTTTCTCAGTCAAGCCCACTGAGGCGATTTGCGGCATTGAATAAGTGCAGCCCGGGATATTTTCGACTTTGATCGGATGGATTTTTTTCGCGTCATATTTACCAAGTTTGCTGGCGATTTTTTCTGCCGCAATTGAGCCTTCGTGCGAAGCTTTGTGAGCCAGCCAAGGCGCACCGACAACATCACCGATCGCAAAAATATTTGGCTCTGCAGTTTCTAAATATCCGTTGGCGATGATGCGGCCCCCCTTGGATTTATCTTCAGTTTTAACTTTGGTTTTTTCGAGTCCGAGATTTTCAACATTGGCCACAATGCCTACAGCCATAATGACTTTCTCGGCAGTGATTTCTTCTAATTTTCCTGCAATTTCAACTGTTGCAGTAACTGAGCCTTTGCCTTTTTTTAAAGATTTCAAAGCCGCGCCAGTATGAATTTTAATGCCCTGTCTCTCAAAAGATTTACGCGCGAGTTTAGAAATTTCTTCATCCTCAACCGGCAAAATATTTTCCGCCATTTCGATGAGAGTAACCTCTGAGCCCATGTTTCTGTAGAAGGAAGCGAACTCCGATCCGATAGCACCAGAACCAACAACCAACAAAGATTTTGGCAAAGCCTTTGGCGTCATGGCTTCGCGGTAAGTCCAAATATTTTCAACATCCGGCTCCATACCAGGAATCACTCGCGCTCTAGCTCCCGTGGCAATAATAAAATAAGTCGCTTCAATTTCTTCGTCGCCAACTGCGATTTTTTTTGCATCTAAAAATTTCGCAAAACCGCTAATCACTTCGATTTTATTTTTCTTCATCAAGCCAGCAATCCCGCCACTCAACTTCTTTGAAACGTCACGTGAGCGTTCGATAATTTTGGCGAAATCGAACTTAACTTTTTCCGCTGAAAATCCGAATTGCTCAAGATTGTGAAGAAGGTGGTTAACCTCAGCCGACTTCAACAAGGCCTTGGTTGGAATACAGCCCCAATTTAAACAAATTCCACCCAGCTGATTGGCTTCAACAATGCCAACTTTAAGTCCAAGTTGAGCAGCGCGAATAGCGGCAACATAGCCTCCCGGGCCAGCGCCGATTATACAAACGTCAAATTTTTTGGCGTCAAATTTTTTTGCTGAATTAGTCATAAAATTAAGATTAAGTTTCTTGGAAGTTTTTCTGGATCCCCGCCTTCGCGGGGATGACGGGACGAGTAAGTGCAACGTCATCCCCGCGAAGGCGGGGATCCAGGAAATGTTAAACCCAGATCAGTCATTAGAATTGCGACAGTATCTCGCTAACCCTTGATTCTATTAGCCTCGGACGAGCACCGCACCGGAAAGCCTAGCATGCATACGCTGACGGAGCGGAGCGGAGAACGAGGTTAATAGAATTAAGGGTTAGTAGAGATAATGGCGTGATTCTAATGACGGATCTGGGTTAAATATTTTTCACAAATTTTTCCTCACCGCCGCTCATTTCGACGATGATTTCTTTCTCCATTCTTACCTTCTCAATCGAAAGCAAAGGCTCGCCTTTTGAATTTTTCAAAAGAGCAAATCCGCGTTTTAAAATCTCGCGGTAATGGCTAGTCGCAAGAATCTTTCCCAAACTATTTAGATTGGTCAAATTTTCTTTTATGCGTTGCTCCAGCCTTGAATTTATTCGCTCGAAAGCGAATGAAACTTTGCGTTTTTCTGAATCTATTTTTGAAAAAATTAACTCATTTGAAATTTGCAAACGCAGCAATCTTTCGCCGATTTGTTCAATAATTTTACGCGGATCAAGCAAGTAGCGCTGAAGATTTTTCAGGCGTAAAATATTCTGATTCAGGAGATTTTCTGGAATAAATTTTAATTTTTCTGCGCAAAAATTTAGCTGAGATTTTAAGTCAGATAAAATCGGCGTGGCAAGTTCTGCAGCCGCTGTTGGCGTAGGCGCACGCAAGTCAGAAACATAATCGATTAGCGTTGTATCAACCTCGTGACCAACCGCAGAAATTAGCGGAATTTCTGATTTAAAAACTTCGCGAACTAAATTTTCATCACTGAAACAAAGCAGGTCTTCGAAACTTCCTCCACCCCTTGCCACGATCAAAACATTCGGGCGATTTTTCTTCAGATTATTAAAATATTTTATCCCAGAAATTATTTCTGCAGCCGCTTTTTCGCCTTGCACCGATGCCGGATAAAGCATGATGTGCGTAGGACAGCGCGCCTCAATACGATGTTTAATATCTTCAATAACCGCGCCAGTCGGCGAAGTAATTACGCCGATAATTTTTGGGAAAAATGGAATCGGTTTTTTGTGAATCGCATCAAATAAACCTTCGGCAAAAAGTTTTTGTCTGCGCTTTTCGATCATTTCCAAAATCGCGCCAACGCCCGCGATTTCTATCTTCTCGACGATGATTTGGTAATTTGATCTTCCTTCGTAGGTCGTAATTTTTCCCGATGCACAAACTTGCAAACCATCGCCAATATCAAACGCAATACCACTCGCTGCACCGCGAAAACACACGGCAGAAAGAAGAGCATTTTCATCCTTTAGCGTAAAATAAAGATGTCCGGAAGTTGCTTTTTTGAATCCGGAAATCTCGCCGTGAATACGTACGTAACCAAAAGCATCTTCAACCGTTCGCTTTATCGAGCGCGAAAATTCCGAAACCGTAAATTCGGGAACATTAAACATTAAAGATTGAGACGGATTTTTCATCTTCGACAATCCGACCTCCAGCCTCGCGGATCAAGAGCAGGAAAGGCTTCAGCAATTCGTAATCTTCCTTGCTAAACACCGCTCTTTCGAGACGCGCAGCAGAAAGATAAGCCAGCGCGAGAGTCCGGCAACCGTAGTTGCGCGAAGAATGTTCCAATTCACTTGTGGTTAAAATTTCTCCAGAATTTCTTTTCGAAACACGAATGCGACGATTGTTTAAATAGGCACCAAAACCCTTTTCGCAGTAGTAAAGCTCGCCACCAAAAATCTTGCTAATCGCCACTGAGATTGCTTCTTTTTCGCCATCTTTATTGTGATGCTCAAGCGCTACAGCCACGGTAAAATCAGGGTTCGAACGCATTAGGTTTGAGAAGCCGTCGATTGGATAAATCACGTAAGAATATTCGGGATTTTCATTGTTAACCAACTTCTGCCCATCAGCGAAAATTATATTAAAATCTGGACGAACTTTCGAGAGATCATCGATCAACATTTGCTTAACTTTTCGGTAACAAGCTGCGGCAAATTTTTCTGCCGAAGCGGGATTTGATTGTAGATGCTCAAGCTCGGTTAGATCTCTCGGCATGTGCATTGATGCCTTGTCGATGGCTTTAAGGATAACGTTTAGGTTGGCGCTGTATCTCATGTTTTTTATTTGTTGAACTTCTCCTGGATCCCCGCCTACGCGGGGATGACGTTGCAATTACTCGTCCCTTCATCCCTGCGTAGGCGGGGATCGAGGAATATTTAACTCACTCTCGAACTAATTCTAAAAATATCTCCCCATATTTTTTCATTTTCGCCTCGCCAACGCCACTAATTTTAGTGAGGTCGCTCAAAGATTGTGGCCGCAATTTAATCATTTCGATCAAGGTTTTATCGTGGAAGACAACATAAGGCGGAACCCCTTGTTCTCTAGCTATTTCGAGTCTTCTCGCTTTGAGTTTAATAAATAATTCATTATCGCTTTCGCCGCCTAATTCAAAAATAACCTTCGCTTTTTTCTCTGTTTTTTTGCCAGCAGATTTATTGCCGCTATGTTTGCGCAACTGAATCATTCTTTTTTGCTGCAAAAATTCTCGACCAGATTCAGTAATTTTCAGACCGCCGAAGCCGCTAATATCAACCCTCAGCAAATTCATCGTCACGAGTTGACGAAAAATACTATTCCACTCTGCCTTACTAAATTCTTTGCCGATACCGAATGTGCTGATTTTGTGATGATTGAAATTTTTGACTCTTTCGTCAGCAACGCCGAGCAAAATATCGACTAAATATCCCACGCCAAATCTTTGCTCGGTACGATAAGCGCAGGAAATTGCTTTCTGCGCCGCAATAGTTGCATCAAAGGTTTCGGGCGCATTCAGACAATTATCGCAATTGCCGCAAGGCCCAGAGGAGTCGCCAAAATATTCGAGAAGAATTTGTCGACGACAAGTCGCAGCCTCACACAAACCAAGTAGCGAATTTAGTTTTTGGCGCTCGATTCTTTTTTGGTTTTCACCCGCATCCGACTCCTCAATAAAATTTCTCTGCACCGCAATATCGCTAAGCCCGAAAGACATCCAGGCGTTGGCCGGCAAGCCGTCGCGACCTGCCCTGCCAGTTTCTTGGTAATAGGATTCGATGTTTTTTGGCACGTTTAAATGAGCAACAAATCGCACGTCTGGCTTGTCGATTCCCATGCCAAAAGCGATGGTCGCAACCATGATTACATCGTCACGTAACAAAAATTTTTCCTGATTTTTTTGCCGTAATTTTGCATCCATTCCAGCGTGGTAAGCGAAAGCGTTGAAACCTTCTTCTTTCAACCACCCCGCAACTTCCTCAGTATTTTTTCGTGACAGACAATAAATAATTCCATTGTGACCCGCGTGATTTTCGCGAATAAAATCGAGCAATTGTTTACGTCCATTTTGCCGCGGCGTAATTGTGTAATTAATGTTCGGACGATCGAACCCGGCGATAAAAATTTCTGCATCTTCAAGCGCTAAGCCGGCAATAATATCTTTGCGCGTCGCCGCGTCTGCGGTCGCGGTTAGAGCGATTCGAGGCACGTTCGGAAATATTTCCGCCAGAACTTTTAAGCCGGTGTAAACTGGACGAAAATCATGTCCCCATTGCGAAACGCAGTGCGCTTCATCGATCGCAAAAAGTGAAATTTTTGTGCGCGAAAGTAGTTCGATAAATTCTTCGGTAAGCAGGCGTTCCGGCGCAACGTAAAGAAGATCCAACTTATTTTCTGCGAGCAGATTTTTTGTCTCTAAAATATCTCTAAAATCAATATTAGAATTAATCGCGGCCGCGCTCACGCCAAGCTGATTCAGGGCGCTGACTTGATCTTGCATCAAAGCAATCAGCGGCGAAATCACGATCGCCACACCATCCAAACACAAAGCCGGAATTTGGTAACAGAGCGACTTGCCCCCACCTGTCGGCATCAAGACAAAAGCATTTTTTCCGGCGATTACGCTGTTGATTACCTTCTCTTGCTCACCACGAAATTCATCGTAGCCGAAGATTTTTTTGAGGATTTTTTTGGGGGCGAGTTTCATTGATTAATTTAGTGAATGATTTGTCTTTCCTGGATCCCCACCTGCGCAGTGATGACGCTTTAACAATCATCCCCGCGCAGGCGGTGATCCAGGAAGCGTCAAACAATTACGATTTGAAAACTTGCTTAAAAATGTGATCCACATGTTTGGTGTGGTAAGCGATGTCAAAAATTCCTGCGAGTTTTTCTGGGCTTAGTTTTTGCGAAACTTCCGGATCGCTTTGCAACAACTCCAAAAAGCTTTTCGATTCTCCAGACCAAATTTTCATCGCGTTAGTTTGCACGATTTTGTAAGCATCTTCGCGCGAGATTTCTGCATCGAAGATCAAGGCCAAAAGCACGCGTTGTGAAAAAACTAAACCACCGAGTTGATCGAGATTTCTCTGCATATTTTTTTCGTGGACGACCAGATTTTCGACCAAGCCAACTAGACGATTAAGCGCGAAATCTAGCGTCACTGTTGCGTCAGGAGCGATCATTCGCTCAACCGAAGAATGCGAAATGTCGCGCTCGTGCCAAAGAGCAACATTTTCTAGCGCAGGAACAACGGCGCTTCTCACGATTCTTGCGAGTCCGGTTAAATTTTCGCTGAGCACAGGATTGCGTTTGTGCGGCATTGCTGACGAGCCTTTTTGACCTTTCGAGAAAAATTCTTCTGCTTCCAAAGCTTCTGTTCTTTGCAAGTGACGAACCTCAATTGCGAGGTTTTCAACCGAGGAAGAGACGACACCAAGGGCCGCGAAAAACGCAGCGTGGCGATCTCTTGGAATCACCTGGCTTGAAATAATTTCTTCATCCAAACCAAGTTTTTCGGCGACATATTTTTGGACGAATGGATCAACATTGGCAAAAGTTCCCACCGCGCCAGATATGGCGCAAACCGATATTTCTTCTTTGGCAACTTTGAGTCTTTTTAAACTTCTTTCAAACTCGGCGTAGAAACGAGCGAGCTTTAATCCGAATGTCACCGGCTCAGCGTGGATGCCGTGCGAACGCCCGACACAAACTGTATTTTTATGTTCGAATGCGCGTTTTTTTAGCGCAGCAAGAAGACGCTCGAGATCAGAAATTAAAATATCCGCAGCCTGCGCAAGTTGAACAGACAAGCAGGTATCAAGCACATCTGAGCTTGTCATTCCGTAGTGAATGAAGCGCGAATTTTCTCCGACCAATTCCGCCAAGTGCGTGAGAAATGCGATCACGTCATGCTTGGTCACCGACTCAATTTCATCAACGCGATTGGCATCAAATTTTCCGCCAGATTTTTGAAAATTCTCGCGAATACGAATCGCAGTTCCTTTTGGCGCAATGCTCAATTCTTCAAGCGCTTCAAGCGCATGAATTTCGATGTCGAACCAGATATTATATTTATTTTCCTGTGACCAAATTTTGACCATTTCAGGACGTGAGTAACGAGGAATCATCGGCGTTAAAAATTATTGAAGAAGAGCATCGAACCAAGCAGATCGACGGGATTTATTTTTTTCTGGAAGAGTAAGCAGACGAGTGTGGACAAGCAGATTGCCGGCGCAAAGGGAAAGGTAGAATCTTTTTTGAATTTCTGCCAGAGGCTGCCAAATAAGATCCCAAAGACCCCGCTGAGCAACATGAAGGTGAGAATATTTTTTGTGCCAAGCATGAATCCGGCGATGAAAAAGAATTTGATGTCGTCGATTCCGAGCGCGTCAACTCCGGCGGCGAAATGGAAGAATATCCAGAGAGCAATACCAGATCCGAGGAAAAGGAAGGCGTCGGGGATATTAGCTAATACTGCTGCGGTGCCGCCTTGCATGATTAGCGAAATCGTCGCAAGAATTGCTAAAAAATACTGAGTTGAGTCCGGGATAAAATATTCTTCGAGATCAACTACGACCATTACGATTAAAGTGCCGGCAATCGCGAAATAGAGAAAAGTTTTGGCGTCAAGATTTTGTCCGAGCGCGAAAAAAATCAGCAAAAAGGAAAGTAAAAAACCAAGCTCAATTAATGGATAACGCAGAGAAATTTTGGCGTGGCAGCTGCTGCATTTGCCGCGCTGGAAGATCCAAGAAAAAAGCGGGATCAAATTCCAAGCCTTCAAAAAATGTCCGCAACTTAAACATTTTGAACGAGTAAAGCCGATCGGCTGCTTATGCGCCAAGCGATAACTGACGAGGGTTCCGAAGCTGCCAAATATTAACCCAAGGACCACCACGAAAAAAATTTGCATTTCGTAAGTTAGTTGAGAGAGAATTTGCATGAGAAATTTTTTAGACTGACCGAATGAAATCCTGGATAAAACTAACGCTAATTTTTGCACTGAATTTTTCTGTCGCTTGTAGCCAGAGAAAAGCTGCGCCGATCGTGAATCGCAGCCAAGTCACCTACAGTAAAAATAACGAAGACAACAAAGAAAAATACCGCAATTTAGCGCAAAAAACTTTGACAAAAAAATCTTCTCAAAATCACGAAGCTGATAAAAAAATTATCGTTGCCGTTGGCGACACTCTCCACTCTCTTGCCAGAAAATATCAGGTTTCTGTTCGCGAAATAATCACTCAAAACAATCTTGGCACATCTTACCTGATCAAGCCGGGAGATCTCTTATCTATTCCTTCGGCGACTTATCACGAAGTTGTTGCCGGCGAAACTCTTTACTCAATTTCACGACTTTACGAGATGAAATTAAACCAACTGGTTGAGATGAATGGCCTGCAAGAGCCTTACTCAGTCAAGCTTGGGGAGAAGATTATAATCTCTAAAAATTCTGCTGAATCTGTTCAAACTGCGCAAAAAACTGAAATAAAAAAACCTGAACAAGTCGCAGAAAATTCCGGATTTGTTGAGCGCGCACTCGATAAATTAAATCACTTTTCTTGGCCAATAAATGGGCAAGTAGTTTCAAAATTCGGACCAAAAACTGGCGGGCTTTACAATGACGGAATCAACATAAAAGCCAAAGAAGGCGAAGATGTCAAAGCAGCCGAGGATGGCACTGTGGCTTACGTTGGCAATGAGTTGAAGGGCTACGGAAATCTGGTGATTATTAAACATTCTGGCGGCTGGATCACCGCTTATTCACACCTAAAAAACTGGACAGTGAAACGCGGCCAAAAAGTTGTGAAAGGCGGACAAATCGGCTTAGTTGGCTCAACTGGAAATGTCGATTCACCGCAACTTTATTTCGGTCTGCGCAAAGGAAGAGATGCGGTTAATCCCGAGAATTATTTGAAATAAAAAGTAACTAGGTGCCGCGTCATCCTCGCGAAAGCGGGAATGACGTTGAGAGATCGAGATCAGTATTTACTCGTAACGCAGAATCTCTGCCGGATTGGCCTTACTCGCACGATAAGCGGGGTAAAGTGTCGCCAAGAAAGAAATCACTAAAGCCATTCCAACAATCAGCACAACGTCAGAAACAAAAACTTTCGCCGGCAAGGTTGAGAGAAAATAAACCATTGGATTGAAGAGTGAGACATTGGTCATCGACTCAAGCCAAACCTTGATCGAATTGATGTTAGCAGAAAATAAAACGCCGATTAAGAAGCCCAAAAAAGTTCCGACAAATCCGATCGACGAGCCGCAAATCAGAAAAATTCTCATCACCGAAAATTTGCTCATGCCAAGAGTGCGTAGGAGCGCGATGTTTTTATTTTTATCGTTCACCAACATGATCATGCTTGAGATGATGTTGAAAGCGGCGACTAAAATGATCAGGGTTAAAATCAAAAACATCACTGTGCTTTCAACTTTTAAAGCATCGATGAAGCCAGAGTTAGACTGCTGCCAATCCATGGCGTAGAGGTCAGGATATTTCAATAAAAGCTGATAAAAATCATCCTTCATTTCATTCAATTTATTTGGATCGCGAACAAAAACTTCGATGCCCGAAGCCGCGTCAGCAAAGCGAAAATGCGTTTGCGCCATTTCGAAATTCATGAGGATTGTGCTTGAGTCGTACTCGTACATTCCGCTGTCAAACACCCCGCCAACTTCGTAAGTTTTGATGCGCGGAATGGCGCCAATCAAGGTTTGACTTGTTTCTGCAGAAATTAATTTGAGCTCGTCGCCAACTTTTAAACCCATGTTTTGCGCAACAGCCGAACCAATCAAAACTGAATTTTTCTCCGAAATTTTTTCAATATTTCCAGCCGTAATATTTTGTGAAATCAGTTTTTTATTTTTAAGATCATCAACCTTGAGACCCTTCACCAACCCGCCTGCATTCTTGCTTGGCGAAGATAACATTGCCTGACTTTCAACAATCGGATTGGCAAATTCGACGCCAGGAATTTTCTGAATCTCACTCAAAATTTCGGCGTAATTACTGATTTTGTGATTGCTGCTGTAAACCGTCAGATGCGCATTAACGCCAAGAATTCGATT
>CAMBXE010000007.1 GCA_945871805.1 Rhizobium sp. Q54 | reverse complement strand
TTTCTTCAAGAAAACGGCTCGGCAAATTTCCGATCAAGTAAGATCTGACTTAGATAATCGCCCTTTTCCACGGTTTCTTCGACAGAAAATCTTCCATCTTTGTCGGGCAGAAAAACATCGGCGAGGTAGCGTCCGTAAATGTCGGTCGCGTGAGTTTTGACGATTAAAAAAGGCAAATCTTGTAAAATTTTTTTCAAAGCACGCGCAGATTTTTTGCCAGCTTTAGAACCAATTTCTGGCGCATCAATTTGCCGTAAACGCAAAATTTCTTCGTGAAAAATTTTAAAACCCAAATCAAGAACCACGTGAATCGTGTCGCCGTCTACAACCTTACGCAAGTAAGCCTTGTAAGCGTTGAGATTGATTGCCCTAACCTTTGATTTTTTGACCAAATATTTTTCGCCATTTTTAATCGTTTCCACAATTTTTGCTTGCGCGGGAACATTTTCTTCAAGCTCGTACAAAATTCCAAAACCGCAATCGATGCACGAGAATCCTAGCTCTTCAACCCTTGTCAAATTGTAACAAAAAAGTTTTCCGCGACGGAAATTTAATTTTGAATTCAGCTTCTTTCTTTTGTTTTTAGAGCTTCCTGGCGATTTAGATTTTTTTAATTTTTTGCTTAACTCTTCCGCGTCGAGATTTTCTGACCGCGTCAAATCTTCTAAATATTTACGCCGGTCTACATCTTTGACGCCAGCAAGCACGCGGTAATGACTCCAATTTAATTTGTCGTCGTCTGCGGGAAGTTTGGAGTAAGATTTGTAGAAATTACTCATTTTGTAGAGAACGCTCTGAGAAATACCCGCCTCATTTTCTAGGCGCTCGAAAAGATGTTTTCCGTAACTGCTTTTTTCTGACTGATCATTTTCCTTGAGGTGGTTCTGCACAGACCTGCCGATCTTCCAAGCCATCTCGACTTTTTTTCTCGTAGCAATTTTTGAAATGCTTTCCGCGGCTTCCTCGACGTAACTTTTTACTTCGGAGAGTAATTTGTCGTAATTTTTCAGAATTATTTGTACCGCCTTCATGCCTTGATTCCATTGGTTAAAATGAGATTTTGTCCAGCTGGACAAAATTCATCTTTTTTGGCGATCCTCTAAAATCAAGGCTTCGCCGGGGGTAGCGTGTCAAAAAGAAGTAATTTGGGAAGATTTGGGAAATAAAAAAGGGTCTGACCTCGAAAGATCAGACCCTTTAATTTCAATTTCGCTTGGTCTCGACTTAGCCAGACCAGAACGAAATCTGTTAAGATTTTTTGGCTTTAATTTCTTCTGCTACGTGAGCCGGAACTGGCTCGTAACAATCAAATTCCATTGAGTAGCTTGAGCGACCTTGTGACAAAGAGCGCAAACTATTTACGTAACCAAACATTGCCGCGAGCGGAACTTTGGCAGTGATTACTTGCGTAACGTCACGCGCTTCCACGTTTTGGATTTGTCCGCGACGTGAGTTGATGTCGCCGATTACGTCGCCCATGTATTCTTCAGGAGTAACTACTTCGACTTTCATGATTGGCTCAAGAATGATTGGACCGGCTTTTTCCATGGCTTCGCGGAATGCAGAGCGAGCCGCAATTTCGAAAGCAAGAACTGATGAATCCACGTCGTGGTAGGCGCCGTCAAGCAAGGCTGTTTTCAATCTTACGACTGGAAAGCCAGCTAAAAATCCGGTGTCTTTCGCAGATTTTAAACCCTTCTCAACGCCTGGAATGAATTCTTTCGGAACGCGTCCACCAACAACTTCGCTTTCAAAAACGAAATTGTCTTTTGAGTCGGCTGGAAGTGGCTCAAAACGAATTTTAACTTTCGCGAATTGACCGGAACCTCCCGATTGTTTTTTGTGCGTGTAATCGATTTCAACTTTTTTGGTAATGGTTTCGCGGTAAGCAACTTTTGGCTGACCAATATTTGCTTCGACTTTGAATTCGCGCTTCATGCGGTCGACGATGATTTCCAAGTGTAACTCGCCCATTCCACGAAGAATGGTTTGACCAGATTCTTGATCTGATTCGATGCGCAGTGACGGATCTTCCGAAGCCAAACGCGACAGAGCCATGCCCATTCTTTCTTGGTCTGCCGTTGATTTTGGCTCAACTGAAACTTCAATTACCGGCTCAGGGAAAATCATTCTTTCGAGAACGATGTCGTTGTCGACTTCAACTAGAGTGTCTCCCGTTGTGGTGTCTTTCAAACCAGCGAGGGCAACAATGTCTCCAGCGTAGGCTTCTTTGATGTCTTCACGATTATTTGCGTGCATCAAAAGAATACGGCCGACGCGTTCTTTTTTGTTTTTGGTTGTGTTGATCGCGCCAGTTCCGCCAGTCAAAGTGCCGGAGTAAATACGGACGAAAGTGAGAGATCCAACGAATGGATCAGTCATGATTTTGAAAGCCAGGCCAGCAAATTTTTTGTCGCCACAATTGATGCTAATTACTTCTTCATTTCTCAAATTAATCGCCGGGATTGCTTTGATGTCTTGTGGGCTTGGCAAATAATCTACCACAGCGTCTAGCAAGGTTTGAACGCCTTTATTCTTGAAGGCAGTTCCGTTCAAAACCGGCACGAAAGCGCCAGCAATTGTTGCTTGACGGATGCAGCGTTTTAGATCTGCTTCAGAGATTTCTTCACCAGCTAAATAACTTTCCATTAAAGCGTCATCTTGCTCGATTGCAGCTTCAACTAGCTGTTCGCGGTATTCTTTAGCTTTGTCTAAAAGATCTGCCGGGATTTCTTCAAGTGAAAAATCTGCGCCCATTGTTTCGTCTTTCCAGACTACGGCTTTCATTCTGATTAAATCGATCAAACCGCCGTAATCTTCAGCTTCGTGAATTGGCAATTGAACTGGAATTGGACGTGCGCCCAAACGAGTTTTCATCATGTCAACGCAGCGGTAAAAATTCGCGCCGGTTCTGTCCATTTTATTAACGAAACACATTCTTGGAACTTTGTATTTGTTAGCTTGGCGCCAAACTGTTTCTGATTGTGGCTCAACACCAGCAACCGCATCAAATACGCAAATCGCTCCGTCAAGAACGCGAAGAGAACGCTCAACTTCAATGGTGAAATCTACGTGGCCTGGCGTGTCAATGATGTTAATGCGGTGCTCTTTCCAGAAACATGTGGTCGCGGCAGAAGTGATTGTGATTCCACGTTCTTGTTCTTGTTCCATCCAGTCCATTGTGGCAGCGCCGTCGTGCACTTCGCCAATCTTGTGCGACTTGCCGGTGTAGAAAAGAATACGCTCGGTTGTAGTAGTTTTGCCGGCGTCAATGTGCGCCATGATTCCGATGTTACGGTATTTTTCGATTTCGATTTGACGAGGCATGAGTAAGGGAGATCTAGATTAAAAAGGGCGCGGCAACGTAGTTTTCAGTTCTTAATTGACAAGATCTTACGCAGAAGATTTTGGAATTTTATGCCTAAACAATTGGTCTTGGTGTTGCGAAGGTAGGAATGGAAAGAGCAGTAATGGTATTTGAAACGGAAGCGATATTTGGCGACGTTTGAATCTGCAGTATTTTTGTAATTCAGTTTTCTAATCGCCATTTTGTCGCGGTAAAAAACCAAAATGAAATTGAAATAAGTTTGGTATTCGGCAGCGGAATGTGAGCAATCAGCATGTTTTAAGAAAATTTTGTAAAAAGGGTCTCCGCTACCGTCATGCTTCTCAACGCGTTGGAATAAATCTTGCAAAATCTTGTGATTAAAAACCATGTGGTGGCTGATTCCCGAGACCGCTTGAAATTCTTTTGGTAAATTTTCTACGGCGATTTCCGGCAATAATTTTCGGATGTGTGAAGCAACTCTTTGATCGAAATCTCTGTGCTCAATATTCTTGTCTTTGCTAATATTGTAGAGTGCGCGGCCTTGGCGATCGAACATTCTGACCCGACGAAAAAAAACAGTGTCGCTGTCTAGAATTAAAATATTTTCACTAATATTTGGGATAGTTGAGGTGGCATAAAATTTTAACAGCTGCTGGAAATACCAACCAACCACCCCGCCAACTTGGCTCTGCACAAAACTAAAAGAAAAAGGAAATAGAGCTTCATCAAACCACTCAGCCTTGTTTGTGTAACGCTCTTTGGAAATAACAATAATTCTTCTGACGCCAGCGATTTTCTTGCGTGCCGCGTCAATAGAAAATTCGAGAATTGGCAGGTCTTTCTCGTGAGCTGGAATTACAATATCAAACTCAGTCACAACAAAAGCCCTGCTTTAAAAACTACCAGCGGTAATGCGCGAAAGCCTTGTTGGCTTCGGCCATCTTGAACACTTCTTCTTTCTTCTTTGCTGCCCAACCTTTGTTCTCGAGAGACTCAAGAATTACGCTAACCACTTTAGTCGTAAGATCTTTACCTTTGATATTTTCAATACCGAATTTTAGCCATTTCAAAGCTAGGGCTGAACCACGACGAGGAGAAACTTCAACCGGGATTTGGTAAGTTGCACCGCCAATACGGCGAGATCTGACTTCAACTTTTGGGATCACGTTTTCCAAAGCTTCTTTGAAAATTACGACAGGAGGTTTTTTTAATTTTTGCTCCAATTGATCGAAAGCTGCGTAAACAGATTTTTCGACAACAGATTTTTTACCGTCATCCATCAAGCGATTGACGAATCTAGAAACGATTACTTCGCCATATTTTGCGTCAGGGAAAATTTTTCTGACCTTTGCTGCTCTTCTTCTCATGTTTTGGAAATTTTATTTTTAACTATTTAGGCTTTTGAGCGCCGTACTTAGAACGTGCTTGCTTACGATTTTTTACACCTTGCGTGTCAAGAGAGCCACGAATGATGTGGTAACGAACACCTGGCAAATCTTTAACACGACCACCGCGAATCGCTACGACCGAGTGCTCTTGTAGATTATGACCTTCGCCAGGAATGTAGGCAATAACTTCAAATCCATTAGTCAATTTAACCCGAGCAACTTTACGTAAAGCTGAGTTCGGTTTTTTTGGAGTTGTTGTGTAAACACGGGTGCAGACGCCTCTTTTTTGTGGGCAACCCTTCATCGCTGGAACCTTATTTTTCGCGGTCTGTTTGACTCTTGGTTTTCTGATTAGCTGATTAACTGTCGGCATGAAATTGTTGTTTTGTAGAAATTTTAAAAATTGGGGGCGCGCCTTTTAGGAAAGAGTAATTCTTAGTCAATCAAGAAAATAAGGAATGGCGCGAATCGCAATAATCGACTCGCGCCATCTAACTCTAAAAATTACAGATTTTTTGCGTTACCAGCTAAATATTCTGCAACACCTTCCGCATCAGCTTTCATGCCTTGCTTACCTTTGCTCCAACCAGCCGGACAAACTTCGCCATGCTCTTGGAAAAACTTAAGTGAATCAACCATGCGAATCGCTTCATCAATGTTACGACCAAGTGGCAAATCATTCACAACTTGATGGCAAACAACGCCTTTTTGATCAATCACGAAAGTTCCGCGAAGAGCAACCGCCTCACCCATCAAAACATCGTAATCACGAGCAATTGATTTGGTTAAATCGGCAACAAGAGGATATTGAATTTGACCAATTCCGCCCTTGCTAACTTCGGTATTTTTCCAGGCCAAGTGGCAAAATTTTGAATCAACCGAAATGCCAATAACTTCAGCGCCACGATCTTTGAATTCTTTCAAGCGATTATCGAAAGCGATGATTTCTGAAGGGCAAACAAAAGTGAAATCAAGTGGGTAGAAAAATAACACACCGATCTTTCCTTTAAGGTAAGAATGAAGATTAAATTGATCGTTGATTTCGTTGTTTGGCATTACTGCTGAAGCAGTGAAATCCGGGGCCTTTTTTCCAACTAGAACTGACATAAAATTTATGATTTGAGATTTACGGTTTGAATACCTGAGTAATTTACTCGGGCATTAAGCTAAAAACCAAATTTCTGGTTTGCAATTGCTGACACCAATTTTTAGTTTCTCCTTCCTTGTCCCTTACCCTTTTTTTCTAAAAATCATGTCCCTTCTTGATGCAAAACCAACGTACAAACCATTCAACTACCCTTGGGCTTACGATGCTTGGTTAAAACAACAGCAAGTTCATTGGCTTCCAGAAGAAGTGCCTTTGGCCGATGATGTGCGCGACTGGAAACACAATCTAACCGCCAGCGAAAAAAATCTTTTAACGCAAATTTTCCGCTTTTTCACCCAGGCCGACATCGAAGTGAATAACTGCTACATGAAGCATTATTCTCAGGTTTTCAAACCGATTGAAGTGCAAATGATGCTCTCGGCTTTTTCCAACATGGAAACGATTCACATTGCCGCTTACTCGCATCTTCTCGACACCGTCGGAATGCCGGAAGCGGAATATTCTGCCTTCATGAAATACAAAGAGATGAAGGATAAATACGACTACATGCACAAGTTTGGCATTAGCACCAAGAAAGACATCGCCACTACTCTCGCGGTTTTCGGCGGCTTCACCGAAGGCTTACAGCTTTTTGCTTCTTTCGCAATTTTACTAAATTTCCAACGCTTCGGAAAGATGAAAGGAATGGGACAAATCGTGGCTTGGTCGGTGCGCGACGAAACTCTTCACACTCATTCCATTATTAAACTTTTTCGCACTTTCTGCCAAGAAAATCCTGAAGTTTGGGACGAAGAACTAAAAGGCAGACTCTACGAAGCCTGCGCCACAATCGTTCATTTTGAAGATGCTTTCATCGATCTCGCTTTCGAAATGGGCAATGTTGAAGGCCTCACTTCGCGTGAAGTTAAGCGCTACATTCGCTACATCGCCGACCGTCGTTTAAACCAACTCGGCCTCAAAGATATTTACATGATCGACGCCAACCCACTCCCTTGGCTTGATGAAATTTTGAATGGCGTTGAGCACACAAATTTCTTCGAAAATCGCGTCACCGAATACAGCAAGGCATCAACAATCGGAACCTGGGAAGATGTATTTAACGAGATCGATTCTGACCGAGAAAAAATGTTAGCGGTGTAAAATGCGCCGAATTTTTTTTCTGATTTTTTCGTTAATTTTATTCAACTCGCAAAATTCTTACGCCACTAATGGCGGAAGGAACCTCACAATTTTTGCCGAGCCAAATCTCGCTTTAGCTCTCACTAAAATTGCACGAATTTATTCACAAAAATCTCGCACAAACGTCTCGGTTAATTTCAATTCATCAGCTGATTTAATCGCCGAAATTGATTCTGGAGAGCCGGCCGACATCTTTATTTCCGCACATCCTCAATGGATAGAATCCCTGCGCCAAAAAGGCTTGGTTGATGTTTACAACATTGGCTTCATCGCTCGCGACAAGCTCGTGCTTGTCGCCTCAAAAACGAATATTGGCCAAGCAGCAAACTCTTCCCTGGAAAATGTTTTAAAAACTTTAGATCAAGCCAGAGCGGCACTGATTATTGATAATGAAGGCATGAGCTCAGGCTTCTTCGCAAGAAATTTTCTTTCGCCTCTTGAGCTAAATAACATCAGCCTCTTTGGCAAATTAACTGAGGATAAAACGACATTGCTCACCAGCGTCAAAAGCAACAATCAGAACTACGCCCTTCTGCTCGCCAGCCAAGTTAACAACGAACCAACTTTGCAAATTATCGCCAAAAGTAGCGGCGAAGATATTTTCTACCAATCCCTAGTAATCGCCGGCGACAACATGGAAGTGGCACGTGAATTTTTAAAATTCTTGAAAGGCGCTGACGCAAAATCAATCCTCAAAGAAAGCGGATTTTTAACTGATTAAAATGAAAGAACTAATTTCCGAAACTGCTGTTTCATCCTACGATTTAGGTGCTCGCCACGATTTTTCTGTTGAAGAAATTTCGAAACTTTTCGCACTGCCTTTTAATGATTTGATGTTCAAAGCAGCAGAGATTCATCGCCAATTTCACAATCCAAATGCGGTGCAAATCAGCACGCTTCTAAGCATTAAAACGGGATCTTGCCCAGAAAATTGTAAATACTGTCCGCAATCTGCGCACTACAATACCGGCCTAGAAAAAGAATCTTTGATGGCAATCGACAAAATTTTAGAAGCAGCGAAAGCCGCGAAAGAAGCGGGCGCATCAAGATTTTGCATGGGAGCAGCTTGGAGAAATTTACACGATCGCGATGTCGAAAAAATCTGTCACATCGTTGATGAAGTAAAAAAAACCGGCCTCGAAACTTGCATGACTCTCGGCATGTTAACCGACTCGCAAAGCAAGAAGCTCAAAGAGGCGGGGCTCGATTACTACAATCACAACATCGACACTTCGCCGGAATTTTATTCAGAAATAATTACGACAAGAAGCTTCGAAGATCGTCTCAACACCTTGAAAAATGTGCGCGAGGCCGGATTAAATGTCTGCTCTGGCGGTATTGTTGGCATGGGCGAAACACGCGAAGATCGCGCCAAAATGCTAATCGTTTTGGCAAACTTACCGCAACATCCGCAATCAGTTCCGATCAACATGCTCGTACGCGTAGCGGGCACCCCACTCGCAGAAAAACAAGAGCAAGAGCTGGATCAATTCGAATTTATTCGCACAATTGCCGTCGCCAGAATCATGATGCCAAAGTCAGCAGTGCGTCTTTCTGCAGGTCGTGAAAATATGAATGAGCAAACCCAAGCCTTGTGTTTCCTGGCTGGAGCTAACTCAATTTTTTATGGCGAAAAACTTTTAACTACGTCGAACCCAGAAATGGAGCGAGATCAAAACCTCTTCAAAAAACTTGGAATTAACCCTCTTTAACTCGGATCAGTAATTTAGAATCGCGCCATTATCTCTGCTAAATTCTAATAACGGATCTGGGTTTAAAAAAGAGGACAGCTCAACTCAAAAAAAATAATAAAATGTCCAACATCGAATCAAAATTAACTGCACTCGGAATAATTTTACCAACACCTGCGGCGCCAGTCGCTAACTACGTCGGATTCGTAAAGTCTGGCAATATCATTTTCGTTTCCGGTCAACTTCCAATTGAAGCCGGCAAGTTGCAATTCATCGGAAAAGTCGGTTCAGAAATTTCTGCCGATGACGCCAAAAAAGCTGCCCGCCTTTGCGCCATTAATATTTTAGCTCAACTCAAGGTTGCTTGCGACGGAGATTTAGAGCGCACAGTTCGCTGTATTAAACTCGGAATTTTTGTTAATGGCGACGCTGATTTCAAAGATCATCCCGCAGTTGCCAATGGCGCTTCCGATCTAATGGTTGAAGCTCTCGGCGATTCTGGCAAACACGCCCGCGCTGCAGTAGGATCTGGCTCTCTTCCTTTCGGCGTTGCTGTTGAAGTCGATGCAATTTTTGAAATTAAATAAATGTCTCTACAGCCATTTCACCTCGCAATTCCGGTAAATGACTTAGAAGCAACACGTCAATTCTACGGCGAGTTTCTTGGGCTCGCCGAAGGTCGCTCAAATGAACATTGGATCGATTGGAATTTTTTTGGACATCAATTCGTCACTCATTTGCGCTCCGGGAGAATCGTCGAGAAAAATGAAGCAATCGTCAATCAAGTCGACGGTCACGGTGTGCCCGTGCCCCATTTCGGCGTAGTTCTCGAATGGCAGCAATGGCATGATTTTGTCGAAAGATTGCAGGTGGCAAAAATTAAATTCGTGATTGAGCCCTACATTCGCTTCAAAGGAAAAATCGGTGAACAAGCGACAATGTTTTTCTTAGATCCCAGCGGGAACGCCCTAGAGTTTAAAGCCTTCAAAGACATGTCTCAGCTTTTTGCAAAATATGAATGAAGTTCTGCTCGCTGCTAATCGCATTAAAAATTACGTCAAAAATACTCCGGTAATTTCCGATCAAAAATTAAACGAAGAGCTCGGCGCACAGATTTTTTTTAAAATGGAAAATCAGCAAAAAACGAGCTCCTTCAAGGCACGCGGCGCATTTAATGCAATTCTAAGTTACCAAGAAAAACACGGAAAATTTCCGGAAAAAATCGTTGCACAAAGCTCAGGAAATCACGGACAAGCAATCGCCTACGCCTGCAAAATATTCGGGATTAAAGCCTTGATCTACATGATTACCAAGGCCTCGCCGTTCAAAATTGCCGCAGTAAAAAATCTCGGCGCAGAAGTTATTTTGCTCGAAAAAAGATCTGACGTAAATGCACAAGCCACAGCAAAACAAAAAGAAGGCTATTTTTTCATTCACACTTCGGGCGATGCTGATGTGATTGCAGGTCAAGGCACGTCTGCTCTCGAGGCAATTTCAGAAATTGGTGAAGTCGATGCAATTTTTGCTTCTTGTGGGGGTGGCGGATTAATTTCTGGATGTTTTTTAGCGGCACAAAGCCTGTCTCCAAAGGCAAAAATCTTCGCCTGCGAACCTTTAAATGCCAACGATGTAGCCCTCTCAGTGCGAGAAGGAAGAATTGTCGGATTTGAAGACACCCCAAACACAATCGCCGACGGAGCCAGAACCCTCGCCACTTCCGAGATTTGCTTTCAATATTTAAAACAGCTCGCGGGAGTTCTGGAAATAAGCGAAGAAGAAATAATTTTCTGGCAGAAAAAATTATCCGAAAGTTTGCAGCAGAAAATTGAACCCACTTCTGCCCTTGCTATTGCTGGCGCAAAACAATTCTTACAAAAAAATCCTCAAGGGAAAAATACAACAAAAGACCAGAAAATTTTAGTAATTATTTCCGGCGGCAATGTTGCTTAGAATCTTGCCCCTTCTATCTCTTGGCGGCTGTAAAATCTTCGAAAGAAATACCCTAAGCCCTGGATTTTTTGGCCATAAATGCATCTACAAAATCTACAAACCCGGCGAAGAAAGTGGCTGCAATTACAAACTAAGCCCAGCTCATCCAGTTCAACGAGACACTCCGGCAAAGCCCAGCGCCACCAAATAAGTTTCTGACGAATCTTTGCGGGATGAATCAGGTTTAAAATATTTTACCGTCGAGAAGCTCTTTTTAAGCTTTAATAGAATCTCACCTGAATCGCCACCTTGAAAAATTTTCCCCACAAAAGATCCGCCATCATTCAAAATTTTTTCAGCAAATTTTAGCGATTCTTCCAGTAAATCGACAATTCGCATGTGATCCATTTGATGATCGCCCGTGGTGTTGGCGGCCATGTCGCTGATCACCACATCGCATCTTCCGCCTCTGTTGTAAGGAATTGTTTTGAGCAAAGAGATAATTTTTTCCGAAGCTTCTGGCTCCATAAAATCGCCAACAAAAAACTTCACTCCTGGCAATGGATCAATCGGCAATAAATCTAGCGCCACAACATTTCCCTCGCCAACTTTTGTTGCTGCATATTGCGACCAACCGCCCGGCGCCGCACCAAGATCAACAACGATTTTTCTTTTTTTAAAAATCTTAAATTTTTGATCGACTTCAATGATTTTGAAAGCAGCGCGCGAGCGCCATCCTTCTAATCTTGCACGTTCAACAAATGGATCGTTAATTTGACGCAATAACCATTTTCTTGAAGACTTCTTAAGGCGTTTTGATTTCTTAAGAATTTGGAATTTTTGAGGCATTATGAAAAAACTTACTGAGGAAGAAAAGCGCGTGATCTTGCGCAAAGGCACTGAATCACCATTCAGTGGGGAATTCTACGAAAATAATCGTCGCGGCAAATATTTGTGCAAACAATGCGGCACTGAACTTTTTTCAAGCGAAGATCAATTCGACTCCGGCTGCGGCTGGCCAAGCTTTGACGATGAAATTTCTAACTCGGTAAAAAAGGTTTTAGACGCCGACGGCAGAAGAACAGAAATTCTCTGCAAAAAATGTGACGGGCATTTGGGTCACGTTTTTTACGGCGAAGGCTTCACCGCCAAGAACACACGTCATTGCGTAAATTCCATCTCACTCGATTTCGCCTCCGAAAAATTTGACGAAAATTTTGAAAAAACTTTTTTTGCGGCCGGTTGTTTTTGGGGAGTGGAATATTTATTCAAACAAGCTGAAGGCGTAATTTCAGCGCTTTCCGGCTACATCGGTGGTCACGTCGAAAATCCAACTTACGAACAAGTTTGTAGCAAAACATCCGGACATCTTGAGGCGGTCGAAATAATTTTTGATCGTCGCAAAAATAATTTTGAAAACTTGGCGAAATTATTTTTTGAAATTCACGATCCCGAACAGCCCAATGGGCAAGGACCCGATCTCGGCCCACAATATCTTTCAGCAATTTTCTACGCAGACGAAAATCAAAAAATTATTGCCGAAAAATTAATCAAAATTCTTGAAGAAAAAGGAATGAAGATCTCCACCAAATTATTGCCTGCGACACATTTCTGGACCGCAGAACTTTACCACCAAAATTACTACACCAGAAATGGTAAATTGCCCTACTGCCACAAGCGGGTGAAAAGATTTTAACCCAGGTCCGTCATTAGAATTGCGACAGTATCTCGCTAAGCCTTAATTCTATTAACCTCGGGCGAGCACCGCACCGGAAGCGTAGCATGCATACGCTGACGGAGCGGAGCAGAGAACGAGGCTAATAGAATTGAGGCTTAGTAGAGATAATGGCGTGATTCTAATGATGGATCTGGGTTTAATCATTCCCGCTTCCGCAGCGATTGTGTTTCTAGCTCTGTTTTGAGAACTAAAGATCAAACAACAAAAACTCAGACTTTTCTTCTGCTTTTATTTTGATTTCTGTCTCATTTTTTATTGCCGCCGCATCGCCGCCCTCAAGGATCTCGCCATTCACAGAAATTTTTCCTGAAACAATTTGAATCCAAATTTTGCGATCTTTTTTTACCGCGAAATCAAAAGTTTTTCCGCTCAAAAATTTACCAACAAAAATCTCTGCATCTTGATTTATTTGAAGCGAGCCTTCACGCCCTGAGCCCGAAACAACAAGGGTAAATTCACCGCTGAAAGATTTTTGATCGTAACGCGGCGCAATTTCTTTAACTTTTGGCAAAATCCAAATTTGCAGCAAATGCGTTTCGCGATTTTTTTCGTGGTTAAACTCTGAGTGAAAAACACCAGTTCCCGCACTCATGATTTGCACCTCACCCGGCAAAATTATCGAGGCAGTTCCCATTGAATCTTCGTGCGCGAGTGAACCAGAAATTACGTAGGTAATAATTTCCATATTATTGTGCGGATGCTTGCCAAATCCAGCTCCAGCGCCAATAAAATCTTCGTTGATCACTCGCAAATTTCCGAAATGCATGTGGCTCAAATCATAGTAATTGGCGAAAGAAAAGGTGTGAAAAGATTTAAGCCAGCCGTGATTTGCAAAGCCGCGCTCGTTGGATTTTCTGATTTTAATCATTTTAGTTTCGACTTAATTTCTCTCAATAAAACCAACTGCTGCGCCCGCGCTTCAAACAGTGTTTTAAAAATCTCGTGCGACTTACTCGGGCAACTACCTTCGTCGGATAAAATTTTTTTACTTCTTGGCTACTCATAAATTAATTCACTTTTGGGCAAAAGGCAGGGTAGGATTTTCAAAAATCCTACCTTCACATTTTTACGAATGAAAAAAATTCACACAATCGGAATAATTGGCGGTGGCCAGCTTGGACGCATGACCTGCTTCGCTGCGCAGCAACTTGGATTTCGCACGGTAATCTTCACTGACCAAAAAAATTCGCCGGCAAGTTTTGTAACTAACCGAACGATTGTTGCTGATTACTCCGACAAAAACGCGCTGAAAAAATTTGCCGAAAGCGTCGACATCGCTACATTTGAATTTGAAAATATTCCTTTCAAAGCCGCCGAATACGTAGCTTCACAAGTTGAGCTCTGTCCAAAGCCCCAAGTTTTAAAAATTACTCAAAACAGAATTTTAGAGAAAAATTTTCTTAATTCGATTGGTGTTAATACCGCTGAATTTGCGACAGAAAATTTTGCCGAGAATCTAAAAAAATTCAGCAAAGGAGTTCTAAAAACTGCGACAATGGGTTACGACGGCAAGGGGCAATATGTCTTGGAAGCTGGCCAATCCTTGCCGCAGATTGAATCGCAAATATTAATCCTCGAAAAATTTTGTCCGTTTGATTCAGAAATTTCCGTTCTCGTTGTGCGCGCAAAAACTGGCGAAATTAAATCTTACGAACCACTCACCAACATTCACAAAAACGGCATTCTCGACGAAAGTCATTACCCAGCAAAAATCTCTGAGACCTTAAAAATCAAGGCGCAAACGATCGCTGAAAAAATTGCTGAAGAGTTAGATTTGATCGGAATTTTGGCGGTAGAAATGTTTGTAATCGGTGAAGAAATTCTCGTCAACGAGCTTGCCCCTAGGCCGCACAACTCCGGACATTTTTCAATGGACGCTTCTGTAACTTCACAATTCGAACAACTCATCCGCGCGATCACTGGCTTACCACTTGGCTCGACAGAGTTTCACTCGAATGGTTACATGAAAAATTTAATCGGTGACGAAGTGAAAGATTTGGAAAAATTTTACCAAAATCCGCGCACAAAAATTCATCTCTACGGCAAAGAAAAAATTGCCGCGGGAAGAAAAATGGCGCACGTAAATATTTTAAATTAACATGAAAAATATCCCTCTCGTTTCACAAAAATCAGGCTTTCTCGGCGTTGAAGAAAAATATTTAAAATCAGCGAGTGACGCAAAAGTTGTGGTCGTTCCCTTCGGTTTAGAAAAATCGGTGAGCTACGGCGGAGGCACAAAAAAAGGGCCAAAGGCAATCATTAAAGCGTCGCAACAAGTTGAGCTTTTTGACGAAGAATTTTGGTGCGAGCCATTTCGTAAATATGGCGTGGCGACAATGAAGGCGCCGAAAATCGATTACACCTCCGTGCCAAAATCTTTAGATCAGCTTGAAAAAATTACCGAAGAAATTTTAGCGGCCGGAAAATTTCCGCTAATTCTTGGCGGCGAACATTCTATTACTGCTGGCTCGATTCGCCCTTTTGTTAAACGCTACCCAGATTTAGCGATTTTACATTTTGATGCTCACGCTGATTTACGCGACGGCTTTGACGGCGAACATTACTCGCATGCCGCGGCACTTCGTCGCGTGATGGATCACCCGATTTCAACATTAGTTTCTTGCGGCATTCGCAATATTTCTGCGAGCGAAATTCCTTATTTGGAAGCTAATCGCCACCGCATTCACATGCATTTTGGCAAGGATCGCAGAAGCTGGAATGCCAAGGAAATCGTGGCTCCACTCAAAGGTCGTCCGGTTTTTGTAACTTTTGATTTAGACGGATTTGATTCAAGTTTGATGCAAGCAACAGGAACTCCTGAGCCTGGCGGAATAATGTGGGAAGACGCTCTCGACATCATTCGTGAAGCGGCAAAAATTTCTAATTTTGTCGGCGCTGATGTTGTCGAACTCGCACCGGTCAAGGCCTTACATTCTTGCGACTTTTTATCAGCGAAGCTTTGTTACAAAATTCTTTCCTACGCTTTTTTGGGTAAAAATGGCCAATAACTTCACCATCGACAACGTTGACATTAAGCGCGGTGAGCGGCTTCGCATCAATATTGACATGGGTAGCATTTACGATTTTACCGACGTCAAAATGCCGGTGGAAGTCATTCGAGGCAAGAAAGATGGGCCGACACTTTTCGTTTCTTCAACGATTCACGGCGATGAAATTAACGGCATCGAAATCACTCGCCGCCTACTTGCCCACAAAGCATTAAAAAATATTTGTGGCATGCTTATCGTCATTCCGATCGTGAATATTTTCGGCTTCAATGATCGCTCGCGCTATTTGCCGGATCGTCGCGATCTTAATCGCTGCTTTCCCGGAATCAAAAACGGCTCACTCGCTTCACAGCTCGCTTACAAATTTATGCGCGAGATTGTTTTAAAATCTGATTTTGGAATTGATCTCCACACCGGCGCTTTTCATCGCTGCAACTTTCCGCAAATTCGTGCTGACATCTCCAACAAAAAAACTTTCGAACTTGCCCAAGCTTTTGGTGCGCCGGTAATCGTCAATTCAAATTTGCGTGACGGATCGCTGCGTGCGGCAGTGGTGCAATCCGAAATTCCAATGATTTTATTTGAAGCTGGTGAGGCATTACGCTTCGACGAAAATAATACCAAGATCGGTGTCGAAGGAATTTTGCGCGTAATGAAAGTGATCGACATGATTAAATCGCCAAAAAAAATCACTCGTAGAAAAACTTTTATTGCTCGCTCCAGCTCTTGGTTGCGCGCACCACACAGCGGACTTAATAACCCAAGAATAAAACTTGGCAGCTCAGTAAAAAAAGGTGACGTAATTAGTGAAATTGCCAACCCCCTCGGTGATCACAAAACTTTGGTTAGAGCGCATGAAACTGGAATTGTTATCGGAATGTCTCTTCTGCCTCTTGTTAATAAAGGTGACGCGCTTTTTCACATTGCTTGCGAGAAAGAGAAAAAAATTCCCGACACAGTTTCAACCTCAGATTATTACGACAATGTTGATCCGATTAACGCCCATTAATCCTGCTGAACCCTTCGAAGTATGGAACCCCGGGTTGCGTTTTATTTTCTTAAAACCTACGTTGCGCGCCTTCGATTTCCTCGCCCCTCTAAGATTTTTTCTAAATAAACAATGCCAAGAGTTTCCGTTGTTGCCAAGAACTACGCAAAAGCGTTATTTCTTGCCGCAAGAAAAAATAATTCACTTGAAAAAACCTCTAACGAGCTCGGTGTTTTTAAACAAAATTTTAGCACGAGCTTTGCTCACGAACTTAAAAATCCGGTAATCGCCAAGAATGATCTTGCTCAGATTATCTCCGATGTGACTCAAAAATTTGGCCTCAGCTCGCTTTCTTCAAATTTCTTTGCTTCAATCGTACGCAATCGTCGCCTAAATTTATTCCCAGAAATTTACGAAGAATTTTTACGCCTATTCAAGCAATATCAAAATATTCTTGAGGTTGAAGTAATCAGCGCGGTCAAGACCCAGAAGGCTCAAATCGATCGCATTAAAGTTGTAATCGAAAAAAAATATCCCGGAAAAAGAATTGCCATTAGAGAAATTATTAAAGAACAAATTCTCGGTGGATTTCAAATCAAAGTTGGCTCTGAAATAATTGACGCCAGCCTCAAAAACCAACTCGAAAAACTGAAAAAAGAGTGCCTCGCCGCAATCAACTAAGCCAACTTAACTCAAACAATAACTAACAACTAACATGGAATTCAAAGTCGAAGAATTTTCCAATATTTTACAACGCACTGTCGAAAATTTTCACAGCGCCGCCGAACTTAAAGAAGTCGGAGAAGTAATTAAAGTGGGTGACGGAATCGCAAAAGTTTACGGCCTCGACAACGTGCAAGTTGGTGAGCTCGTTGAGTTCGAAACCGGGTCCCATGGGGGCGTTAAAGGCATGGCGCTCAACCTCGAAACCGATAATGTTGGTGTCGTTATTTTTGGCGACGCACAAAAAATTAAAGAAGGTTCGAGCGTTAAAAGAACTGGCAAGATTGTCGAGGTTCCGGTCGGCAAAGGTTTGCTTGGTCGCGTTATTGACGCACTCGGAAATCCGATTGATGGCAAAGGCCCTTTGCTTGATGTCACTTATCGTCGCGTAGAAGTTAAAGCCCCAGGAATCATCGCTCGTCAATCAGTTAGCGAACCAATGCAAACCGGCATTAAAGCGATTGACAGCTTGATTCCAATTGGTCGTGGTCAACGCGAATTAATCATTGGTGATCGCCAAACTGGTAAGACCGCAATCGTTCTCGACACCTTCATCAATCAAGCCAAAGCACACGAAGAAAATAACGAGAAACAAAAACTTTACTGCATCTACGTTGCCATCGGACAAAAGCGTTCGACCGTAGCACAAATCGTTAAAACTCTCGAAGATGCTGGCGCAATGAAATACTCCGTCATCGTTTCTGCAACCGCCTCTGAAGCTGCCGCACTACAATTCTTTGCTCCTTACACCGGCTGCACAGTTGGCGAATTTTTCCGCGACAATGGAATGCACGCCCTCGTTGCTTACGATGATTTGTCTAAGCATGCCGTGGCTTACCGCGAGATGTCGCTTCTACTTCGTCGTCCACCAGGACGCGAGGCTTATCCCGGTGACGTTTTCTACGTTCACTCTCGCTTGCTTGAGCGCGCCGCTAAAATGTCTGATGCGATGGGCGGCGGTTCTTTGACTGCCTTGCCAATCATTGAAACTCAGGCTGGCGACGTTTCGTCTTACATTCCAACTAACGTGATTTCGATCACCGACGGACAAATTTTCTTGGAAACTGAACTCTTCTACAAAGGTATTAAACCCGCTGTAAACGTCGGTCTCTCGGTATCTCGTGTTGGTTCTGCCGCTCAAACAAAAGCGATGAAACAAGTTGCGGGAACGATAAAACTAGACTTGGCGCAGTTCCGTGAACTTGAAGCTTTCTCACAATTTGGTTCTGACCTCGATGCGGCAACACAAAAATTGCTCGATAAGGGTCGTAAATTGACTGAGCTTTTGAAGCAAAATCAATATTCTCCAATCGGCTTCGAAGAACAAGTTGCTTCGATTTACGTTGGAGTGAGAGGTTACTTAGATCGGGTTCCGGTAAAAGAGGTGACCAGGTTCGAAAAAGAATTTTTGCGAAAACTTCACGTTTCTCATCCAGAAATTCTTAGCTCGATTAAGACAGAGCAAAAAATCACTGACGAGACTGAAACAAAACTCAAAAATTTAATCGAAGAATTTTTGACTGTGTTTTTGAATCACGCTCCGTCTTCTCATCTCGACCATGCCGGCCTCACCGCTAGCGTAAAATAGTTGAAAGATGGCTAATCTAAAGACTCTCAAAACCAGAATTAAATCAGTCAAATCGACCCAGAAGCTTACCAAGGCGATGAAAATGGTCGCAGCTTCGCGCCTCAAAAAGGCGAAACATGCGGTCGAAGCTTCTCGTCCATTTGCTGAAAAAATTTCTGAAATTATTTCAGAGCTCGCTTCCAACATTTCCGTGCGCGGGAATTTGAATGCAAAATTTCCCCTCCTCACCGGAAAAAGCCGCCAAGAAACTCATTTGATTTTAGTGATTTCATCTGATCGCGGTCTTTGCGGCGGCTTGAACGGATCGACAGTTAGATTCGCTAAAAGTCGTATTGGGTCCTTGGTCTCAAGAGGTCGCGAAGTAAAAGTTTTCTGCATCGGTCGCAAGGCTTACGAACAGCTAAAAGCGCCTTACGGCAAACAAATGGTAGATCACGTTAGTGGAATTTTTAGAAACGTAATTACTTACCAAATCGCACAAGATTTAGCCTCTAAAATTATTAAACTTTTCGACCAAGATCAGTTCGATGTTTGCGAAGTAATTTACAGCAAATTCAAATCAGCAATCGCTCAAGAACAAGTTGCTAAGCAAATAATTCCAGCACCAATTTTGCCTAAAGAAGGCGAATTAGGTTTCGAGGCGCCGATGCTTTACGAGCCCGGCGAAGAAGAAGTTTTGTCTGAACTTTTGCCAAGAAATCTTGCCATGCAAATCTACAATATTCTGCTCGAAAATAGCGCTTCTGAACAAGGTGCTCGAATGGCGGCGATGGAAGCTGCGAGCAATAATGCTGGCAAGATGATCAAGAATTTAACCCTGGTTTACAACCGCACTCGCCAGGCCAATATCACCAAAGAATTAATTGATATCATCTCGGGAGCGAGCGCGGTTTAAGAGCCTGTCATATTCTAGTTTAATGATAAATAAATCCCGCCTCGCTGTAATTTATTTTTTCATCCTCGCTGTTTTTGCGATTATCTCTCTTCGCATGATTTTTATCGTCACCACCGGCGATAAAAGCACAGTTAGCAACATTTACGACCAAGGCAAATTAGGCAAACGCGCCAATATTTTTGATCGCAACGACACGCTGCTCGCCACTGATTTAAAAACAAAATCACTCTACCTTAGTTCAGTCTTAATCAAAGACCCTCAATCTCTAGCCCGCGGTCTCGCCGGAATATTTCCTGACCTTTCTTACGCTGAAATACTTAAAAAAATCTCTGAAAATAAAAGCAGTAAACAATGGATTTTAATAAGGCGAAACCTCGCTCCGTCGCAAGTTGAAGCCACAGAAAATTTGAAAATGGCTGGGTTAATTTTTGAAGAAGATCGCATTCGAATTTACCCACAAAAATCAATCGCCAGCCATTACGTAGGCTACGTTGATCGTGATCGCAAAGGTCTAGCTGGAATGGAGATGCAGTACAATCGCAGCCTGTCGCACAATGAAGATTTGCAATTGGCGATGGATGTGCGCGTGCAAGATGTTTTGCACGACGAGCTGCTGATCGCGATGGAAGAGTTTCGCGCCAAAGCCGCATCTGGCGTGGTTATAAATGTGAATAACGGCGAAATTTTAGCTCTGTCATCTATTCCAGATTTTGACGCGAATTCTTCGAACAAAGCCAGTGCTGACGAATATTTTAATCGCATCGCCAACGGTCTTTACGAGCTTGGCTCAGTGATGAAAGTTCTCACCAACACTCTCGCTTTTGAAGATGGCGTAGCAAAGCCCACGGATGTTTTCAACGTGCGCGACCCCGTAAAATATGGGCGCTTCACGATTAGCGATTACCACGCAATCAAAGACTTAATGACCGTCGAAGAAATTTTCGCTTACTCCTCAAACATCGGCACAGTCAAAATTGCCGACAAAATTGGCGCGGACAGTCAGAAAAAATTCTTAGCAAAACTTGGATTGCTCAAAAGATTAGATGCCGATTTTCCCGGCCTCGGCAAACCGATTTACCCGCGCGTCTGGAGTGAAATTAGTCTCTACACAATCGCTTACGGCCACGGCATCGCAATCACGCCGCTACATTTAGCAATGGCCACCGCCGCAATCGTGAATGGCGGAATTTTGTACAAACCATCTTTTGTAAAACTAACCAAACAGCCCAGCGGCGAACGCGTAATCAAGGAATCAACTTCCAAGACAATGCAAGAAATGATGCGCAACGCCGTTGAAAACGGGACCGGAAAAAATGCCAATGTTGAAGGCTACGAAGTTGGCGGAAAAACCGGAACTGCAGAGCGCGCCGAATCAGGCAGCTACAACACGAAACTCACCACCGCTTCTTTCATTGCCGCCTTCCCAATTTCCAAGCCACAATATTTAGTTTACGTAGTTTTTGATCGTCCGAATTACATTTTTAATACTGGTGGAATGGTAGCGGCACCAGTTGCTGGAAGAGTGATTAAAAACATCGCACCACTACTCGGAGTCAGACCAATTCTTAAACCCAGATCAGTCATTAGAATTGCGACAGTATCTCGCTAACCCTTAATTCTATTAGTCTCGGGCGAGCACCGCATCGGAAGCGTAGCATGCATACGCTGACGGAGCGGAGCGGAGAGCGAGGCTAATAGAATTAAGGGTTAGTAGAGATAATGGCGCGATTCTAATGACGGATCTGGGTTAAACCGAGCGCGCCAAAATAATCCCGCAAGAAATCGCAATATTCAGCGAACGCATTTGATTTTTCATCGGAATAAAAATTTTGTGATGAGCCAATGAAGCCACGCTCTCCGGCACTCCGGAACTTTCTTTGCCAAACATGATTACGTCGCTCTCGCGAAATTCAAATTCGTCGTAACTCTTGTCGCCTTTAGTTGTCGCCAAAATTAAACGCTGATTTTTTTCCAAAATTTCACTGCGGAAAAAATCTTCAAATGACACGTGGCGAAAAATTTTTGCGTGATTGATGTAATCCATCGCCGCTCTTTTAACCCGCGACATATCTAGCGGGAAGCCGCACGGCTCAATGATGTGCAGCTCTACATCAAAACAAACGCAGGTACGAATTATTGTGCCAACATTGCCGGCGATGTCTGGTTGGTACAAAACTATTTTGCTCATTTTAAATAAAATTCGTAAACTTACTTTTCTTTTAAAGTGTTTTTTTTTAAAAAGCGCAATCCCTCGATTACTTAGTAAAATCAATGTCTCAAACAGTTAAAGTCATCTTCCTTGAAAAAGGAGAAAGAAAAGAATTTCAAGTGCCCGTTGGTACCAGCGTATTGCAAGCGGCCCGCGACAACAACATCGATTTAGAAGGCGCTTGCGAAGGCTCTCTTGCGTGCTCTACCTGTCATGTAATCGTCGAAAAAACATTCTACGATTCACTCACAGAGCCAACCGAAGATGAAGAAGATATGCTAGATCTGGCATTCGGATTAACTCCAACTTCAAGACTTGGCTGCCAAATCATTCTTACCCAAGAGCTCGATGGCCTAACCCTTACCGTTCCTAGCGAGACCAGGAACGTTTCAATCTAATTTAAAAAACCGATTTTATGGGCAGAAGTATCTTAATTAAATTAGCAATTCTCTTGGTTGTAGCCGCATTGGTTTACAGCGTGTTCTGGTTTTTCAAAGTCGGACAAGTCGAAAAGCAAATCAAAGAATTCGTCAGCAATAATAGCTCTTACGTTTCAACCGAAGAAGTTGTGGTCTCTGGATTTCCTCTAGAGCAAAAAATCACGATTAAAAATCTGAAATTTACAATTCCAAATGCGGCTTTGGACAAAAACCAAGTGCTCGTTCCGCATCTCGAAGCAACTGCCGGAATTCTTGCCGCTGATTACAAAATCACTTTGTCAGAGCCAGTATCCGTGCAAGATCCAGACGGAAATCTTGCCACTGTTGAATTTGCCAAAGAGCCAGAAATCACTATTTCAATGCTCAATGGCAACATCGCTAAATTTAACTACCAAGATTCTGGCTACAGAATTTTGGGCGCGGATAAAAGCGTGATTTATTCTTCTACCAACAGCACCGTCTCCATTAAAAGCAACGCAGAAGAAGAAAAAACTACCAACTTGGTTAGTGTTAGCATTAAAGAAATCGAAGGTTTTGACGTCATCAATCTCTACAAAAACATTCTGGAAAAGAAGGTTGTTGACGGAATTAAAACTGGCGAAATCACGCTTAGTAGCAATCTAACTCCCGCCGCTGATTCTGCGCAAATCGCGTCTGATGCAAATGCCGTAACCACGCCTCAAGTAGTAGCTGCTCTTACTATTCCAACAACTGATCCCGCTGTCGTTTCTACCGCCGCAACTTCAACTCCGGCACATTCAACAGTTGATCCAGCGGCAGTTGCAGCAATTTCTGCTCCAGCAACAATCGTCGATACCAGTCTAGTTAAAAGCGACCTCACTCTTGAGCTAGAATATGTTTTGACTCCGATTCAAGTTGAAGGCCAACAAGCCAACACCCCTCCGGACCCAACTCAAATCCAAGAAGCTCCTTCAGGGCACAGCAAAGCAATAAAAATCACGAGCTTAGAATTTTCTAATCCGCTCTACAAAATCACGATTAGCGGCGACATTTCATCCCTGCCAGATGACGCCCTGCCTTCTGGCGGAGTCACTGTTAAAGTAGAAAAAGTCAGCAATCTAATCTCTCAGATTTCGACTAACTTTGCTCAAATGGCTAACAAAGTTAAATCTCCGGCAGCTACCAAGCCAGCGTCGGCAGATTCTGCTGTTGCCTCTCCAGCTCCAACTTCATCTCCTACAGTTGCCGACTTAATCAGCGAAACTGCAGCGTCTCCGATTGAAGATCCTTACAATTCTTTCTTGGTTAGAGTCGCAGCAAATTTTGGTGCAGTAACCAAAGAAATCGCCGCGAAAAATGCGGTGAGCAAAGACGACATTGCTCAGTTCGACATTAGAAGAGAGAAAAATCTCGACTTCCTAATAAATGAAACTTCAACCCGCGAAATCCTTGGAAAGTTCTAAAGCGCTAGCGCAAGCAAAGCAGATCTTGGCGTTAAATTTAGAGGGCGTGAGTAATGTAGGATTAGATTCTCTAATCCTTCTAACTCACGCCCTTTCGCTTTCTAAAGAGCAAATAATTTTTAACCCGCAGCGGCAACTAAGTGAGGCAGAAGAAAAAAATTTTTTTGATCTCGTAAATCGTCGAGCCGCACGTGAACCGATCTCGCATTTAATCGGCAAAAGAGAATTTTTTGGTGAAGATTTTTTGGTAACAAAAGATGTTTTAGATCCTCGCCCAGATTCAGAAACGCTGATTGAGTCAGTGCTAAAAAAATTTTTAAATCCCACGCAGGATTTAAAAATTTTAGAGATCGGAGTTGGCTCGGGATGTTTGATCGTCACTCTTCTTAAAGCCTACGTAAACGCCGCTGGAATCGCAGTCGACATTTCAAAAAAGGCACTCGCAGTTGCCAAGAAAAATAGCGAAAAACACCAGGTCTCTCCGCGTTTAAAACTTCTCGAATCAGATTTATTTTCTGCGGTAAATCGCACAGAAAAATTCGACCTAATCATTTCAAATCCGCCTTACATTCCCGCGGCAGATATTGAAAAGCTTGAGCCGGAAGTCAGAATCCACGAGCCCCGCGCCGCACTCGACGGCGGCGCCGACGGTCTAGATTTTTACCGCCGCATTGCCGCGGAAGCAAAAAATTTTCTGAGCGAATCTGGAAAAATTTTCCTCGAAATCGGATTTGGGCAAAAAGAAGAAGTTGTAAAAATCTTCACTCAGCAAGAATTCACTCTAACCGGATTAAGCCTTGACTTACCTGGCGTGGAGAGGGTTTTGGAATTCAGTTCAGCTGCGCAGTAAAAATCATTTTTTCCTAGATTTTGAGCACCGTGCGCAAAATCTTAAAATTCTTGTAAACCCTTGAATTTACTAGCTAGAAACTAGTTTCTTTCCCGCAAGCTAACTAATCCCAGTTCACGAGTTTAAGGGTTCAACTCGTGAATTAGAGTAAAAAAAATTGCCAATTCACGAGTTGAGCCCTTAAACTCGTGAATTCAAATTTTCGCCGGTCGAGCGAAGTTGCGACTTAAGGAAATTTTTTCTCCAATAATTACAATGCCCACCCTTTAATAACGTCGCGCATTTTTTGCTCGTCATTGCGAGCGTAGCGCGGCAATCCATTCATTCCCGTTCTGGATTGCCACGTCGCTTTCGCTCCTCGCAATGACGAGTAGCGGCCAAAGAGGGACAGGCAAAAAAATTACAATCAAAATCGACCAATGCCTCTCACCCTCGAACAGCGTCGCGCAAATCACAAAAAAGTTTCTGAAAAACTTGCTGAAATGAGCGACGAAGACGTCGCCAAGATGTTGCAAGATTCCGAACAGGTTCACGCCGGAATTGGTGGAACGGCGGTGAAGTTAGAAATCGAAGGAGTACCAATTTTTGCCAAGCGCATCTCGCTCACCGATTTTGAAATGGAACATCCCGGCTCAACAAAAAACATTTTTGACCTACCGACTTACTACCAATACGGAATTGGCTCTGCGGGATTTGGCGCCAATCGCGAAGTAGCTGCACATCAAATGACAAGTGACTGGGTTTTGAGCGGCGAATGTCCAAATTTTCCACTACTCTACGGACAGCGAATCGTCGCAAAAACAAAAGCCCCGGAAATTAACGAAGAACAAAAAGAGTTTCTCGACGCGGATCAAAAATATTGGGGCAAATCGCAAGCTGTGCGAAATCGCCTCGAGGCAATCGAAAATTCTTCGCACAGTGTTGTCGTTTTTCTCGAGAGCATTCCGCAGAATCTTAGTCACTATTTATTCTCGGAAGAAGTTGCAGGAAGACACGCAAAAAGGCGTAATGTCGAAATGGTAGAAAGAGAGATCAGGTCAACTACCGCCTTCATGGAAAGCAAAGGAATGATTCACTTCGACGGGCACAATAAAAATATTTTAACCGACGGCGAGCAAATTTATTTCTCAGATTTTGGTCTCGCGACTTCGCTTGATTTTGAACTCTCTGCCGAAGAGCGAGAATTTTTTGAAAAAAATCGCGGCTACGATTTAGCGCTTGGTCTCGACGCAATTTCACGCGAGTCTAGAGCGCAGACTCCTGAGGTGCTCGCACTTGCTAAGCGCCACAAGCTAATAAGCGAATACATGCAGCAATTCCAAAAAACATTGCGCAAAGACCCAACTAAACTCACCGAATTTCCGGCGGAAGAAATGCGCGAATTGTGTAAAATGAAAATCGCACTGATTACTCCTGGAGTTAGAGGAGACGTAGTTGGATCAACAATCGAACAAGATGCAGAAAAACTAAAATCACTAGGATTTCGTACAGAATTTTTACCCGACAGCGTCAGTAATTTTTACCCATTTGTCGGCGCAGAAATCGCCAACACGGCCGAGCAGCGCGCACGACAAATCATTAATTTTGCGCAAGATCCTGAGTTAGTCGCGATGTGGGCGGTGCATGGCGGGGAGTCTTGTCCGGAGGTTGCAAAACTTTTGGTCGAATATGGCAAAAATTCGCAAAAATATTTAAAAGAACATCAGCTTGATCGTGTAAGTGGCGAGACTCTTGAATACGCCGCCGGCGCAGAAAATGGTTTTCCAAAAGATCGCTCGCTACCAACGATTGTTGGGATGAGCGACGTCTCAAATATTCAGCTCGCCCTCGCGCAATTCGGTTTTCCTTCGCACTACGGACACACAACTTTGCAGGATGCGGACCTGTTACGACAAGCTGCGGAATCTCTTCAAAGCGGCGGAATAAGTGAGTTCGATCAAATCACGCAAGTCGCACGACACGACTCTCCCGAACAAATTCGCGGCACAGTTTACGCCACGGTTAGCGGCGGTTTGGAATCTTCGCTCTACACCGATTGGCAACCAAAATTTCCGCCAAATACTGTTTTAATGATTGAAGGAGTGAGTGGTTACGATGCGATTACAAGCGCGCTGCGCGAGGCGAGGCAGGCTGGAGCACTCGCAAATGTTTCGGCGATTCTTGTCGGCAATCCCGTGCATGCTGGAAAAAAAATCAGCCCCGAAAGCGCCGAAAGATTTAATCAATTCGCGGATGAATCTGACATTCCAATTTTCTCCGTCGGCGGAAATCAATTCGGACATCTCCTATCAAAAGAGCCAACACCAATCGCTAATTTTGGCACAATCACAATCGATGTAGCGCAAGGTACGGCAAGAATTGAGCAAGATTTTGTGCAAGAAAATATCAAGAAATTTCGCGCAGAAAAAACGGTGGCACAAAAAATTTCGGCGGTGGCTCCTGACTTACAAATCGATCCTCCGGCATTGCGACTAACTGCGATTAATCACCCGATTCCTAGCGAGCTTACTGACGTGATTGGCTGCGAATGGCACAATCTTCCGCGGCATCTGGATCTCGAAGGAAAAACTTTGCTCGTTGATTACGACGGCTGGGTAGAGCTTGGAAGACAGATGACTGACTTTGCAAATCGTGGGGCGCTGGATAAGTTGAAAACGATCGTCTTTTCAATCGATAATTATTACCCGGGGTTAAAATCGCGATTTGATTCAGCGAGCAGCGACGAAGAAAAAGTTGCCGTTGGTCTGTCTTTTGCAACGCATCAAGATTTTAATTTTACTCACGAAGGAGGGGATCGTTACCGCTGTGGCAACTGTCCAAAGCAGTTGGCTGACGTTTTTTTTACGTCGCGATTAAAAGATTTAGAGCTGAAGGCGGAAGATATTTTAGAGGATGCAAATGGAATTACTCTGCCCATTCCGGCAGAAAAAAATGCCAAAATAATCGCGCTCATTTCCGACGCGAGGGGAATAGGTCGAGTTAAACAATCTGCGGGACGCGCGGAATATTTTGCTAAACAACATCCAGAAATTCCTGTCTTTCTAACCGACAGAGCTGAGCTGCCCGAAGCAATGCGCGGGGAATTATTTTCGGCAGAAAGATTGGAGGTGCGAAACGAAATAATTCCACCGAGTAACTCGCCACAATCAATATCTGGGTCATTTGTGGACGCAGCAAAAGTAGAGAAAGAAAAAAGTTCTCAGGAGCAAAACGAGCATTAGTTTTACTCTCGTCCCCTGATGTCGTCATTGCGAGCGCAGCGCGGCAATTCATCCACGTCGCTGTCGCTCCTCGCAATGACGAATAAAAAAACACTAATTTCTAAAGCAAATGTTTGTCGCCAAAACCATCCAAGAAGTAAGAGAATTTTTACGAGCTGAAACTGAATTCGGCAAAACGGTTTCTTTCGTGCCAACAATGGGGGCGCTACATGAGGGGCATTTGGCTTTGGTAAAAAAGGCCAAGGAAGTTGGCGAGATTTCGGTCGTCAGTATTTTTGTGAATAAGGCGCAATTCAATGACCAAGGTGATTACGAAAAATATCCAAAAACTCTCGAACAAGATTTAGAAAAACTGCGCGCGCTTGATCCGTCTTGTGTTTTTGCTCCCGAGCATTCGGAAATTTTTTCGGAAGATTTTGCCTGTAAAGTTAATCTAAATTCTCTGAGCGATTCTCTCTGCGGAGCCACGCGCCCTGGGCATTTTGACGGAGTTGCTTTAATCATCACCAAACTCTTCAACATCATTAAACCCGACATCGCAATTTTCGGCGAAAAAGATTTTCAGCAAGTTTTGGTGATTAAAAAATTGGTGAGCGATTTGAATTTTAACGTCGAGATTTTTGCTGAGCCCACTCTGCGCGAAGAAAGCGGATTAGCGATGTCTTCGCGAAATCAAAGATTGTCTAAGGCTGCTAAAATCAAGGCTGCGAACATATTTAGAATTTTGTCTGAGATTAAAATTGATCCGACAATTCTTGCAGAAAAAAAATCCGAATTCCTGGCGCTTGGTTTTGAAAAAATTGATTACCTCGAAATTCGTGACGAAAAAAATCTCGATCTGATTGTAGATTTTAGCACAAAAATTCCGGCGCGCATTTTTGTTGCTGCTTACTTAGACGGGATCAGATTAATCGATAACTTAGCACTCTAACCAAAAATAGATAACATGTCTTACATCATTTTAAGTGAAGTCGGAATGGCCATAATGATGGTCTTGATCTATCTTCGTTATTCGCATTTTCGTCTCTCTTCAACTAACGAAATTAAAGCGTTGCGCAAAAAATCTGACGAGCAATCTGCGGCTCTGCGCACCGCCGACGCAAGACTTGTCGAGGAAACGAGAACCGACAGTCAAAAAATCCAAAATCTTCTGCTCGAGATCGACGAACTGCGCAAAGATAAAGAAAATGAGATTAAACTTCGCCTTAGCGCTGAAAAACAAATCGCCCTAACTTTGCAAAAAATGCAAGATTTGGAGAATCGCATGAATGACTGGAAAGTGATGCAAGATGCGGTGATGCGCGATTCTAAGGACGCGATAATTAAAGTCGGCAACGACCTCTACAAAAAATTAAATGACAGCTACAAACAAGAAATTGAAACGACTCGCAATCTTCTTGGGCGAGTTTCTAAAACCGTTACTGATTTCTCTGAGAGTTTTTCTGTTCCAGAAAAAATGGCGCCGAAAATAGCGCCGAAACATGAGGCGCCGAAACGCGACATCAACATCAACGGAGCTTCGTCAAAAAGATTTATTAATGATCTCGTCGAGACAATGAAGGCAAGCGGTCGCTTGGTTAATAAGGATTATTTTTTGCCAGGTAATTTTGACGAACATAAAGCCAAGATGCTGCTGTGTGAAGTTGCTTTTATCGACAAAGAGACCCTTCGCATTATTGATTTTAAAGCCTGTCACTATTTGACAGAATTCGAGCAGATGAAACTTGTCGATAAAGCAGCGGCCGAAAATGAACTTAAACAAAAACTCGATAGGTACTTCGCTTATTTGAATGATCCAAAATATCGCGATTCAATTGCTAAGGTAATGGCGACAACCAAGGCAAAATTTGACAAAGTTACTACAGTAATCGCATTGCCTTCGAAGCTTGAACTGCAAGCCCTCAAGGCGATTCATTATTTTGAAAAAGCAGAAAGATTTGGATTTGAAATCATGGATGCCGACGGTTTAAGTAACGTCGTTTTGTAACTCTATGCATCTTCTTGTTGGATTAGGAAATATCGGCAGAGAATACGAACGGACTCGACATAATTTTGGTTTTTTATTGCTCGATCAAATCATTGATGATCACGATTTTCAGGCTCAAGGAAAAAAATTTAAGAGCGAAATTTTTAGCGGCGAAATTGACGGAGAAAAAGTTATCGCGCTAAAGCCGCACACTTTTATGAATCTCTCTGGCCGCGCAGTTATTGAGGCGGCGAATTTCTACAAAATTGCTCCAAAAAATATTTTAGTTTTTCACGATGAAATTGATCTGCCTTTGGGCCGCGTAAAAATAAAAACCGGCGGCGGAAATGCCGGGCATAACGGACTTCGATCAATTGATTACTCAATCGGCAGAAATTATCTGCGATTGCGCTTAGGAGTAGGAAGATCAGAGATTCAGCAATTACAAGTTTCTGACCATGTTTTAGGAAAATTCTCAGCGGCAGAAATGATCGAGGTAGACAAAATAAGTCAGAAAATTTCTGAATTAATCGGAGAAATTTTATCCGGAAATTACGACAAATTTTTGAATAAATTTTATTAACTTATAAGTGCTCAAACCAATCATCAAACCAGTAGCAACTTTTTTTAAATCCGAAATCGCCATCGGCATTTCTCTGTTGGTTGCAACCGTTGCGGCGATGCTCATTGCCAATTCCAAATATTACGAAATTTACAAAATATTTTTCTCATCTGCTGTGCCGCTAGATCTTAGTTTTATTGGCTTGCACAAGGAAATGAACTTCCTCGATTGGATTAATAATTTCTTGATGGCGATCTTTTTTTTGTTGGTTGGCCTGGAATTAAAGAGAGAAATTTTAGTCGGCGAACTTTCGACAAAGCGAAAATTTGCCCTACCGGCAATCGCCGCACTTGGTGGAATAATTTTTCCAATTCTGATTTTCGTCGCACTGAATTTTAATCACCCAGAAAATATGCGCGGCTTTGCCATTCCCGCCGCAACAGACATCGCATTTGCTTACGGAGTAATTTCGCTTTTTGGCAAAAGATTTTCTAATTCGCTCAAAGTTTTTTTAGTTGCGCTTGCGGTGCTAGACGATCTCGCAGCAATTTTAATCATTGCCATTTTTTACTCTCACGATCTGAGCCTCGCTTACATCGCCCTCGCTTTTATTGCTTTACTTGGACTTGGTCTGCTCAATTTTTTTAATTCGAACAAAACCCATCTGTACTTAATTTTGGGATTTTTTTTATGGTTGATGATTTTAAAATCAGGGCTTCATTCAACCTTATCTGGCGTACTTCTAGCTTTATTTATTCCTCTGCAAATCGGGAATAAATCACCACTTGCTCACCTTGCTCACAAAATTTCTCCAGGCGTAAATTTTTTAATTTTACCGCTTTTCGCCTTTGCCAATGCCGGCGTTCGATTAGAAAATTTTTCTGTTGATATTTTTACCCAGCCCCTGGTTCTTGGGATTACTTTCGGATTAGTTTTTGGTAAACAAATCGGGGTAATGTTTTTCAGCTTTCTTGCAGTAAAATTTAATATTGCACGCCTACCGCGCAACACAAGTTGGTCAGAACTTTATATTGCCGCCATCCTTACTGGCATTGGATTTACAATGAGTTTATTTATTGGCTCACTTGCTTTCTTAGAAAATAATCTAGCTAACGATTTTATGTTTGATGAAGTCAAAATTGGCGTGCTCTGTGGATCATTTTTCTCAGCAATGCTTGCAACTGTCGTAGCTTTCAGTTTCAAAAAAGGACAAAGAGGTTTTAGCGCTTGAACAATAAGTAACCGCTTTTAATCAGCTCACACTTCCTGGACTCTAATAGTAGGAAATTTTCCCAGTTTTCCTTCAACGAAAATCTCAACAACATGAACAAACATAAGTCAAAAGCATCGACAGCATTTTCACTGATTGAGCTTTCAATCGTAACTCTAATCGTTGGTATTATTATCGCGGGCATTACTCAGAGCTCACGCCTGGTTAGACAATCTAAGCTAAAATCAGCGCAAAACCTAACTGCAAGTTCCCCGGTGACCGGCATAAGAGGCCTATCTCTTTGGCTTGAACCTACGGAAGATGCGAGCTTCCCCACTTCTGAACTAGATGATGAATCTCCTCTTCTTCAATGGAATGACTTAAATTCACAAACTGCGTCTAAATTCTTCGCTATTCCAGCTTCTGGGGTTACCACAACAGGAACTGCAGCCATTAAATATGACAGTGATGGCATTAACGGTTTACCGTCAATTAAGTTTGATGGCACCAACACAACCGCCGGGATTCTCTCCCTTTCAACATCTGCAAAGCTATTAGTACCGTCTCCAGTAGTCTCTACTGCAGATCCTAATAATGTTAACGCCTTTACTGCCTTCATGGTTTATAAGTTAGATGATACCGCAACTGGCGCTGATTATACTGTGCTTTATAATGGTGTCGCAGCTACTAACGGATGGGGATATTTCAGAGACAACGCCGTGACCAATAAAAGAACTATTCAGGTTGGCGCTACCAAAGCACTAGCAACTGCAGCTCTTCCAACAACTCAAGAAATTGCCACCATCACTTACTCTGGTTACAATGCCCCCAATCTTTCGGGAACTAAAACTACTTACCTCTACATCAATGGCGGCAATAGTTTTGCCACCATCGCTGACAACACCATTGTTGGTAATAACGGACAAGCGACTGGAGCATCAGCAACTACAGTAGTCGCACCTACAGCTAGCCTGCTCATTGGCGGAACGACTTCTGCAACAAAAGCTTGGAAAGGTCTAATTTCTGAAGTCATTATTTTTGACGCAGTTCTTAAGAAACAAGATCTTAAGGATGTCGCAAGCTATTTGAGCAAAAAATATAATATTCCTCTTTCATAGTTAGTGATTCTAACTCTGTAGATTTGAGAACCGAGCCGCTTGAAAAAGTGGCTCGGTTTTTTACATTTAAAAATCTCATTTAGCGCTTGAACAATAAGTAACCGCCTTTAATCAGCTCACACTTCCTGGACTCTAATAGTAGGAAATTTTCCCAGTTTTCCTTCAACGAAAATCTCAACAACATGAACAAACATAAGTCAAAAGCATCGACAGCATTTTCACTGATTGAGCTTTCAATCGTAATTCTAATCGTTGGTATTATTATCGCGGGCATTACTCAGAGCTCACGCCTGGTTAGACAATCTAAGCTAAAATCAGCGCAAAACCTAACTGCAAGTTCCCCGGTGACCGGCATAAGAAGCCTATCTCTTTGGCTTGAACCTACGCAAGATGCGAGCTTCCCCGCTTCTGGACTAGATGATGAATCTCCTCTTCTTCAATGGAATGACTTAAATTTACAAACTACGTCTAAATTCTTCGCTATTCCAGCTTCTGGGGTTACCACAACAGGAACTGCAGCCATTAAATATGACAATGATGGCATTAACGGTTTACCGTCAATTAAGTTTGATGGCACCAACACAACCGCCGGGATTCTCTCCCTTTCAACATCTGCAACGCTATTAACACCGTCTCCAGTAGTCACTAATGCAGATCCTAATAATGTTAACGCCTTTACTGCCTTCATGGTTTATAAGTTAGGTGATACCACAACTGGCGTTGATCATACTGTGCTTTATAATGGTGTCGCAGCTACTAACGGATGGGGATATTTCAGAGACATCGCCGCGAGCAATAAAAGAACTATTCAGGTTGGCGCTACCAAAGCACTAGCAACTGGAGCTCTTCCATCAACTCAAGAAATTGCCACCATCACTTACTCTGGTTACAATGCCACCAATCCTTCGGGAACTAAAACTACTTACCTCTACATCAATGGCGGCAATAATTTTGCCACCATCGCTGACAACACCAATGTTGGTAGTAACGGACAAGTGACTGGAGTATTAGCAACTACAGTAGTCGCACCTACAACTAGCCTGCTCATTGGCGGAACGACTTCTGCAACAAAAGCTTGGAAAGGTCTAATTTCTGAAGTCATTATTTTTGACGGAGTTCTTAAGAAACAAGATCTTAAGGATGTCGCAAGCTATTTGAGCAAAAAATATGATATTCCTCTTTCATAGTTAGCGATTCTAACTCTGTAGATTTGAGAACCGAGCCGCTTGAAAAAGTGGCTCGGTTTTTTTACGCTTAAAAATTACACTTTAAATTTTACGAATTCTTCCCCCGACAATGAAATCGATTTTAAAATATATCCTCAGAAACGGCCTTCGTGATCGCCTTTATCTCGGACTACTAATCACTCTTATTGTCTCATTTTCGATTTCGATCTTTCTTGGCTCAACCTCTCTAGTGGAACAGCAGTACAGCACCGCCGCCTACATCGCCGGATCATCGCGCGCGATTCTTGCCGTTGGCATGATTCTCTTTGTTTGCCTCAGCGTTAGTCGCGCTTTTGAAAATAAAGAAGTCGAATTTATCCTCTCTAAATCAATCTCACGCGAGCAATTTATTCTCGGATATCTCGCCGGATTTTTTCTCTCTGCTTTCATAATTTTTTTGCCTTTGGTCATCACAATCGCGCTCGTCACCAAGCCAGCATTACTGGGCCTCGCAATCTGGTCAGTCAGCCTTCTTGCCGAGCTTCTAATCGTGATTTGCTTCTCCCTCCTCGCTTCAATGATTCTAAAAAATTCTTTCTCCGCCATCATGGCCTCTTTCGCTTTTTACATGATGTCGCGATTAATGGGAATGTTCGTAATGGCGATCGAGCTGCCCGAAGATTTTGTTGCCGCTAAAAATCACATTCTCGCTGCGAGTTTAAAAATTCTTTCCGCGGTTTTTCCTCGCCTTGATTTATTCTCTCAAAGCTCGTGGCTTGGCTACGGAATAAAAGATTTCGAAAGTATAAAAATAATCGCGATTCAATCTTTGATCTACATCCCGCTCATGATCTTCATGGCCTTCCACGACTTCAAACGTAAGCAGTTCTAATGAGTCCGCGCTACTTCTTCCACCTTTACTCCCACAAAATTTTCTTCTGGCTTTTTGTCCTTACTTTCGGTTGTCAGATTTTTTTCTGGAAAGCGACTGAGAAATTCCACGCCAGTTTCGATGTCATTCCCCCAGCGCCAAATAAATATCTAATCTCTGCAATGTCACTCGGCGACAATGAATTTTTGTTTCGCGCTTTATCTCTGCGCTTCCAAAATTCTGGCGATATTTTTGCCGGATTTGTCGCTCTAAAAGATTACGATTATTCACGAGTTTACCAATGGATGAAGATGCTCGACACCCTCAATTCCGAATCGCGCTCAACGCCAGCTCTTGCCGCTTACTATTATTCACAAACTCAAAATCACGAAGATAGTCTTCGAGTTGTTGACTATCTAGACGAGCATTCATCTGCAAATATTGACGCCAATTGGTGGTGGTTATTTCAAGCAATTTATCTTGCCAAGCGCGTCGGAGATTTTGATCGCGCCTTAGAATTAGCAAAAAAATTAGCACAGAATAATGCCAAAGACGCTCCACTCTGGACCAAGCAAATGCCAGCCTTCATCAGTGAAGAAATGGGCGAAGGTTGTCTAGCATTTCAGGTGATTTCAAAATTAATCGCCGAGAGTGAAAGCGGCGAAAGACAAATCTCCGCCGCCGAAATGAACCTCATGCACCACTTCATTTCCGAACGCCTGCAACACCTCAAAACAGGAAAATTTGATCCAAGAAAATGTTCAAAAAAATTGTAGCCGAAGCTCTGAGCGAAGATTGTGTTTTTGATGACATCACCTCTGATTTAACCATTCCCCAAAGCCGCCTCGTGGCCTTTGAAATCAAGCCCCGCGAACAAATTATTTTTTGCGGAAAATCGCTGATTGAAGAAGTTTTTTTCCAGCTAAAAAAATCAGCAAAATTTAAAAATTCTAAAATTGATTTTAAAATTCTGATCAAAGACGGATCGGTCGTTAAGCCCGGAAAATCAATTGCTCGCGGCCAGGGCGATGCCAAATTAATTTTCGCCGCTGAAAGAGTGGTTCTGAATTTGATCCAGCATGCGAGCGGTGTCGCGACCCTTACTCAACAATTCGTTGCCAAACTCGCGAATAAAAAAATAAAAATTCTCGACACCAGAAAAACTTTACCCGGCCTGCGCGACCTAGAAAAATATGCAGTCGTGGTTGGTGGCGGAAAAAATCACCGCCAAAATTTAGCTGAAATGATTTTGATTAAAGACAATCACATCGCCGCCGCAGGCGGAGTTTCTCAAGCAATTATCGCGGCAAAAAAATCTCACACAAAAAAAATTGAAATTGAGTGCGATAATTTTGCACAGGTCGCGGAGGCAGTAAAATCAAAGCCCAACATCATCATGCTCGACAACATGAAGCCCGCAGAAATCAAAAAATGTGCGGCGCTTATTCGTGCTCACAAAATCAAAATCGAAGTTTCTGGCGGGGTTAATCTCAGAAATATTAAAAACTTTTCGAATCTCGACATCGATTTCATTTCGATTGGCGCCCTTACTCACTCAGCGCGCGCGGTGGATATCGGACTGGATGTGAAGTAAATCTTTTGGCCGGTTGAGCGAAGTCGAAACCAAGAAAAGATTGGCGCCGAACTTTTCTTGGTTTCGACTTCGCTCAACCGGCGAAAAATATTTAGCGCAGTGACATTGCGCGTTTTTTACGATGCGCGGTAATCGCGAAGCGGTGGGCCTCGTCGCGTAGACGTTGGAGGTAATGCATTGCCGGGGAATGTTTTGGCAGGGTCAGCGGATCTTTATTCGGCGCGTAAAACCACTCTTCTCCGGCATTTCTATTCTCACCTTTCGCCATGCAGACGAAGGGGATTTTTATTTTTAATTCAGAAAAAACCTTTTGCGCCGCGGTCAGTTGTGGCTTGCCTCCATCGATAATTACAAAATCAGGAAAGCTCCAAAGGGAATTGGCTTGGGTCTTGGAAAATCTGCGCGTCAAAACTTCGCGCATCATTGCCGTGTCGTCCCGGCCACCTTGCTCGAAACGAATATTAAATTTTCGATAACCGCTTTTGATGAAGCCGTCTAAGCCCGCGGCAATCATTGCTCCGACCGCATTAGTTCCGGAAGTGTGACTGTTGTCGTAAACTTCAATTCGCTGCGGAATTTTTGGCAGATCAAAAATCTTTTTTACTTCGAGCAGCAATGTTTTCGTATTTAAATTTTGTGAAATTTTCTGCTCAAGATTCTGAATCGCGATCTGAGATTGGTCCTTTATCAGAGAGAGTTTGTCGCCTTTTTTTGGCGTTAGAATCGTAACTTTTTTTCCAGAAATTTTTTCTAAAAATCCTTCGAGTAATTTTTTTTCTTCGAGCTCGCGATCCAGCAAAATTAAATTCGGCGCCGTTTGCGAAAGGTAAAATTGCCCGAGAAATTCGGAGAGGGTTTTGGCTGCGTCTTCACTCTCAAAAAAATACGGCTTCGCACCAAAATTTTGACCACCGCGGAAAAATGAAATGTAGATGCAGAGCCTGTCTCCAGAGGCTGCAAGAGTAATCGCATCAAAATCTTTTAGCTCACCAACATTGATATTTTGCTTGGCCTGAATCGCATTTAACGCCTTGATTTGATCTCGAGTTTGCGCCGCTTTTTCGTACTCCTCTGCCGCACTTAATCGCTGCATTTTCTGCGATAAATTTTTTTGCACAGCGACAGATTTTCCACTCAAAACATCGGCAACATTTTGCACAGAAATTTCGTATTCATCCTGCGAAATCAGCCCAACACAAGGCGCAGCGCATCTTTTAATTTGGTATTCTAGGCAGGGTTTTTTGCGCGATTTAAAATCTGAGTCAGAGCAATTGCGTAACAAAAAACTTTTGCGCAGCAAGTCAATCGTGTGATTAACGTCGTGAGTTGAAGCGAATGGACCAAAATACGAACCCCCGCCAACCTTTACTCCGCGGTACTTCGCGATGCGCGGAAATTTGTGATCAGTGATTAAAATTTGTGCAAAAGTTTTGTCGTCGCGCAGCAAAATATTAAATTTTGGCTGAAATTTTTTGATCAAATTATGTTCCAACAGCAACGCCTCTGCCTCGCTTGCAGTCTGGGTTGTTTCGATTTTCTCTGCGAGAAAAACCATTCGCGCAATTCGCGCTGAAAGCTGATTTTCTTTTGCGTAACTCGCGACCCGCTTCTGCAAATTTTTTGCCTTACCAACGTAAAGCAAATTTTCCTTCGCATCAAAAAATTGATAGATGCCCGGAGTTTTTGGAATAGCGGGGAGCTTTGATTTTATTACCTCGACAGACATTCAAATTTAGAATTTAGATTTTAGATTCTCGATCTAGAAAGCCTCAAAATCAAAATCTTCCAAAAAATGGTTATTAAAAAAGAACAGCTCGAAGAAATCGCTTTGCTGCGCGCTCAGTCAAATCAAACTCTCAGACCAGTTTCTCCAGAATTAGAAAAAGTTTTGTACCAGCCTTTTGAAGTTTTGGATCACGGCTTCGTGCGCGTCGTAGACTACATGGGCAATGATTCTTCCGTCGTACAAGCCGCTCGCGTTTCTTACGGTTCTGGCACAAAAAAGATTAATGCTGACAAGGCGTTGATTAATTATTTGATCGCCCATCGCCACACCACGCCGCTTGAAATGTGCGAGATTAAATTTCACATCAAGCTGCCAATTTTTGTCGCCCGTCAATGGATAAGACACCGCACCGCATCAGTGAATGAGTACTCTGCACGCTATTCAATTGTTGAAGATGAATTCTACGTTCCAAATGCAGAAAATCTTTCGGCGCAGTCAAAAATTAATCACCAAGGCCGCGACGAATCGACAATTCTCAATGCCGCTGAATCGAAAAAAGTTTTACAAATTTTGAAGGAAGATTCGCTTAAATCTTACGACCATTATTTGGAAATGATTAATCAAGATGCCGATGGCAACATCACCAATCCAGGTAAAGAAGGCCTGGCTCGCGAGCTTGCACGCATGAATCTTCCTTTGAGTTGCTACACCCAATGGTATTGGAAAATCGACCTGCACAACTTGCTTCATTTTTTGCATTTGCGCGCCGATTCACACGCACAATACGAGATTCGCGTTTACGCCGAGGTAATGCTCGACATGGTTAAAAAATGGGTGCCACATTGCTTCGAGGCCTTCATCAAAAATAATAAATCCGGAAAAACTCTTTCCGGACCGGCACTTGAAGCAGTGCGCAAAATGTTAAAGGGCGAGAAGATCGAGCAGCCAGAAAGTGGTCTCAGCGTTAGAGAATGGGACGAGTTAATGAAATTAATTTTTTAAGAGGAGTTTTATGTCAATCGGAATGGGCGAATTATTATTAATCTTGGTGATTGTTTTTGTGCTTTTCGGCGCAGGCAAATTACCGCAAGTAATGGGTGACATCGGCAAGGGAATTAAAGGCTTAAAAAAGGGCCTTAAAGAAGAAGAAAAAAAGCCTGACGAAATTGATTCGAGCAAAAAATAATACTCGTGGATCAATATAAAATAATCACAACTCAAGTAATCGAAGACGTCGTTAACAATTCGTCTGCCGATCGAATTCCTGTGCGCGATTTAGTGCGCGCAATGGATTCTGTTGGATTTGGCTTGGTAATGTTGATCTTTTCTTTTGGCATCATCATCCCAACGCCGCCGCCATTTCCGAGCATTATTTCAATTCCACTAGTTGTCTTCGCTTTGCAAATGGTAGCTGGTTACAAGGCGCCAAAACTGCCGGAAAAATTTTCTAAACTCACCGTAAAAAGATCGGTATTGGCAGCGCTAGTGAACAAGTCCTCACCTTACATTCGCAAAGTCGAGCGCATCTTAAAACCGCGCTTACTTTTTATGACCTCTTCCGTCGCTGAAAGAATTATTGGGGTTTTTGTTTTGTTATTTTCCTCCTTCGTGCTTTTACCGATACCACTCTCCAATTTCATTCCCGGGCTCGGCGTGCTGATTATTTCTTTCGGGTTACTCAGCAAAGATGGTCTGATAATAATTTTAGGAATCGTGGTTGGTTTATTTGGAATGGTTTTATCTCTCGCCACCTTGGTTCTTGGCGTTGAATTTATTACGAGTTTTTTTCAGTAATTTTTAAGTTTTAAAAAAAATATTTTTTTTGAGCTTACGGCCAACAGGGTTTAGACCGAGAGATGTTTGCCGCCGGCGGCAAACATCTTTTTTTAAATGCAGAAGTTCGCAGCAAATTTCCAAGTTTAAAAAGAAGTACATTGACAGAAAAAAAAGCATTTTTACAAAGCGCGTCCCCAATGGGATCGTCTCCAGCCGCACCAAAATGTTCTTTCAGAATTCTTCCTTAAGTATCTTTCGCAGCTCTTTTACCTCTCTTCATCTCTTAGTTAATTAATCTTCTACTCCAAAAAATGTCTTCAAACAACAGCACCCTTACTTTGCGCTATCCTGCCGCACAAACTCCAGCCGCTACTCAACAGCCGCAACAGTCAGAACAACAAGCTTCGGAACAAAATTACAATAAAGTGGTCCCAGTAAATAACGCTCCGCGTTTACACACCGGAAACCTACTTAGTCGCAGCAATGCTCCACAAAGTTTTTCTTCGCAAAGCCCTTCCTCGCAAAGTTTTACGCCAGCCGTTACAACAGCCCCTAATGCCCCTATTTCACAACAAACAGAAGATGACGAAGACAATGCAGAATCGCGCAATCGCAATGTAGGAAATAGCGGAAAAACTCTTGAGCTCAAATCTCTAAAAACAAAATCGGCTGAGAAATTAGTAGAAATTGCCAAGGAATACGGCTTCGACAATATTGGTGATTTCGGTCGTCAGGACATCACCTACCACATCCTTAAAAATTTCTCCGATCAAAGTCCTGCGAATGTAATCATTGGCGAAGGCGTGCTAGAATTGCTCGATGATGGTTTCGGATTTTTGCGCGCACCGGAAGCTAATTACTTCGCTGGCTCAGACGATGTTTACGTTTCGCCAAGCCAAATTAAACGCTTCGGGCTGCGCACCGGAGACACGGTTAAAGGCCAAATTCGCGCGCCGAAAAAAGGTGAAAGATATTTCGCTTTGCTGCGCGTAATTGAAGTCAATTTTGGCCCGCCAGAAAAAATTAGAAATCGTGTTTTATTCGACGATCTCACCCCGCTTTACCCGCAAGAAAAACTGAATCTCGAAGAAGATCGCCCACTTAATGGCGACATCAGCACGCGCATCATCGACATGGTTGCCCCGATCGGAAAAGGTCAACGCGCCTTGATTGTCGCCCCTCCGCGCACCGGTAAAACTTCTTTGATGCAAAATATTGCCCACGCAATCACTTCAAATCATCCCGAAATTATTCTGTTGGTTTTGTTGATTGACGAACGTCCAGAAGAAGTAACCGACATGCTTCGCAATATTAAAGGCGAAGTGGTGAGCTCAACTTTTGATGAACCGGCAACGCGTCACGTACAACTCGCCGAGATGGTAATTGAAAAAGCTCGTCGCTTGGTTGAGGCCAAGAAAGACGTGGTAATTTTACTCGACAACATCACTCGTTTAGCTCGCGCTTACAACGCAATCATGCCTTCATCCGGAAAAATTTTAAGTGGTGGCGTTGATTCAAACGCACTACAAAGACCAAAAAGATTTTTAGGGGCAGCTCGTAATATCGAAGAAGGCGGCTCACTCACAATCATCTCTACGGCCTTGGTTGACACGGGCTCGAGAATGGACGAAGTCATCTTCGAAGAATTCAAAGGAACCGGCAACTGTGAAATTGTTTTGGATCGCAAAATCTCTGACAAAAGAATCTTCCCAGCAATCGACATCACTAAATCTGGCACGAGAAAAGAAGAGCTTCTGGTTGATCGCAACACGCTTTCAAAAATTTGGATGTTGCGTCGCATCATCAATCCGATGAACCCACTTGAGGCAATGGAATTCCTTCTTAACAAACTTGAGCACACCAAGACGAATGAAGAGTTTTTCAAATCGATGAATAGCTAGTTTCCGGCGCTCACTCCTGCATTTGTCACCCCCTCGAATGACATTTGTCACCCCGTCGAATGACATTTGTCACCCCGTCGAATGACGGGGTCCATCTGATCACGAGTACTTACGGCACCACGGACCCCGTCATTCGAAGGGGTGACAAAATTAAAATAACGCAAAAAATAACTCTCTCAAATGACCACCCTTCGCATCAAAAAATTAGAAAATGGTAAAGATTTGCCTTTACCAAAATACGAAACTTCGGGCAGCGCTGGGATGGATTTACTCGCAGCAATTTCTGAACCAATCATTCTTAAATCTGGTGAAATCAAATTAATTCAAACCGGCATTGCTATTGCCCTAGAAAAAGGTTTTGAAGCACAAGTTCGTCCGCGTTCTGGACTAGCTTTGAAGAATGGAATCACAGTTCTCAACAGCCCAGGAACCATTGATTCCGATTACCGCGGCGAAGTTTGCGCAATTTTAATCAATCATTCGAAGGTTGATTTCACGATCACTCGCGGAATGCGCATCGCCCAAATCTTGATTGCCAAACACGAACAAGCAGAAATTTCTGAAGTAGAAAATCTCGATGAAACTGCTCGCGGCACTGGTGGCTTTGGATCGACAGGACACTAGAAATTGTTGCTAGTTTCTGTTTCAAAAATAAAAAGCGCGGCCTCTTTTTTGCAAATTTTCCCTCTAAAAAATGTCTAACTCAGTAAAAGACGAAAGCCGTCGTAAATTACTCACGACCTCAGCTTACGCCACCGCCGGCGTTGGTGCAGTTTGCGCAATTCTTCCTTTCATCGACAGCATGAACCCGTCAAGCGACGTGCAAGCGCTTGCTTCGGTCGAGGTTGAAATTTCAAACATCAAAATTGGCGAAGAAAAAAAAGTAATGTGGCGCGGCAAACCAGTCTCAATCAGAAGACGTAACGCCGAAGAAATTCAAGCCGCAAAAGACGTTAATTTGGCCGAGCTTCGCGATCCGCAAGAAGATTCTGCGCGAGTTAAACCAGGCAAAGAAGAATGGTTGGTAACGATTGAAATTTGCACTCATTTGGGCTGTATTCCAATTGTTGGCGAAGGCGAGTACAAAGGTTGGTTTTGCCCTTGTCACGGTTCGCAATACGACACTTCCGCCCGTATCAGAAAGGGCCCAGCGCCAAAAAATCTAGAAATTCCTCCTTACGAATTCTTGTCAGACACAAAAATTAAAATCGGCTAAAAATGAGCAATCACATCCAAAACGATTTCGAAAAATCGCTTACTGAAAAATCGAAAGCTGCCAAATGGATCAATGATCGTTTGCCGATTATTTCGACATTGGAAAATACTCTCTTCAAACATGCTTACCCAAAAAATTTAAGTTACTGGTGGAACTTCGGATCCATCGCTGGCATTGCTTTGGTCATACAAATTTTGAGCGGACTCTTCCTCTCGATGCATTACGTTGCCAATACTGAATTAGCCTTCAACTCAGTTGAACACATCATGCGCGACGTGCGATATGGCTGGCTTATTCGCTACATTCACGCCGTTGGTGCTTCAATGTTTTTCGTCGCACTTTACGCTCACATCACCCGCAGCCTTTACTACGGATCTTACAAAGCACCGCGTGAAATTTTGTGGTGGATTGGGATTATAATTTTCTTACTCTCAATGGCGACGGCCTTCATGGGCTATGTACTGCCTTGGGGACAAATGAGCTTTTGGGGAGCAACCGTAATTACCAACTTATTTTCGGCAATTCCTGTTGTTGGCAAGTCAATCGTGACTTGGCTTTGGGGTGGTTACTCGGTTGACAATCCAACACTAAATCGTTTTTTCTCGCTGCATTTCTTACTGCCTTTCTTAATTGTTGGCACGATTTTGTTGCACTTGGTGGCGCTTAGCACCTCGGGCTCGAACAATCCCACCGGCGTTGAAATCAAAACAAAAAAAGATTCGATTCCTTTTCATCCTTACTTCACCATCAAGGACATGTTGGGTTTTGTGGCTTTCTTTTTGATTTTTGGATATTTCTTATTTTTCTATCCAAATTCTTTAGGACATCCCGACAACTACATTCCCGCCAACCCAATGGTGACGCCGGCTCACATTGTTCCTGAATGGTATTTTCTTCCTTTCTACGCAATTCTGCGCGCAGTGCCCGATAAGCTCGGCGGAGTTCTGATGATGTTTGGCGCGATCGCTCTATTGTTCGCCTTGCCATTCTTGGATCGCTCTAAAGTTAAGTCTGGCGCCTACCGACCACTTTTCCAAAAAGTTTTTGCGCTCTTTATTATGAATTTCTTTTTCTTGGGCTGGCTTGGAAAAGCTCCGGCAGAAGGCTGGTATATTTGGGCTTCGCGCTTCTCAACTTTTTATTACTACGCTTACTTTTTGATAATTTTACCGAATCTGCCGAAGTTTGAAAAAACCTTGCCACTTCCGGAATCAATCGACGAAGACTACAAATCAAAACACACCTAGATTTCGCCAAGAAATTGCACAAATTTTAAAATGAAAAAATTTTTTCTAATTTTTCTACTTCTCCCAAATCTAGTTCTGGCCAATGCAGAATATGATTTGGAAGAGACAATAATCGAAACCAAAGCCCATCATCCGAAACAAATGAAATGGGAATTTGATGGCGTTTTCGGCTCTGTAGATCGCGCTTCAGCACAACGTGGTTACCAAGTTTACAAAGAAATTTGCTCAGCTTGTCACGGCTTGCGACGCGTGGCTTACCGCAATCTTACTGAAATCGGATTTTCTGAAGATGAAGTAAAGCAAATTGCCTCAGAAGTTTTGGTAAGCGACGGTCCGAATGATGACGGCGAAATGTTTGATCGTCCCGGCCTTCCTTCCGACAAATTCGTCGGTCCTTACGCTAACGAACAAGCAGCTCGCTCATCTAACGGCGGCGCTTTGCCACCAGATTTATCTTTGATTATTAAAGCTCGTCATGATGGCGCGAATTATGTTTATTCGCTACTTACTGGCTTCGTCGATGCGCCAGATAATTTCCCTCTCGCCTCAGGCAAAAGCTATAATCCTTACTTCGAAGGCCGACAAATTTCTATGCCAGCCCCAATCACTGACGATGTTCAAGTTGATTACCGCGACGGCACTTACGCCACCAAAGAACAAATGGTGATCGACGTAACCAACTTCTTGCAATGGGTAGCAGAACCAGAAGCCGAAGCGCGAAAGAAAATGGGTGTGCGCACAATGATATTTCTCGGCATTTTGCTAATAATTTTGATCGCTGCGAAAAAAGCGGTTTGGAAAAACGTCAAATAACATGTTCAAATTCAACGACGAAAATCAAAAACAAGTTCAGAAAATTTTGGCCAAATATCCAGCCGAAAGAAAAAAATCGGCAGTGATGCCATTGCTAGATTTGGCCCAACGTCAGAACGCAAATTGGGTTTCAAAAGATGTGATTGCCTGCGTCTCAGAAATTTTGGAAATGCCCGAAATTAAAGTTTACGAAGTCGCCAGTTTTTACACGATGTACAACTTAAAACCAGTTGGAAAATATCTACTTCAATTCTGCCGCACCACGCCATGCATGCTTCGCGGCATTGATCAAATCATCAAAGACTGTAAAGAAAAACTTGGAATCGAAATGGATGAAACAACGGTTGACGGGCTTTTCACTTTGAAAGAAGTTGAATGTCTCGGCGCTTGCGTCAATGCACCAATAGTACAAATTAATGACGATTTCGCCGAAGATTTAACGTCAGAGAATTTTTTCAAAATCCTCGATGAATTAAAAGCCGGTAAGGCTTTCAAAGTTGGTTCGCAGACCGGCAGACAATGTTCGGCAGCTTAAAATAAAATGATCAGAGCAAAAGACCTATCCATCTCCTTTTCCGGCCACGAAATTTTTTCGGAAGGAAATTTTATTATTAATTCGCGTGAAAAAGTTGGGCTAATTGGGCGCAATGGCAGCGGAAAATCAACGTTCCTCAAATTAATTTTGAAACAACTCGAGCCAGATTCTGGCGCGGTTGAAGTTCCGCGCGGCTACAGAATCGGCCACTTAGAACAGCATATTCATTTCACTCACGATACTGTTCTTGATGAAATTTGCTCAATCCTTCCCGAGGATCGTGAGCATGAAGGCTGGAAAGGTGAAAATATTTTATACGGTCTCGGCTTTACTTACGACGATCTCTACAAGGATCCAAAAAAATTCTCCGGCGGTTACCAGGTAAAATTAAACTTGGCAAAATTGCTTTTGATGGAGCCACAAATGCTCTTGCTCGACGAGCCCACCAACTATCTCGACATTCACTCTATCCGCTGGCTCAAAGAATTTTTGCGCGAGTGGGAAGGTGAAATAATTCTGATCACGCATGATCGCGGCTTCATGGATAGTGTGATCACGCATACTTTACTCATCCACCGCAAATCCTTCAAAAAAGTTTCTGGCAGCACCCAGGGCGTGCGTGAGAAAATCGCGCTGGAAGAAGAAATTTACGAAAAAACTCGTATCAACGAAGATAAACAAAGACAAAAAACTCAAGAATGGATCGATCGCTTCGGTTCCAAAGCCAGTCAGGCCAGTCGCGTACAATCGCGCGTAAAAATGCTGGAGAAGCAGGACGTCAAAGAAAAAATGGTGCATGTGCAAACGCTGGATTTTGAATTTAATCACAATCCTTACGCCAGCAAAGAAAACATGGTTGAAGCCGAGGCGATTTCTTTCGGCTACAATCCCGAACATCTGTTAATCAAAAACCTCTCTTTCAAAATCGCTAATGGCGACAAAATTTGCGTGATCGGAAAAAACGGTAAAGGTAAATCAACTTTGCTCAAGCTTCTAACGCAAGATAACAAGCCGATCCACGGCGATATCAAGGTTAACGGCAAAACTGAAATCGGCTATTTCGGCCAGATGAATATTGATCGTCTCGACAATAATCGCACGGTTTACGAGGAACTGCAAAAGGTCGATGAAAAACTTACGCAAAACAGAGTGCGTCAAGTTTGTAGCAACATGATGTTTTCGAATGACCTCTCGAATAAAAAAATCAGTGTGCTTTCCGGTGGTGAAAAATCACGCGTGATGCTTGGAAAAATTCTGCTTAAAGGCGCAAATTTACTTCTTCTCGACGAGCCCACAAATCACTTAGACATGGAATCTTGTGAGTCACTTTTGGAGGCAATCAAAAGCTTTGAAGGCGCCATTGTGACGGTCACGCATGACGAACATTTCCTCCATCAAATCGCCAATAAACTCGTTGTCTTCGACGATAATAAAACTTTCACTTTTGAAGATTCTTACGAGTTCTTTTTGAAGAGAATTGGCTGGAAAGATCATTAATTTTCGCCGCTCTTTTTGCCATTTCCGCAAAGGCGAAAAGTAACGATTTAAATACACGGACTTGTAGCTCAGTTGGTAGAGCAGCTGACTCTTAATCAGTAGGTCGGCGGTTCGAATCCGCCCAAGTCCACCAATCCTAGCAAGGCTTCAGGGGTATTTCAGATTTAGATGACTTCTTTGGTGTCCGTCTGGTGTCCGTATTTTGACGAATTTGGGACAAATGCACTTGCGCACTCTTTCGCAACAAATCTTTAATTGCTAAATCTTGGATGACTTGTTAATCGTTTAGTTGACAACTAAATCTTAGTGTTTAGGTTTTACTTAACGCTTTTTCCATCAGACTCTCGTGAGTTGCTGTGAATACTGGTTGGAACGGCACTATATTTATGAAAAAATGACGAAACTTATGAAAAATAAAAAAACCCAAAACTTAGAATTTGGTGATTTTATTAGAAAGAATAGACACAAACTTAATATTGGTTTGAGAGAGTTTGCGTCAAAGGTTGGAATCAGCGCAACCTACATCAGCAAAATGGAAGTTGGCGAATACGCCGCACCGAAGGAAGAAAATATCAAAAAGATGGCAGACATACTTAAGGTCAACGCAGACAAACTTTTGGCGATGGCTGATAAAATCTCCTCTGATGTTAAAGAAAAAATTAACACAGAGCCAAAATTGTATGCTGCTTTTTTGCGCAGAGTGAAGCCGGCAGATTTAGAAAAATTTATGAAGGAGCTGGAGGCTGAAAAAAATGATGGAAAAAGGAGTTAGCTTTCGTAGCCATGAAGTTATTGAGAGGAAGGTCGACATAATTTTACAAAAAGCCAAAGGGAAAGGGTTTTACAATTTTGATAGTGCTACGCCAATTGACCTAATCATTGAAAAACTTTTTAGGTTAAAGATCGGCGGTTTTGTTAATCTGAATAAGGATTTTTCAGGAGCATTGGGGGCTTTGGATTTAAACAATGGTGTGGTGTGGATTGATGAGAGCTTAGATCACGCCGTTAATCCCTCAGATTTTACAAGGGAAGCAAGGTGCAATTTTACAATTGCCCACGAACTCGGGCATTACGTCTTTCACAGACCTCAGTATAAAGAAGCCAAAAACTCAGCGTTATTTCATGACGGCAGCGATCCAAGAACTAAAGCGCTTGAAACCCAAGCCAATATGTTTGCGTCATACATCTTGATGCCAAGGGCGGTAATGATGAAAAAATGGGAAGAGATTGATCAGAGCTGTCCGATTGATTCGGCAATACGCGAAATGACCAGATTCTTCAAAGTATCAAGAGAGACCATGACTTACAAACTCAAGTTTTTGGGCTTGCTTGATCCCAGTTATTAGAAATTTTTTTGTTTTAACTGTTAACTATTAACTAAACAACTTACGAAATATGCACAACATACCCGAAGGCTACTACAGCGAAGAGGAGGTTTCAAAACTCCTCAACAAAACCATTCCGTCCCTTAGGTGTAGGATTTGACCGCGTTGTTTACATGATTAACTCAGTTTTACCCAAAACTTTAATCAACCATGTAAACTATTTCCTTCATGAAAATTCACAAAAGAACGCGATTAACTCTAACCGATCGGGAAGAGCTTTGGAAATTGCATTGTGCTCGCAAGCATAGCCAATCTGAGCTGGCAGAAATCTTTCGAGTTTCTCGTCAAACAATTTCCAAAATTCTTCAGCGATGTCGGGGGCAAGAATTTGTGCCTAGAAGCAGTGTTAACAATCGATTCCGAAGTTTACAATACGGTCTTAAACGGCTCAAGAAAGTTGAATTTGAGATTGAGCAAAAAAAGAAATCAGAGGCAAAAAGATACAATAAATCCTATCCTGGAGAGCTTGTTCACTTCGACACCAAAAGGCTTCCGCTCATCAAGGGAGAAAATAAATTCTCTGCTCGAGAATATCTCTTCGTCGCCATTGATGATTTTTCTCGCGAACTCTACGCCGCAATTCTTCCAGATAAAACTCAATTCTCTGCTGCTAATTTCTTGCATCAGGTGATCGATGAATGTCCTTATACTGTTGAATGCGCTTACTCTGACAATGGCACGGAATACAAGGGAACTAGTAATCATGCCTTTGTTTCTTTTTTACATGACCACAAGATAGGACAGAAATTCACTAGGGTAAAACGTCCTCAAACCAATGGTAAAGCGGAAAGAGTGATTCGAACATTACTTGAAATGTGGCACCAAAAAACTGAGTTCAATTCACGAGAACACAGAAATTTGGAACTCATCAGATTCATTAATTTTTATAATACCGTTAAACCACACAAGGGAATTAACGGTAAAACACCTTACGAAAAATTGCTTGAATACTTTGATCCAAAACCACAAAACACCACCACGTAAATTTGCGTGAAAATGTTTTGGTTGTGTAAACAACGCGATCAAATCTTACA
>CAMBXE010000006.1 GCA_945871805.1 Rhizobium sp. Q54 | reverse complement strand
TCTGCAGCAGATACAACTAAAATAGCGCCATCCATTTGTGCGGCACCGGTAATCATGTTTTTAACGTAATCAGCGTGGCCTGGGCAATCTACGTGAGCGTAGTGACGAGCTTTAGTTTCATATTCAACGTGAGCGGTGTTGATTGTGATACCGCGTTCTTTTTCTTCAGGGGCGGCATCGATTTGATCGTAACTTCTTTTTTCGGCTAAACCACTTTTAGAAAGATAGGTTGTGATTGCAGCGGTAAGAGTTGTTTTACCGTGATCAACGTGACCGATTGTTCCGATGTTTACGTGTGGCTTGGTACGTTGGAAGGTTTGTTTGGACATAATTTCTGAAAAATTAGCAGCTCGGTTAGGCCAGGTATTACCTGGTTAAAGCGAGTATTCTGTTTAAAAATTTTAAGGGGGAATCTCGGCAACCTACTCAAGCAGAAAATAAATGAAAAGTTATTTTTCCTTAGATCCGTCAATGCCGTGACGCACCAATTTTTCTGCGCTTTGACCAATAAATTTCGCTTTCTGCACCTTCTCATCCCAATAATCTTTACCCTTATTCACGAGTGGAATTGCCAGCAAAACCAAGGCAACAATAAAAATAATACGAAACATTTTTGGATAATTTGACATTGTTTGGAAGGCAGAGAAATTGCCGCCTCCCCTCTTAACAAGCAATCAGCAATGACAATAATCTCTCGCATTAAAGCCCGCGAAATCCTTGATTCGCGCGGATTCCCAACCCTAGAAGCAGAAATACATTTAGCTGACGGATCTTGCGCAATCGCTGCCGTTCCTTCTGGCGCCTCAACTGGCAGCCTTGAGGCCTGCGAACTTCGCGACGGCGACAAGAGCAGATTTTTAGGCAAAGGAGTTTTAAAAGCAGTCGCCAACGTTAATGAAAAAATCGCCGCAAAACTTGTCGGCCTTGATGCGAGCAAGCAGAAAGAAATCGATCAAATAATGATCGAAATGGACGGAACCGAAAATAAATCTTCACTCGGCGCTAATGCAATTCTCGCCGTTTCGCTCGCTTGTGCCAAGGCGCAATCTGCCTCACAAAAAATTCCCCTCTTCGAATATTTAGGCGGAAAAGACGCGCAAATTTTGCCGGTGCCAATGATGAATATTATTAACGGCGGCCAACATGCCGACAATAAAATCGACATTCAGGAATTTATGGTGATGCCGGTCGGAGCATCGTCAATCAAGGATGCAATTCGTATCGGCGCAGAAATTTTTCAAAATCTAAAATCGCTTTTGAAGAAAAATGGTCACAACACAAATGTTGGCGACGAAGGCGGATTCGCCCCAAATTTAGATTCAGCAAAAGAAGCTTTGGATTACATTGTGAAAGCTACCGAGACAGCGGGCTACAGGCTTGGCACCGATGTTGTTCTCGCGCTCGATTCTGCTTCTTCCGAATTTTATCGCGATGAAAAATATTTTTTAGCCGGCGAAAATCGCACACTTACTTCAGAAGAATTAATTTTTTACTACGAAGATTTGGTAAATAATTATCCGATCTTCTCAATCGAAGACGCCTGTGCAGAGCATGATTTTGCTGGCTGGAAGAGTATTACTGAAAAATTAGGCAAAAAAATTCAACTCGTTGGCGACGATCTTTTTGTAACGAATCCAAAAATTTTGCAGAAAGGAATCAACGAAAAAATGGCCAATGCGATGTTGGTTAAAGTCAATCAAATCGGCACTCTAACCGAAACTCTTGCCGCAATTAATTTGGCGAAATCAGCTGGTTACAACAACATCATTTCCCACCGTTCTGGCGAAACTGAAGACACCACAATCGCTCACATTGCCGTTGCCACAAATGCCGGCCAAATCAAGACCGGCTCACTTTGCCGCTCTGATCGCACTGCAAAATACAATGAATTAATTCGCATTGAAGAACATCTCGGCAGCCGCGCAAAATATGCCGGAAAATCAATTCTAAAAAAATAATAAATAGACCCCGTCGAATGAAGGGATCCGCTAATGCAATCGATTTAAAATATGTCTCGCATCTCTTACCTCAACAACCAATTCCTCCCGCACGAAAATTGCCTCGTTCACATTGAAGATCGCGGCTTTCAATTCGCCGACGGAGTCTACGAAGTAACATTGTTTGAGAATGGAAAATTAATCGACGGCGACGCTCACATTGAGCGCTTCTTTCGTTCAATGCGCGAGATGAAAATCGAACATAATTTCTCCGCGGAAGAGTTGAAAAAAATTCAACTCGAACTCTTCAAAAAAAATAATTTAGACGCAGGAACTTGCTACATGCAGATCACGCGCGGCGCAACGAATCGCGTTCCTTGGATACCAAAAAATTTACAACCGACAATTTCTGCAACAGTTTCTCCGCGTAAAAAAGTTGCCCCCGAAGAATTTGCTCAAGGCTACAGCTTCATGACTCACGAAGATATTCGCTGGAAACGTTGCGACATTAAATCTGTCGCACTTTTTGCTTCGAGTTTCATTAATCAGAAAGCGAAGGATTCTGGCTTTGACGACGCGATTTTTGTGCGCGACGGAATTGTTACCGAAGGAACTTTTGCCAATATTTTTATTGTTGATGCAAATGAAACTTTAATCACCAGAGCGCCCGACAACCTTATTTTGCAAGGCATCACCCGCAATCGCTTCATTAAAATTGCGCAAGAAAAAGGAATCAAAGTTGAGGAAAGAAATTTTTCTGTTGAAGAAATGTACAATGCGAGCGAGGTGTTTTTAACCAGCTCTAGCCTAATCCTACGCCCCGCATCAAAAATTGACGAAAGAGAAATCGGTGGTGAAAAAAATAGAAAAATCGCAACAATTTTGAGTGATGCTTACGGCAAATTTATCCAAGAGTAAACCCGATTACTGGCTGATTCTAGCATCTCTGATGCTGATTCCATTTTACTTGCTAGTTTTCTATCCACTGACGCAAGCCGGATTTTTCTGCGACGAATATTTTCAACTCTCTGCTTTTGGGAACACTCAGACTCGAGGATAAAAATCTATCTACATTCATCCTCGAACAGATGACTGGTTGGATCACTTCTTCAGGAAGGATTTATCCCCTAGCTGCTATTACCGGATACCCATTTTATTACATTTTCACCGATCCTTTTGACTACCAACTTTGTCGCATGGCTTTTGTTTTTATAAGCGCCGCTTCTTTTGCTTGGCTGATAAAACTGATCACAAAAAAATCAGAAATTGGTTTATTATTTTTATTTCTAATCCCCATATTTTGGTCGACGCAGGAAGGCTACGACTCGCTTACCACCTTTGCCATTCTTCTACAAGTTTTAGCTATTTTTTCTGGGCTCTCTTTGTGTTTTTATGTAAAAGCGCGCGAATCTAACAATAAGACATTCTACGCCTTGATTGTAATTTTATGTCTCGAGTGGTTCCAGAAAAAATCCCTAAAAGATTTTCTAATTAATATTTCTGGTTACCTCGCAATAACCGCGATTTACTCAATCGCCACCCTAGCTTTAAGATATTACATCAACCCCACAGTTTCTTATGACGGAGTAATGCTCGGCGAGTTAAGAAAAGTGCCCTCAACTTTTATTAACCAGCTCTTAGCAACCTTGCCGCTTAATGCGCTTAATCATTTCTTATTTAGCGGCGGAAAATTCACTAAATCCAATAACCCCAACATTTTCTTAGCAATATTGCCAATCTCTTTATTTTGCTTTTATCGATTGCTTATTCGCCTAGAAATTGACCGATAAAGCGTCAAAAAATTAGTAATAATCGCTTGCTGCCTTCTCTTCATCCCCGCCCTTCTCATCGCTTTTATTCAAAAATATCAGATTTGGCTATCTCACGTGGGATACGGTTATTTGCCGCTTTACCTGCAATATTTCGGTCTTTCAATTTTATTTCTAGTTTGGTGTAACAAGAGGTTGGCCTGCAGCATAAGCACGGTATACCGGCGCAGAATGACAATCTTAATCTCCGCCTTGGCAAGCCTTACTTTATATGCCTCCATTGAGTTTAATTACAGCTTGATCTCGAACATCAATAAGGCTTACGAGAAAGATGTAAAATTACTGGCGGCAGAAGCGTTAAAAAATGGACTGCTCTCAGAAATATCCGACTCCACAACAAACACTTACAAACTTGGTAATCAAAGCGCTCCAAAAACTATTATTCTTTCTGCGGCTCTTAAAGACACAGACCAGCCCCCTTTAATTATTGGAACCCTGGGTTTCTTCCCCCCATCTTTTATTGCTCAACATTCCAATTTAATTGCTAACACCGTAGCGACTAAATCTCGCGATGAAAATCAACTGCCAAATAATGTTAAATCCTCAGGCAAAAAAACTTTCTCCAAGAATCAGCGAATATTTTTACTCAGCCCAGTTCAAACCGGCCCCGATAGCGGCTACGTCATCTTCGCAAAAATCAATTCTGTAAATTATAAAATTATTGACGGCGATCTAAAAATTACTTCTTACTCAATATCAAATCCCCGCATTTTCTTGCGCGGCAAATCTGCTGAGGATTTATCAAAAATATTCGTAACTTTGGATAAATCTTTTACCTCCAAACAGAGTTCAAAAATTTCTCACGCCGATAAAAATAGTTGGGAGATAGTTGATTTCTCCGGCAATAATATTCGATTCACTCCCGAGTAAATCTCGAAGATTAAAACTAAAACCCAGACCCAGCTGAAGATTATCTTAAAAATGAAGACGGATCCAATTTATTGATCTTATCCGAAATCTTCTTGCAGTGCGGAGCGATATCTGGTGCGGAGGTAATCTCAAACAAGCTGCCAAAATTTAATCCCGCGGTGAAGAAAATATTTTCGTGCTGAGGAATTAATCCCGCATGCAATTCGTCGAATTTCACCAAATTATTTTTCACCAAATTACTGATTAATTCCGATTCAAATCCGTAATCAAAACCGGTGCAATCGATCACTTTGCCGTCACTCACCCTGCCTTTCTGAATCCTTAATTGGCCTGATTTCATCATCTCTTCGACGATTTTAAATTGCGACTCAGGACAACGGTGACGGTGAACATTCCACAAGCGAAAACAGTGACGCATAAAACGCTTCTTTTTCTCGACATCTAGCACCATCCAAAATTTTTGTGTGCGCGGACGAAATGCGTCAAAAGCAATGCGCCAGTCAGAAGATTTTTTGCAGGCGTTAATAAATTTTCTAAAAATTTGTGAAAGCGGAAGATCTGAATCCTCGGGGTTTAGTGGCGAATCTACTTTTTCTGTAAAATCAAAAATTTTATGCGGCTGCGACAAAATTCCACGACGCGAATGTAAAAAGATTTTTCCAGAATATTTGCGATCGCGCAAAGAAACCACGGTGTCGATCGCCGTTAAACCGCAGCCTAAAATGTGAATTTCTTCGTCAGCTAAATAACTTTCCAAATCATTGCGCCAAAAGCTCTTCTTCGAATCTTTTAATTGCGGGCCAACGGCGAGAATGCAGGAGTGGTGAAGATCGCCGTCAATCCAAAAATAATTTTCGCGCACAGTAATTTCAGAAATTTCTTTGCTTCTAAATTCGTAAGAAATGTTTTTTTCGTCAGAAATTTTTAATGCGATCTGCAAAAGATCTTCGAGATAAATTCCAAAAATTTGTCGCGGAACGAAATCGGTTTTTTGATAATTGTAACCTTTCAAACACAGCCATTTAAAAAAATGCTCCTGATCTTCCTCCACTACTCCCATGCGATTTGCTGGAACATTCAAAAGATGATTCGGGCTTTTAGTCGAGTAAGCAGTTCCCTTCAAAAGTACTGAAGATTTTTCAAAAATTCTGACGACTAATTTTCCTGAATCCGCTTGGTGATTTTTTACTAAATTAAAAAATGTGACAAGGCCACTAAGTCCAAATCCAACAATCGCCACGTGTTTTTCGTTGGCAGTCGAAAGGTTAATTAATTTTGTTCTAAAATTGATTCTGTTGAGAAGTTTTCTGGCGGTTGAGTTGCCCGCGGTAAGAAAAATAAATGGCAGAATCGAGTGGATAAAAAAACAACAAAAGGCGATTAGAGACTCCCGCGCAAAGCCAAGCGCGTGGCGCATGTGTACGAAGTAGGATTCGTTAATGTCGCGGAGATGGCGGGTAAAAAAATTAGATTTCGGCATGTTAAATGAAGTAAATTATAACTTATCCGTCATTGCGAGAAGCGTAGCGAAGCGACAATCCATTCACTTACTTGATACGCTTCGCTTCTCTTGCAATGACGTGACGAGTTTACTGGCAAGCCAAACATTCGTCGTACTCTTTTTTACCGTCGCCATTATTTTGAATCGAAACATCCAGCTCGTGCTTTTCGCCTTTGTTAGAAACCTTGTCAGCGCGCTGCACCGAGGTTGAGCGACAATAGTATAAACTCTTCAAACCCTTCTGCCACGCACGAAAATGGATCTCGTGCAATATTTTTTTCGACACATTTCCTGGTAAAAAAACATTCAGGCTTTGCGCCTGACAAATGTACTCCTGACGTTCGGCAGACAGATCGATAATCCAGCGCTGATCCATTTCTTGCGCAGTTTTGAACACTAATTTTTCGTGCTCGTCGAGAAAATCTAAATGCTGCACCGAACCTTCATTGATCGTGATTGACGACCAAATATCTTCCGAATTTTTTCCTTTAGTTTCGAGTAATTTAACAAGGTTTTTATTCCGCACGCTAAATGAACCGGTGAGGGTTTTTTGCGTAAAAGCATTCGCCGCAAATGGCTCAATTCCGGGCGAAGAATTATTAGCAATAATTGAAATCGAAGCAGTCGGCGCGATCGCTAATTTGTTCGAAAATCTTTCGTCAACTCCAGCATCTACCGCATCTAAACAGGCGCCTCTTTCCTTGGCTAAAACTTTTGAAGCGCGGTCAGCTCCTTGCTTGATGAATTGGAAAATTTTCTTGTTCCAGACTTTGCTCATCGCCGATTCTAGTGGAACATTTTTGCTTTGCAGGAACGAATGGAAGCCCATTACGCCCAGGCCAACAGAGCGTTCGCGCATTGCTGAATATTTTGCCTTCACCATTAAATCTGGCGCTTTGTCGATAAAATCTTGCAAAACATTGTCGAGAAAACGCATCACATCTTCAAGAATTTCGCCGTTATCTTTCCACTCATCATAAAATTCGACATTGAGCGAAGACAGGCAGCACACAGCTGTGCGATCTTTTCCGAGGTGATCAACGCCAGTTGGTAAAGTAATTTCGCTGCAGAGATTTGAAGTTTTAACTTGCAGGCCGAGCTTTTTTTGGTGCTCCGGAATCGCACGATTAACGGTGTCGATAAAAAGCAAATAAGGCTCACCAGTTTCAACTCGCGCGCTGAGTAATTTAATCCAGAGAGTGCGAGCCTTTACCGTTTCAATAGATTGGCCACTGTGCGGACTTCTCAAATCAAAATCTCCGTCTTTTTCAACTGCGCGCATGAATTCGTCAGTGATCGCTACGCCATGATGCAGGTTGAGTGAGCGGCGATTTGGATCTCCGCCGGTTGGCCTTCTAATGTCGATAAATTCTTCAATTTCTGGATGGTGAATCGGCAAATAAACGGCGGCAGAACCGCGTCTGAGACTGCCTTGCGAAATCGCCAAAGTTTGCGAATCCATTACTTTAATGAATGGAATAATGCCGGAAGTTTTGCCATTGCCGCGCACAACTTCGCCGATTGAACGAAGATTGCCCCAATAACTGCCAATGCCGCCGCCCTTTGAAGCGAGCCACACATTTTCATTCCACAGCTCAACAATGCCAGAAAGTGAGTCAGAAGATTCGTTCAAGAAACAAGAAATAGGCAAGCCGCGATCTGTGCCGCCATTGCTCAAAATCGGCGTTGCTGGCATAAACCACAAATTCGAAATGTAGTGGTAAAGACGATTGGCATGATCTTGATCATCCGCGTAATAAGCGGCAACACGCGCGAATAAATCTTGGTAAGATTCGCCCGGCATCAAGTAGCGATCTTTCAAAACCGCCTTGCCGAAATTGCTCAACTTGTCGTCGTTCTTATTGTCGACCTTTACGACAAAATTTTTGCCCAAGGAGGATTTAATGGCCGCTTGCTCTGCGAAAGTTTTTACTGTTTTTGCTGATGTTTTTTTTGACATTGGAGAAAATGATTTTAATGCGATTTTGACTACATCTAGTGTGATAAACCAGAAAGACCTACTAAATATTGATTTTTGCAGTTTTCTATTTTTGCCAGAAATAATTGGCAATGGAGATTTTTTTAGCACGTAATTTTATCAACAATCTTCCGCCTGTCATCCTCTTTCCTTGTTATCCTCGCGAAAGCGGGGATCCAGAAAAGCGCACTCGAACTAAATGATTAGATCCCCAAGTTTCCGCTTTCGCCAGAATAAAAAAGAAAGCCTCTCAAGGTAACAAAAAAACCCGCGCCAGATTTCCCATTGACGAAAACCAACTCGCCCCTACCTTGCCCCTCTCTTGAAAAATATGTGGAGAGGTGGCCGAGAGGCTGAAGGCACCTTCCTGCTAAGAAGGTATACGGGTAATACTGTATCAAGGGTTCGAATCCCTTCCTCTCCGCCATAAAAAAAGACCTGCTACGCAAGTGGCAGGTCTTTTTTTATGGCGGAATGCGAGCGGAGATTTGAAACCTCGGTTCGACAATAAGCTTAATTTTTCTTAACGAGCGAAGCGAGTTTAGAAAAATCTTGCGTTTGCAAGCGCGAATGCGCGCCATCCTTTCCTCTCTCTTCCGTCTGCTTTCTCTAAAGCTATAGCGCAATGAATCCGCAGGATTCGCAGACTGTAGCGTTAGAGAAAGCGGATGACCGCACTGAAGAACTAAGTGAGTAAGCGGGCTAATCCAACAAAATTCAGATCGCTTCTATTAGGCTATACCTATTCTTATTTACAAAATTACCAAGACTTGCACAAGTTGGCAGACAAAACCGATTAACTTAATGCACCCACCCACGCGCTGCTTATTAATAATTTTAATCTAAACGCATGAGCACCGCCTCCTTACTTCTTTCTTCTTTGCCCACCGAAACTTTGTGTTTCATGGCCGTAATTGCTTATTCTATTTTTTATTTTCACAGGAAATTTGATTCAAAAGTTGTGGTCAAAGCTCCAGCGATTTTGATGACAATGGGGATATTTTTTACTTTTCTAGGTATTGCTTGGGGTTTATTAAAATTCGATGCGACGAATATCGCGGAAGGAGTTCCGCATCTTATTAACGGAATTAAAACTGCATTTTGGGCGTCGGTTGTCGGAGTTTTTGGAGCATTAACAATTAAAATAAGAGACATTCTTTACGGCCATAAAGAAACATCCGAAACTGAGGGATCAACAATAGATGACCTAGCTGAGCATTTGATCGCTCTACAAAAATCAATTGCCGGAAACGATGACTCAACCCTTGTAAATCAGCTAAAACTTACACGCCAAGACTCAAATGATCGCATGGACAAGATCAATAAATCTCTGACAGATTTTTACGAAAAAATGGCAGATAATAATTCAAAGGCGCTCATAGAAGCTCTAAAAGAAGTCATCAGAGACTTTAATACAAAAATTAATGAACAGTTCGGAGAAAATTTTAAACAGCTGAATGAGGCAGTTGGCAAGATATTAGAATGGCAAGAAAGGTATAGGGTAGATATGGAAAAAATGATTCAGATGCAAACACAGACCGCGCATAACATGGATAAGGCTGTTCTGAATTATGACGATGTGATTAATAAAACATCAAAATTTGCCGATACGGCAATTGCACTTTCCAGCATTATAAATGCTTTAGAAACACAAAGAGAGCATTTGCAAGAATCGCTATCTTCTCTTGGCAGATTACTTGATCGCACTGGTTCGGGAATACCAGAAATGGAAGAAAAAATTCATGAGATGACAAAGCAAATTTCTAGCTCCGTAACATCCTGCCAAAATGACTTAAAACATCTTTTGATTGAGGGGCTAAGAGTATCAAATGACGACTTCAACAAGAGCATCAAGAGCCTAGTGGAACAAACCAAAGAGCAGGTATTGGTTTTAGATAAAGCACTAAGCGATGAATTAACAAAATCTCTGGAAGGCTTTGGTAAGCAGATGGCAGCTCTTTCAGAAAAGTTTGCAAATGACTATGGCCCAATCACAGAGAATCTACAAAGAGTTTTGCAGATCGGCAGAGTTAGTTGAGGTAAGAAATGGCAAAGAAAAATAGAACACTAGAGAACGCAGCTCATTATGTTGAAGACCAATGGATATCACTTAGTGATTTGATGACTGGCTTGATGATGATCTTCATGCTGATCGCAATTTCTTACATGATGAAAGTTGAGTCTGATCAAGCAAAAATCCGAGAAGTTGCGGTACTTTATAATGATTTACGCAACAGGCTTTACGAAGATTTAAACAAAGAATTTGAAAAAGATTTGCAGAATTGGGGGGCTGAATTCGATGCAAATTTAGCTCTAAGATTCAAAGAGCCAGAGGTTTTATTCGCCACTGGAAGAGATGAGCTAAATCCGCGCTTTAAAGAAATACTAAAAAATTTCTTTCCACGATATTTGAAAATTATCACATCCGATAAATACAAAAGCTCAATACAGGAAATCAGAATTGAAGGTCACACATCGAGCATTTGGAACGGCCTAACTTCATCCGAAGAAGCGTATTTTCAGAACATGACTCTTTCTCAAGCGAGAACCAGAAGTACGCTGCAATTTGCCCTTGGTTTAAATGAAGCTAGATCCGATTCAGACTGGATTAAGCAACACGTTACGGCAAACGGCCTTTCATCATCAAAGCCAATTTTGAATTCTGACGGATCCGAGAATATTAAAAAATCTCAAAGAGTTGAGTTTAGAATCATAACAGACTCAGAGGCAAAAATGAGAAAAATTACTGAATCCATAGAATGAAGTTACCTGATTTTGAAAATTTTGAGCCGTTTAACAAATTACGTCGTGCAATGGGCGGAGTAGAACTTGGTTCATTTTCTTTAAACTACAAAGGAAAGGGACTGACGAAGGAAGAGTTGGATGTGCTGTTTAGCAAGGGCATAGATGTAGATTTCAAAGACATAACAAAGTTAGGCGATGGAACTCTAGCCTACAAAGATAAGAGGGTTCTGGTTTATATTAGGGACATCGGGGATTACTCGATGCATTATAAGAGACGCACAAGCGATGTAGAAAGCTTACCAAAATTTCATGTCTCCTGGTGTCGCGCACTGAATGAGAAACATGATAAAAATCAATTCGGACGCTACGTAGTATCACAAAATGTTAATGGTGATTTTGCAGTCTGCGTAATTTCAGGAAATAAAGTTGTTAGACAATCAACTGAAAGGTTAAGAATTTGTAAAAATTGTTTAGAAATTATTGGCTGGGAAGAATATAGCAGAACAATGCAGCCTGATCAAAAAACTCAAATCGTCAGCAAATTCCTCATTCCTGATTTTTTCGAAAAATACCCAAGAGAGCTGGTACATAGAAAGCCGGAGCATTCCGACCTCACCTCTCCTCTGAATATGTACTCGGAAGATTTTGGAGAAATAGGTACAAGACTGAAGGAAAAGTTAAACTGGGAATGTCAGGGCTGTAATCGCAATCTTGGGGAAAAACATTTAAGGAAGTATTTGCATGTTCATCATATTAACAGCCAGAAAAATGATAACAGAGGGGATAATTTAAAGGCTCTTTGTCTAAAGTGTCACGCCGAAGAGGATGGGCACGGTCACATGAAGAACGAGAGATACCGAGAATTTCTAAAAATTCTTAATTAATAAAAATAACCACTGGGATGGGAAGGGGCCACGCGATCGATAATAGCGGCATCTAGACGAGCAAATCTTGAAGCTGAGCGCAGAAGAAAGTAACATCTTTACGAGACGAAGGTTCCGCCTGTTTTACCAGCTTTAGAAATAATCCCGATCGCATTTGTCTTTTCTATTCATTTACTAGAAGGAAGAACAAAGGCAGTAATGAAAAATTATTTATAACAAAAGCGTGAAAACGAATGCCAAAAAATAAACCAGAAACGCAAGAAAACTCGCAAATCCTTCTCTATCAAAGCATCGACGGAAAAATTAAGCTCGATGTGGAATTGCAGCAAGAAACTGTTTGGCTTAATCAAGAGCAAATGGCGCTTTTATTTGGTAAGGCTCGAAGCACAATAGCCGAACATATTCAAAATATTTTCAAAGAAGGCGAGCTTGAGAAAAATGTGGTTTGTCGGAATTTCCGACAAGCCACTTCGCACGGCGCTATCAAAGGCAAAACGCAAGAAGGTGACGTTAAATATTACAATCTCGATGTTGTAATTTCCGTTGGCTATCGCGTTAAATCAAAGCAAGGTTAAGCTAAAACGGAGATTCGGAGAATTTGTCTCATCGCCTTGCCTAAGCTTAACTTTTTCTAAAAAGGTTAAGCATTAAAAATACTGGGCTCACGGGATTTATATCGAACTTTTCAACCGCTACTGCATGCGTAACAAATGACTTTTTCGAACTCTTGGTTAAGCTAAACACAAAACACGATTCCTAATTATCCTGCAAATGAAGAATATTTCTTACAAATTTACCATCCCTAGCGATTTATACGAAGCCTTTAAAGGCGATGTTGTGGACGTGACTCAGAAAGTAGAATTTGCTAAAAGCATTGAGTTCGACGATGCGGCGCAAACAGTGCTTTTTAACTGCGATTCTCGTGCGTTATGGCTTCTTTTTGAAGAAAATTTAGAAAGAGCAAAAGCAGAAAAATATGGGTTTATTTGCTGCGCTCCCACTGATTACAAGAATTGCCAGAGATTTGAGGATGGGCAGGAGGTAACGTTTCAAAAAGCTCTAGATGCAGAGATGATTAGATATGCGGAGTTAGCGCCAACACTAAAAAACAAGCCTCTTGGAAAAGTAACGGAAGGAAAAATTGATCCCGCGTCAAGTGTAGTAATTTCCGGATATCATCCAGACCCACATCCAAAAGAAAAATTACAGGAACTGCTGCCTGGCTTTGATCGTAACACAGTTTTGGTTCTAGAAAGACTTCCCGCTTCACAAAATGATGCTGTGGAAAGGTGGCTCAAGGATGGCAACCCAAATGCAGAATTGCCTACAGCTCTTAGGTTGTATTGTGACCGTGTTGATAAATCAAATCTTGATCAAGTCCCTCCTGACTCTAGCAAGGAATATCACGCAAGAATATCGTCCGCAACCAAAGACACTTTATTCGCAGCAAAAAAAGGTGGGGTTGATGTGAGATTTCTGGAAACTGAGCATACCGATTTTGATAACAATCGACATAAGCTTCTGGTTGTAGCTCTGAGCGACTTAAAAGCAGAAAATCCTGACAAGAAATTTGTTCTGCTTTGCGGACTAGATCACGAAAACCGGCTAATGAACGAAGTTACTCTGAGCGATACAATCGGCGCGTCTTCCTGCAGGATTGTAGACGATGCCATCTTGGGTCCAGAGCTTCATAGAAGAGGAAAAATTTATGAAGTCGATGGCAAACAAAAGGATGCGGAAAAATGGTTTAGTTATGCGACAGAATCTGGTTACATAACGCCACCATCTACACACGAGAAATCAAAAGAGCATGGCAATAACTATGTGGTAGAGGCTATTTTAGATCCAGAAAAAGGAGTGCAAAAAGAAATTACAAAAATTCCTCCCAAAACCCATTCCTCAGAAGGTTTTGTCGAAGGGCTAGGTCTGCAAAAATCTGACAAAGAAGAAAAATCTTTTGTTGAAAGAATGAGGGGCGATAAAACCCAAGGCAAAAGTAATGGCGGATTTAACGAGTTATAAAATTCAATGTGATCTCACATCATATTTAAATTCACATTTTTTTAAGTTTTTTTAAAAGAATTACAAAATTTAAGTACAGCTGAAATAACCTAGAGAAACAAGGCTCCATACAACATTGGTGAACACTTTTAAAAAGTTCGAAAAGCATCAACCGCTTATCATCTGATTTTTCTCTAAATTGGAGGTCAAATCAAAGTACGGCTTAAAGCCTTGAAAACACTAGCTCCGTAAAAACGGAGAAAATTTATTTCTGGGTATCACCTGCTCCGCCCTAAAAAAAGACCTGCTACGCAAGTGGCAGGTCTTTTTTTATGGCGGAATGCGAGCGGAGATTTGAAACCTCGGTTCGACAATAAGCTTAATTTTTCTTAACGAGCAAAGCGAGTTTAGAAAAATCTTGCTTTTGCAAGCGCGAATGCGCGCCATCCCTTCCTCTCTCCCATTCGTTTTCTCTAAAACTACAGCGCGATTGCGTAGCAAGTGTGATGGAGTGATTGCTGTAAATTCCATTCCAACTTTAGGCGGTTGTTTTCATCTTCTTTTAAACGTTGGAATTCTTTGACTAAGTAAAGTTTGAATTTCGCAGAAACCCAAGAGGCAAAATCGAAGGCGATATCTTTGTGAGAGAAGGCTCCCCCTGTTTTACCAGCTTTAGAAATAATCCCAATCGCATCCGTCTTTTCTATCTATTTACTAGGAGACAGAACAAAGGCATTCGCTCCAACTTCTTGTCATAAGGAGTCGAATTCGACCTTTTTTAAAATTTTGATTATTAATTTTTTCCACAACCCAAGAAACTCGATGGCGTTTTTGGATCGTTACTTTGGTGATTAATTTTGGCTGGCGAAGTAACTAAAACAAAACATAAATTCTCTGAAGAATTTATGAAAATAATGAAAATCTTTTCAGGAATTATCTGATTTGGATTTAAAATTTACGGCGCAATTTTATGAAAAAACTTCTGATATTTTTTATTTTATTTCTTTTGGCTGAGAATTCTTACGCAAAAATTGTCGGCGTTACGATTGATTATAGAAAAAATTCTAACGCTGAAAATAAATTTGCCGAAACTTCGTTTTACGCTCTGAGAGATAATTACATTTCTTCTTTTCAGAAATCCTGCAAAAAATATGGGGTTGTGGTGGTTCCAATTCCACTCGATCAGACCATGATCAAAAGCTATGTCGAAACATTTGATGGGATAGTTTTTAGCGGAAATTATTATGATATAAACCCAAAACTATACGGACAAAAACCTTTAAACAGCACTGTAAAAATTGACGAAACCTATAAAAACGATTTCGAATCTGCGTTGTTTAAGAATTTCTACAAAACCAAAAAATCAATTTTTGCTATCTGCGGCGGCTATCAAATGATTAATGTAACACTTGGTGGAAAGCTTTATCAGGACATGCCTTCGCAAATCAAAGATTCTAATATTAACCACTCTTCAAGCGGCAAGAAATGTGCTCACAAAATCAATATTCTGGAAAAAGAAGGAGTGTTTGCAAAAGCATTAATTGAAAGCAAAGAAAATGAAAAAGAGCTTTGCGCGAACTCAACTCATCACCAATCAATATCCGATATTTCTGAAAAATTAGAAATTACCGCAACTGCTGATGACGGCGTTATTGAGGCTTATAAGGCTAAAAATTATCCTTTTTTAATTGGAGTTCAATGGCATCCAGAATATGAATTAACAAAATTTGATACAAAGTTAATTGATGAATTTTGTAGCTCTGTTGCTAAGTAATGAGAAGAATATTATCTAAATCTCACCAATACTTTTATCTAACAAATTTTAGCTTAACTTTCTGAAGTTCGCATGAGGTAGCGCATAAACTGCCAAAAAAAAGACCGACCCCCAAATTTATTTTTTTGGAGGTCGGTCTTTTTTTTGGCGAGGAAGGGATTCGAACCCAGATCAGTCATCAGAGAACCCTTCGGAATTTCGCTAAGCCTTGTCAGGCAAGGCTGGTTTGCGAGAATCGAAGCGAAATAAACTAACCTTGGCTGGATGCGACTTAGTAGAAATTATGAGTGGCTCTATGGCAGATTTGGGTGGAACCCTATTCATCCGACGACGCCTAACCCCGCACTTACTAATTTGCGCAGGTGCGATGACCAACGAAAATGTTGTTGTGGTTAATTAATGACGCCGATCACTTTCAAAATTCCTTGTTCAGAAATTTTTTCTTCGAGGGATTTTATTGCAGCAGCGTAAGATTCTTTTTCGCTGATTGATGAGCTGCCCGTTACCTCGATCAAATTGCTGGCAACGGTTTTTCCGCCAGAAATATTAGTGAAATCGATTTGTAATTTAGTCATGTGGGCGCCGTAAATCTCACCGCTTTTTGCAGAAGATTTGATCGAGATTATGATCTGATTGGCGCCGCCACGAGAATTAGAGATTTTGATTTTCTCTTTGTTGAGCGCGGTGCGAATGGTTTGAGCAATTTCTTTTGCGGAATTTATCTCGAAATAAAATTCGATTTTATCGGTCAGTTGATTGAATTGATTCTGAAAAAAAGCGAGGCGATTTAATTTTTCTTTTAAATTCGTACCTTCTCCAGCGCCTGCAAGAATACGACTTGAGAGGATAATTTGCTTTTCAAGATCAAGAATTTTTGACAGAGAAACGCGTTTTTGAATTGGGTTTGCGCTGCTTAAATTTTTTTCTAAATCACTAACTTGCTTTTCAGCAAATTCAGTTTTTTCTTTTTGATCGCGAATGAACGGATCGCGCTTTATTTCAACCTCGACAAAAAGCTCGGGACCAGATTTCTCGCTGCGCGAAACTCGAAAATTACTGAAGTCAATCTTCTCAATGTTTTGCCTAACTTGTTGACGTATTTCTTCATTTGTGCCGCGAGAATCTTCTTCGATTAATGAAGTTGATTCAGAAGAAATGCTGACCATCAAACGGGCCGCAGCATCGGCCAGCGCTGCTTTTGTCGCCTCTTCTAGATTTGCGCCGACAGAGATGCCGTAAAAATTTTCAGAATTATTTTGTTTGGGAGAAAGATACCAAGAAGGCTCCGAAGCCTTGTGAGAATTTGCGGCGCAGGAAGTAATAAGTGTCAATACCGCCACGCCGAGCGCAACGAAAGATCTCAGAGAGTCCGCTCTGAAGAGATCCTTCGCTTTGCTCAGGAAAATAGAATTACTAATCGAGTTCTTCAAGGGCGCCTCTGCTGTTGCTATCACTAGAATTGATGCGACTCGAAGCGGCGCCAGCCTTAGCGCCGACCTTCGCCTCTTCACTCGCCCAATTACTACAAGCGGCGAGTGAGACAAGGGCAAGAAATAGGATTAATTTTTTCATTATTGAGCAACTTTTTCGTTGGCTCCAACTTTGGCTTCTCCTTTTGTTTCTCTTTCTTTTTCAAGTTCAGAAAAAAGTTCTTTTGAAGCTTCCCCGGCTTTAGCAATGTTCTCGCGAGCTAAGTTCGATTTAGCTAATTGCGCAGAAAAAGATTTTTGGCTGTCGGCCAGAAACTTACCGTAATCCTCATTGCTGAGAAGCATGTGAACATAAAGAGTGCCGTCTTCAGATTTGAAAATATTGATTCTTTTCACACCAGAAAGGGGAAGGTTTTTTACCACTTCTTTAGTTGCTTGCGCGAAGAATTCTTCAACATCGTCAGCACCATTTACACTACCTGAACGCATTGAACCTTTCGTGATTCGAGAAATTTCTGACTGAATTGTCGCTGCAATATTCGCTTTGGCATCGAGTTCGGCTTTAGGAATTTGGAATTTAATTCCACCTTTTGAAGGGCTGGCAATGCCCACACCAGCAACACCATTTGGCACAGATGGATCAAGAACCCAAGCTGGCAAATCTTTTAAATCTCCACTATTTGCTTTAATGTTTTTGTCGTCTTTCTTTGCGCAAGCAGAAGAAAAAATTAAGGCAACAATTGATGCGGCGAGAAGAATTTTATTTTTCATGTTTTTTTGAAATGTTGATTAGTGGACGGAGCCAAGAGTTGTTTTGCTAAAGAAAAATTCAAGCTCAGAAACTTTCTTTTTGGTAAATTAGTAATGTTCCAATCGCAAGACAGATGAAAGCAATTAGCCAAGTTGCGGCGAAAATTGGGATTAATCCAGAAGCGCCCAGAGCGTTGATAATGCTCGAAGCGATGTAGAGAACTAAGCCAAGAATTATTCCGCAAAGAATCAAAAAAATCGCGTTCTGATTGCGAATATGATTAAGGCTAAAGTAGCAGGCGATTAAGCTCATTGCCGCAAAGAGTATGGGCTTCGTTAGTAGCGAATGAAAATAAATTACGAATTTTGTTGGCGAAAAGCCTGACGAGGCAAGGTCTCGTATCAGCTTTGGTAATTCAAAAAGTGAAAATATTTTTACGTTCTGAAAATTATTTACGACTTTTTGGATTACGAAATTCGCCTCTAAATCAGTTGGAATTGAGATGTCGTTAAGATTTTTATTTAGAGCGGTCTCGTCGTTGATAATTGGCGCACCTAACAACCAAAAACCTTTTTTTAGAAACATTTTTTCGGTATCAATTTTTTTGTAGAACTCGCCTTGTTTGTTGAAGAACCAAATTGTTACGTCGTCAAATTCTAGATCATTCTGATAAATTTTTTTAGTTAGAATAACCAATTCTTCTCCAGGCTTTTCCAGGTTATTTTGCTTGAGCCACACCCCTCCTTGCGGCACCATTACTTCGCGCATTTCGTTGCGGACATATTTGCTTTCAAGACTATGAAATTGCTTGGCCATCTTTATTGAAATTAAGTCAAAAATCGTAATCCAAAAAATACCAAGAATTGTGGCGGAAACAGCTATTGGCCTGACAATTTGCCACAAAGAAAATCCGCTGATGCGAATGATGGTAATCTCGCTGCGTGATGAAAGTGTAAAAAATGTGATGATGGTTGCGACCAATACTAGCGAGGATACGACGTCATTCAGAAAGTCTGGAATTTGCAAAAAGGCGAGCAAGACGTTGATGTGGAGAGGGCTCTCGCTTTCGCTCATTTTGTTCATCCTTTCCATGAAATTAATGAAAAAAATTATCAGCGAAAATCCGCAAGAAACTTGCAGAAATCTGGTCAGAAAATTTTTGGCGAGGTAGTAATTAATTTTCTTCATTTGGTCGATTCTAACAGCTTCAAACTAAGCACTAAAAATAGGAGAAAATTTAAGTAAGGCAGGGGCGCAAAATTTGGTGAGAATTCGATTAAAGTGTAGCTCGCGATAGTGAGTCCAAGAAAAATTACCGACGCTATAATCGCTGTAACCGTGTTGCGCAAATTACCGTAGCGATTGAATTGTCCGCGTAGCACAAAGGCCGCAGCGATAAAGGTGAAAGCGATTGGAAGTAGCGGGTAAGTGAAGCGCTGATTTATTTCAACCCGATATTTCGCGAGCTCAGATTCTTGAATATCTTTGCTCGGATTAAAAAGCTCATGCATGTAAAGCTCGCTAGCCTTCCAGCGCAAAACCACGTCGCTCTTTTGATTTTCAGTTAAATTAAAAACGTAGTCATCGAAGTTAAGAATCTCGGTTTTTTTATCTTGGTAATTAAATCTCTGTACCGTGCCGTTTTCCATGTAAAGCAGCGCCGATTTATCTTCGATAGAAATGCGGCCAGATTGGGCAGTAATCGTGGATGAATATTGAGAATTTCTTTTGTCGTGCAGCAAAATGCCGAGTAGCTGATTATTTTTATCTCGACCACGAGCGTAAATTGTAAGATCTTTTAAGGTTTCAAAAGTCTGCGGATTAAAGGAAAGGTTGGCGTAATTATTTTCAATATTAACGCGCGAAAGCCTGAGTTCCTTGTTCGCATAGGGCATTAAGTAAAAAGAAACGATGAAGCAAAAAAGCGAAATGATCGTCGCGAGTAAAATTACCGGATAACAAATTTGTAATTTGGTGAGGCCAGAATTTTTAAAAATAGTGATCTCATTGTTAGTGAGCATCCGATTGAAAATAAGCAGGATCGCAGCAAAGAGTGAAATAGGCGCAATGAAGATTAGCAGCCAAGGCAGAATCAAAATGAATAGATAAAAAAATTGACTCAGCGATACGCCATTTTCGGTAACATATTTTACGAAGCCAATCGCGCGACTAAACCAGATCAATAAAATCAATACGCTAATAATGGCCACGAAGGCAAAAGCTGTTTTTTGGAAGAGGTAGCGGGCGTAAAGTTTCAAGCCCTCTCCGCGATAAATTGTTTTACTTCTTCAAGGCTGTTTTTGAGCACAGAAAACTTTTCTTTGAGCTTCATTAAATCCTTCAAGAATTCTGGTAGGGCTGGCTTAGGAACTCCGGCATCGATTACCGCTTCGGGAAATTTCGCGGGATGAGCGGTGGCTAGACTTACCACAAATTCACCGTTGTAATTTTTGCTCTCAAGAAATTTGCAAGCGGCATAAACACCGATAGCGCTGTGTGGATCAAGGGTTTCACCGGTTTTTTCAAAAATTTCTGCGATTGTTTTTTTGGTGACCTCATCGTCGCAAGAAAATGCTTCGAAGTCTTTTTGAATTATTTTCCGAACTTCGTCGGAGGTTTTTAAAAATCCTGTGCGCTCAAATTCACTCATTAATTCTGGTAATTTTTCTTCCGATCTTTGGGTTTTATGCGCGTCAAAAAGAAGTCGCTCGAAATTGCTTGAGACCTGGATATTCATGCTCGGAGAGATGGTTTCGATCATTTTATCTTTGCGATAATTATTGTGAGCAAGGAAGCGAGCGAGGATGTCATTTGAGTTGGTGGCGATGATGAGTTTATTTATTTTCAGCCCCATTCTTTTGGCCAAAGATCCCGCATAAATATCACCAAAATTTCCACTCGGAACCGAAAATGAAATTGGGGTTTTGTCGGCGCCGAGTCTGAGTCCGGCATAAAAATAATAAACAATTTGCGCCATGATTCGGGCGAAATTAATCGAGTTTACCGCAATCATTTTTTTACCATTCAGGAAACTTTGTTTGGCGAACATTTTTTTAACGAGCGCTTGGCAATCGTCGAAATTTCCCTCGACTGCGAGATTGAAAATATTGTCTGCGGAAATGGTGGTCATCTGCCTTCTTTGTACGGCAGAAACCTTTTCATGGGGATGAAGAATAAAAATTTTAACATTCTTGCAGTCTTTACAGCCTTGAATCGCGGCGGATCCGGTATCTCCAGAAGTAGCGCCAATAATTATAATTTCTTCAGATCTCTTGCTTAAAAAGTGATCGAGTAAATTTCCCAAAAATTGCAGCGCAAAATCTTTGAAGGCGAGAGTTGGGCCGTGAAAAAGTTCGAGAAGAAAATTATTGCGAGATAATTGTTTAAGAGGAGCGATGGCTTGATGAGAAAAATTTTCGTAAGATTTTTTGATAATTTTTTTGTAACTTTCCGCATCGATTTCGCCCTCAACAAAATAGCGAGTTACTTCAAAAAATAATTCTTCGTAGCTGAGCTTTTTGAATTCAGAAATTTTCTTTTCGTCAAATTGGGGAAGAAAATCTGGAACGTAGAGGCCGCCATCGCTGGCTAATCCTTGAAATACAGCATCTTCAAATGAAAGGGTCGGCGCAGCAAGTCGGGTCGAAATGAATTTCATTGTTTAAAATTTTGCCGAAGGGAATTTGTTTTGGAATTTGCCAAAGGGATCTTGCCCAGGAAATTAGAAAAATTTTTATGCAATCAATCCAGCCAAGTCAAATTAAGCCAGATTACCTCTACCGAAGCGGTGTCGGCATCATGTTAATCAATCATGAAAAGAAGATTTTTGTCGGCAAAAGAATCGACAATAATTCTGACGCTTGGCAAATGCCGCAAGGTGGCGCTGATCCTGGCGAGGAAGAAGATGTTGCGATGTTTCGTGAGCTTCATGAAGAGACGGGAATAGTTAGCTCTGCGGTCAAAGTTATTCAAAAAAGTTCCGGTCATTTTTACTACAATTTACCTTACAATTTGCAGAAGAAATTTTGGGGCGGGAAATATTTAGGACAGAAACAAAGATGGTATCTAGCGCAATTTACCGGCGACGAATCGCTTATTAATATTCGCGGCGAAACCCCAGAATTTTCCGATTGGAAATGGATTGAAAAAGATCAGCTAATCGGGGCCATTGTAGGCTTTAAGCGCGGTCTTTATCGCGATGTCCTCAAAGAATTTTCAGATTTTTTATGAAGCCAGAAATAAATTTTTATCAGGTTGACGAAACCATCGCCAAATCTCTTGCACCTTTGCTGCTCAAGATTTTGAGCGAAAAGAAAAAGGTACTAATTTTTTGTCACGAACAAGCGCAGATTAATGAAATTGACGGGGCCTTGTGGAATTACGGTCGCAATAAATTCATTCCGCACGCGACGATTTTCGACAAGGAATTTGAGTTAAAAAGACAGCCTATTTTACTCAGCAATAAAGAAGAAAATTTGAACTCGGCGGATTATTTGGTCTTTCTGGACGAGCCATCTGAGAGCTTTGTTTCTAAGTTCTCGCGCGTTTTTTATTTTTTTGAAGAAGGAAATAATTCAGCAAAAGTTAAGCCAGTAAATTTTTACAAAAAAATAGGTGGAAAGTGGATTAAATAACCACCCTCCCGGCTAATGCCAGAGTCCATCGAACACCGCACCAGAAGCGCAGCATTTATAACTGACGGAGAGGGGTGGCGACGCAGAGCAAGGGCTAAATCACTTCGAAATGAACACTGCCTGAATTTTTTTCTCTTCTTCGTCGTCGGCAATTGTAAATTCTATTAAGCCTCGCCCTTCTTCATTTAGAGCTAAAAAATCTTGCGGCAGAGTTACAAAAACCTTGAAATTTCCGACCTCGCCAGAATCAACGGCAAGATTGCTCAGATCGGCATTCACCACCTTCGCTGATGCCTCAGGCGGCTGTAAAATTTTAAGCACAAAAGTTTTTTTCTCGTGAGTTTTGTTGGCAATTTTGATCGAATAGCCGTTGCGAATCGAGCCGTCAGAAAGACGAACGAAAATTGGGTTACGATCAGGAATGGCGCTGATTTCCAGGGTTGGTTTATAGAGCAAACTGCGGATCATTACTCCGCAAATTAAAGTTAAAATCGCTGCATAGTAGAAACTGCGTGGCTTGAGGATTTTGAATTTTTTCTCTGGCTTGGGATCAAGCATATGCGCCATGGTATCGTAGCGAATTAAACCTTTGGGCAGGCCAATTTTTTCCATCACATTATCGCAGGCGTCGATGCAGAGTCCGCAGGCGATACATTCCATTTGTAAACCATTGCGGATATCAATTCCAGTAGGGCAGACGACAACACATTGTTTGCAATCGATGCAATGTCCCTGGGTTTTTGCTACATCACCATCCCATTTCCCGCGCGGTTCGCCACGTTTTTGGTCGTAAGAAATAATCAACGTATTTTTGTCAAACATCGCTGATTGAAAACGTGAATAAGGACACATGTAAGTGCAAACTTGTTCGCGCGCAAAGCCGGCCATAATGTAGGTTGAGCCAGCAATACCAAGGATCCAGCCCCAGATATTTATTGTAAGATTTTTGTGCAAAGAGATCGCATCATTAAAATAGCAAACGAAGCCGTAACCGGTAATGAGGGAGACAATAATCCAACTAAAATGGGTTGCCGCTTTGCGCCAAAATTTTTTGAAATTATTTTTACGATCGAGAATGATGCGAGCGTTGCGGTCGCCCTGAAATAATTTTTCGAGCGCAATAAAGATGTCGGTCCAAACCGTTTGAAAGCATGCGTAGCCACACCAAATTCTACCGAAAAGCGAAGTGACAAAGAAGAGTGTTATCGCGGCAATCAGCAAAATTCCAGCTAGGTAATAAACTTCCTGCGGCCAAATTTCGATCCAAAAAAAATATGCTTTGCTGCCAGGCAGGTCGATTAGGATTGCTTGATTCGGCGCGCTGACGCCTCGATCAAAACGAATGGCGGGACTTAGCAAATAAACGCTAAGAAATATTGTATTTAAAATCCATTTTAGCTTACGGAATCGGCCCTTTACGCTTTGGGGGTAAAGTCTTTTTCTAGCTGCGAAATATTCTCCTAACATTAGTTACTTTCTAAAAAGTTGACAAACAGATAGTCGCCAATAGGTTGCGCGCCCATTTTTGGCGATGATCCATCACATCCTTACAGTTAATCAAGTTTTAAAGATCCCATGTTTGCAATTATTGAAACCGGCGGAAAGCAGTACCGCGTTTCGCCCAACGAAAAAATTATTGTCGAAAAATTAATCGGCGATGCCGGTGCGAAAATAACCCTGGAAAAAGTTTTGTTAGTTAAAAACGATCAAGGCGAAATCAGCTTCGGAGGCCCTCTAGTTCAGGGTGCGCAAGTTGAAGCTGAAATCGTAAAAACTTTTAAAAACGACAAGGTGATCATCTTCAAAAAAAGAAGAAGGCAAAATTCGCGCAGAAAACGCGGACATCGTCAACAGCAAACTCTGTTGAAAATTCTTTCAATCAAAGCGTAGGTAAACAATGGCAACGAAGAAAGCCGGCGGTAGTTCGAGAAACGGTCGTGATTCAGCGGGCAGAAGGCTCGGTGTAAAAAAATATGGCTCAGAAGCTGTGATAGCCGGAAATATTATTGTGCGTCAAAGAGGCACTAAATGGCATCCAGGTAAAAATGTTGGCATCGGAAAAGATCACACAATTTTCGCTAAAATTGCTGGAATTGTGAAGTTTGTAAAAAGCGGACATCACAACAGAATCTTTATTGATGTAGTTCCTGCGAACTAAACGAATATCGAAACTCTGGTTTGCCGAAAGGTGAGTCAGAGTTTTTTTATGCGCGGACGTGGCGAAATTGGCAGACGCACTAGACTTAGGATCTAGCGCCTCACGGCATGTGGGTTCAAGTCCCTCCGTCCGCACCAAAACTCACAGAAATTTATTTTCTGTGAGTTTTTTTATTTTTTTACTTCCCCAATTCTTGGAAAGATCGCCTTCGGTTCTCTGATCTTGTGACCGACTTTCAGATACTCGTCTAGCGCCGTAAAATTTCTTTTAGATTCGTCGATATTAAGTAAATCAAGAATTCGTGCCGCGCTACTTGGCATAAAAGGCAAAAGTAAAATCGCGATCACGCGCATTGATTCTGCGGCGACATAAAGCACCTCATTCATTTCGAAAATCTTTTCTTCTTTCTTCAAATTCCACGGAGCGGCATCGTTAAAATTTTTATTTACATCGCTCGCAAATTCAATGATTGAGCCGATCGCGCGTTCAAAAGAAAAATTTCTTATCGCAACAAAATATTCTTCGAGATATTTATTTGCGTGCGGAACTTCGGTCAGAATTTCTCCGCCAGAATTTTTGTGAATCATCGAAAGACTGCGCTGCGCAAGGTTCCCGATGTTGTTGGCTAGTTCGGCATTAATGCGCAGGAGAAAGCTTTGTCGTGAATAGTCTCCGTCATTGCCGAATGGAACTTCGCGCAAAAGAAAATAGCGCAAATAATCGAGAGCAGTTTCATCGCTACAGCCAAAAGACCTCAGCCACTCTAACTCTTTATGTGGATCAATTACGTTGCCGACAGATTTAGAAATTTTTTCACCCTCATTTGTCCACCAGCCATGCGCAAAAATTGAATGCGGAATATTTAAATTCGCCGCCATTAAAAAAGCGGGCCAGTAAACGGCGTGAAAGCGCACGATATCTTTGCCAACCATGTGCAGAGGAGATTCTGCGGCGTCCACCCAAAAATTTTTGTAGAGATCGGCATCCTCATTCGGAAAGCCGAGCGCAGATAAATAATTCGTGAGCGCATCAAGCCAAACATACATCACGTGCCCTTCGGCATTTGGAACTTTGACGCCCCAAGAAAAAGATGTACGAGAAATTGATAAATCTCTGAGCCCGCCTTTGACGAATGAGACAACTTCGTTAAAACGTGATTGCGGACGAATGAAGTCTGGCGCGGCTTCGTAGAGTGTTAATAATTTTTCCTGAAAAGCAGAAAGTTTGAAAAAATAACTTTCTTCCTTGTGCCATTCGACCTCTGCGCCGGTCGGAGCTTTGCCGTTTACTAACTCATCTTCATTGTAAAAAGCCTCGTCGCGCACAGCGTACCAACCCTCGTAAGTGCTTTTGTAAATCCAGCCATTTTTCTCTAGAATTTCCCAGAATTTTTGTGCGCATTTTTTGTGCCGCTCTTCGGTAGTGCGAATAAAATCATCATTCGATAAATTCAGCGTTGAAGCCAGCTCACGGAACTTTTGCGAAACTTCATCGCAGAATTCTTGCGGATTTTTCCCGCGTGCTTTCGCGGATTTTTCTACTTTCTGCCCATGTTCATCAGTGCCCGTTAAGAAATGCACATCAAAGCCCTCAAGTCTTTTAAATCGAGCTATGACGTCGCATGCAATCGAAGTGTAAGCGTGGCCAATGTGGGGCACGTCATTAACATAATAAATCGGCGAAGTGATGTAGAAATTTTTTGAAGTCATTGTGTTTTCTGGTTGAGATGCATAATTTGCGCGGCCTTGATATTCAAGGTGCGGAACCATTTTTCAAAACATATTTATGTCCTTTACTCAAAAGCTCGACGGCATCGTTACCAAGTTTTATGAGCTAGAAAAAAAACTACTTGATCCCGCCGCTTTGGGGCAGTCTTTTGCTAAAATTTCGAAAGAACATTCGGATGCGGCGCCGGTAGTGGAGTTGATTGCTGAATATCACAAAGCGCAAAAGGAAATTGCTGATATTGACGAGGTTCTTCCGACAACTGAAGACAAAGATATGCGCGACATGATGGAAGTTGAGCGTTTCGATCTTACAAAAAAAATTCCGGAAATTGAGCAGCAAATTAAGCTCTCGCTTTTGCCAAAAGATGTGGCGGATGAAAAAAATGCTATTCTTGAAGTCCGCGCCGGCACTGGCGGTGAAGAGGCTGCACTTTTTGCTTACAAGCTTTTTACCATGTATCAAAAATACGCCGAAAAACGACGCTGGAAATTTGAAATTCTTTCGATTTCAGACACCGGACTTGGCGGCTACAAAGATGCTTCAGCATCCATTAATGGGCGCGGAGTTTTTGCGCGTTTGAAATTTGAATCAGGAGTTCATCGCGTGCAACGAGTTCCAGAAACTGAAAATCAAGGTCGTGTGCACACCTCAGCGGCAACGGTTGCTGTGCTTCCCGAAGCAGAAGAAGTCGACATTAAAATTGAAGAAAAAGATTTGCGCATTGATGTGTTTCGCTCATCTGGTCCGGGCGGACAATCAGTGAACACAACTGACTCAGCAGTACGAATTACGCATATTCCAACTGGCGTTGTGGTGTCGATGCAGGATGAAAAATCGCAGATCAAAAATCGTGAAAAAGCGATGAAGATTTTGCGCTCAAGAATTTACGATGCGGAGAGGGCGAGAATCGACAAAGAGCGATCGGCGTCAAGAAAAGAGCAGGTAGGAAGTGGCGACAGATCTGAACGCATTCGTACTTACAACTTTCCACAAAGTCGCATTACCGATCACCGAATTAATCTTACCAGTTTCAGAATTGATGGGGTGATGAATGATGGCGAGTTGGATGAATTTATCGAAGCGCTGATTGCAGATGATCAGGCGAGAAAGCTGTCGGAGTCTGAGTAAAAACATACCTCGACAAGCTCTCCGCGGCTCTCATCTCAATCTTGCCGAGGGGCGTTTTTACACCTCAAAAAAGTAAGCCGTAGATTCACCCCAACTGAAAGTAAATTTTTCGTTACCAAGCGGTTTGAAGGCCGGATTAACAAGGGCGCGAATGATGGTGACAATTTTTGTTCCAGGCTTTAATTCAGCTAAAAATTTCTGCTCTAATTTTTCAAATAATTCGCGGTCTTTGAGCGGGTGATTGAGTAGAATAAAATCTGCCTCACTCAGATCGACGTCAAAAAAACTTTCGTTAAAAAGATGCAATTCGCGGTATCCAAGTTCGTCTTGAACCACATGCTCAATTTCATCGACAAATTTTTGTGCAATTTCGTAAGCCTTGTCGTGCAGTCCAGCAAGCAGTTCGATGCCAATTGATTTCTGAAAATTAAATAAAAGATGCGACTGCATCACTACTCTTCCCGTGCCAGACCCCAGATCAAAAAACACCGCGTCATGTTTTGGATTCGCTTTCATCACGATGGACTTCCAAGTCGCAAAAGGCAACTCGCCGTAAAGCAAGCCTTCGGTTATTCCTGCGTCGGCGCGAGCTTTGTTGGAAATGCCGTAGCCATTAATTTCTTCGTAAAGTTGATTAAAATATTGTTCGGCGAGAGCTGAATCTAACATGTTTTTAAATTTTAATAAGCCCCAAAGATCAGAGCTGGAGCTGAGTTATCCCGACGATACTGCACATTGATTATTTGGAGATTTTCTGCCTTGTGCTCTTTGGCATACTGATCGCGGTAGAGCAATAGAAGTTGATCCATTTTGACTGTTTTTTCACTTAAATCAGGCGCGTCCGAAGTGCTTATTTCGACGGAATGTTGGTCGAAATAAAGTTGCGCGTAGTTATAAGCTTTTGGGTCATCGATACTCGGAAGATCCGTTTTGCGGAAGAAAAATTCGCGAGAAATTTCACTGCCCTCGTCATTGGTCCAAGAAACTTTGACTAATCCAAAAAATGCCGCGTCATCTTTTATGTAGAAGGACTGACTTCTGCTTTCGCCCGGATTCAATACCGACAAGCTCAAAACATGCCTTTTGGACCACTCGCAATTAATATTTTTAATTGGTTTTAGGCTGGCATTACTGAGGTAAATCACCGGACTTTCGTGAATAGTACCGCAGGAAATTAACAGCAAACTGAGTAGTAAAAATGGAATCTTTTTTAACATTTTTTATCCTGAAATAGTTCGCGAGTTTTTATTGCTTTAGCAAAACGAGAGAAGGCAAAAAGTGAGCTATAAATCAAGCCATTAAAACCATAAATAAAATAACGGCGCATAAAATAAGCTTTTAAGAAAGTAAAAAATGGAGTAAAAAAAATCTTCAACAAGGAAGGGTTTTTTCCTTTGGCAAAAGCATCTTGCGCTTGCATTTGCGAGTAAGAATTAAGCTTCTCAATCCAGTGAGAATAAGAGCGGAAAGATTGGTGAAAAATGATGTTTTTTAACTGGAGAATTTCATGTTTTGCGTTTCGTACTTCGACAGAATCATGCACCGAGCTATTTTTAAATCCTGCCAAATCCTTATTGTAGAGACGCAGCTGGTTGTAGTAGTAAGCCCATTTATTCGGACAAGTTTCAAAGCGAAATTTATTAACAATCTTTATGCGAAATCCCGCGACGTCCTTGGCGATTTTTCGAGAAAAAATTTCTTTAATTTCTTCACTTAATTCTGATGAAATTTCTTCGTCAGCATCAATGTTTAAAATCCATTTATTACGACATTGATTTTCGCCGAAAATTTTTTGCTGACCGTAGCCTTGCCACTGATTAAAAAAAACTTTCGCTCCTGCTCCTGCGGCTATTTTACAGGTTTCATCGCCACTTCCAGAATCAATCACTAAAATTTCATCGGCGATTTTTTTTGCGGCATTAATTACCTGCGCAATTCGATCTGCTTCGTTTTTAGCGATGATAAAAACCGAGATTGGTAACATAAAAAAATTGATATTTAAGGCGTAAAAAAATATCTCACGTACTTCCCCCTCCAGTCAATCTAAAATCTGAATATCATGTCAAAAAGAGGCATCATTATTGTCGCCGCCGCCGCTTTATTAATCGGATTCGCAGCCCTCGTAGTTCATAACTACAAAAACAAAACTTCTTACAAATACGCAGAAAAAACTGCGGAAGAATTAAAGCCAGAACAACATTCACAAGATGCTGTTAACGAGGCTGTGAATAAGGAAGCAGCTGTCGATGAGGCCAGAAAAAACAGTGAATTGTTAAAAGTTTTACCGGGAGATTTCGTCCTCGGCGATAAGGCGGCACCAGTTCTTTTCATCGAATACGCCTCTCTTTCTTGCCCGCATTGTGCAGATTTTTCGCGCGAAGGTTTCGAGAGATTGAAGACTGAATATATCGATGCCGGCAAAGTTAAATTCATCTTCCGCAACTTCCCCTTAAACCAGCCCGCACTTGTTTCTGCGATGTTTGCAGACTGCCAAGCAAATGACAATAAAGAGCAAGCGAATGAAAAATATTTTCTAACATTGAAGGCCCTGTTCAAAACCCAAGACGCCTGGGCTTTTGATGAAAAATTTGCAGAGAAACTCGAAGCGATTGCTCAGCTTGACGGGATGAGCTCTGATCGCTTTAGAAAATGTCTCGCCGATAAATCTCTTCAGGATAAAATTCTTAATGCCCGCATGGAAGCGGCCAAGTCACTACAGTTGCGCTCAACCCCAAGTTTTTTTGTTAACGGCGAAATCATTGAAGGATTTGTTGATTACAAAGTTTTGAAAAAACTGATCGACACAAAACTTTCTGAGAAAAAATAAAGTGACTCCAAAACTTCTTGTAAAAAATCTCACCAAAAACTTCGGCGAGAAACAAGTTCTTGCCGGCATCGATCTGCAAGTGAACAAAGGCGAGTCAGTGGTAATTCTTGGTGGCTCAGGAAGTGGTAAATCTGTGCTGATTAAAATCATTGCCAGCCTACTAACGCCAACGTCCGGATCTATTCAAGTTGATGGAAAAGAAGTCGCAAATATCGGCACAAAAGATCGCGATAAATTAATGGAAAAATTCGGATTTCTTTTTCAAGGCGGCGCACTTTTTGATTCGCTACCGATCTGGGAAAATATCGCCTTTCGCCTACTCAATCATCAAAAAATGAATAAAAAAGATGCGCGCGAAGTGGCGATGCAAAAGCTTCGGGCTGTTGGCTTAAGCGAAAAAACTGCCGATCTTTTTCCTTCTGAGCTTTCGGGTGGAATGCAAAAACGAGCATCACTTGCGCGGGCGATCGCTGCCAATCCAGAAATTATTTTCTTTGACGAGCCCACGACCGGACTAGATCCGATCATGGCTGACGTGATTAATGATTTGATAATCGCCAATTCAAAAGAACTCGGCGCGACTACGATTACAATTACGCACGACATGCAATCCGCCCGCAAAATCGCTGACAAAATCGCGATGCTTTTCGAAGGAAAAATAATTTGGTTTGGTGACGTGAAAGACATGTATTCCTCTAGCAATCCTTATCTCGATCAATTCATCCACGGGCGCTCCGAAGGGCCAATTAATTTTTTAGCCAAATGAAGAAATCTGCTTTCTCGCTAGTAGAATTGTCGGTTGTCATCGCCATCATTGGCTTGTTGATTGCTGGCGTGGCGCAAGCGAGCAAGATGATCAGAAAGTCTGCAATTACAGCGGCACAGTCTCAAACGAAGCAGTCTGTGGTTAGAGATATGCCGGGCGTGGTGTTGTGGTACGAAACCACGTTGGATAGTAGTTTTATTCCGGAAGAAGCGGTGTCAGAGGGAGGAATTACAACTTGGTACGACAACAACACTCAAGCCTTGAGCAAGAGCAAAGCCTACACTACCGTGGTGGCGCCGCTATCAAGATACACTGAAAATGCGATCAACGGATTGCCCGCTATACGTTGTGGAGATTCTAGATTACAAGTGGAGAGCCCCACCGAATATCGGCCGACCAACGCTGACAACATACCAATCGCCATCAATAGTTTTACTATTTTTCTTGTCGCTTACTCCACGACTACTCATCAGATCGATGCGAAATCAAACGCCAGTACAGACGGCACAAGTGGCCAGACTTACCCGATTGGAGCCGCTTATAGCGGTGGATTTATTGAAAGCACAACTATTTCTGGCGCCGGTATTTCTCTTGGCACCAATGGAGTTTCGGTCTACGAACACGCCATCTCTTACATGCCGCCTATCGCCGTTTATGATGGCTCAACCAGTAAGTTACTTGAAAGACCCGCAGTGATCACTGTTGATTATAACAACAAAACTCCAACTATTTTTATTAATAGCACTACTAGCCGCACCGGCTTACTAAGCCCCAAAACCACCGTCGCCGCTCCCCTAGACTTTTGTTGGGGCCAATATGGCGCATTCGCTGGCTACATTGGAGAAGTAATAATCTTCGATCGCCACCTCCTCACCGACGAAAGAAAAGCGGTCGAAAAATACCTCGGCAAGAAGTGGAAAATAGATTTTTAATTTTTGATTAATTTTCCCGGTTGCCTTTTGCGACTTGATACTTACGTTGCGCCGCCTCTTTTGGCCCCATCGTCTAACGGTTAGGACACCACCCTTTCACGGTGGTAATACGGGTTCGAATCCCGTTGGGGTCACCATCATTTAGATGGCAGATCAAGCTCAGCAGATTTCTTCAGATGTCCCTCCAGGTAAAATTACGTAAATTTTTAGACCTCAAAAGCGTCGCGCAGTTGCAAAGATTTTTGATCACGGGCGGAATTTCTACCGTCATCAGCTATTCAATTTTTTTATTCTCTATTCACCTGCTTGGGCTGCATTACATCCTTGCCAATATTCTCGCCTTCTGCATCAGTGTTATTTTTAGTTATAACTTTAATAAGCGCTGGAGCTTCCAAGCGGCGAAGCAGCAAAAATCGCATCTAAAAGAGTATTTAACTCTTTACCTGATCACTCTTCTAGTCGGAAGTTTGATTCTAAAACTCACCGTCGATTTCCTTGGCATCATCCCCGAAATCGCCTTCATCATCGGGCTTTGTTTCACCACTACGATTAATTTTATCGGGACGAAGTTCTTTGTTTTCAAAGAATAGAAACTGCGTCCCTTCGCTGTAAAAATCCTCGTTGTCGATTTTCATTTTATCCGCACCAATGCAGGCGGGAAGTTGATATTTCTTAGTTAGATTCACGATCACATCAAAGTTACTCGCACAGATTTCGCTGATTTTATTTCGCTGCAAAAGCACAAGAATTTTTTTATTTTTTACTGCGATTTCGCAGCGATTTTTTTCGCAGAGAAAAGTGGGTGGAAAGGTTTTGAATTCACTTTCGTCAAACTGCCTCATCCATGAAGCGCGCTGCTTGGAAGACCTTAACTTCTTAGAAAATTCCAAACCATTTTCACCGTAAACAGCAAAAAATTTCTGATCTCTTTCAAAAATTATGTTGGGTTTTTTGACGGAAAAAATCGTCAGAAATGCGGCGAGAAAAATTGCCATTCCGACGAAACGTAACTGAGTTTTTGCAAGGCAAGCGAGCAGTAATCCAAAAATCGCGATAGCAAGACCAAAGCTTGGAAGCCAAGGGCTGATGAAGTGCGAGTAAGAAATTCCCGAAACAAAATCAGCGATTTTTTCGAGTCCGATAATTCCTGGATTCATTAAAAGTAACGCGGGTTTAGCGAGACCGATTGGCATTAAAAAAAGCGCGAGAAATCCGAGGGGCATTACTACAAAACTTGCCAAAGGAATCGCGAGAACGTTGGCGATAAAGCCAAGCAAAGAAAGGTTGCGGAAGTGGTGCATTAAAAATGGAATCGTGGCGATCTGGATCAAAATCGAGAGTAAAATAATCTGCCAAAAGTAGTTGCGGCCGGGTTTGGAAAAATTCACCAACACCAAAATCGCCGCGAAAGAAAGTTGAAAAGAGACGCTAAAAACCACGTAAGGATTCAAGAGAACGAGCAGCAAAGCGCCAAACATTATAGCACGCCTTGCGTCAAGTTTTTCGCTGAAAAATAAAGCGAGCAGAGCGCAGAGTACGAAGAGAAACGCGCGCTGTGCTGGCAAGGGTGAGCCGGCGAGCTTGAGGTAAAAATAAACAGCAAAAATCGCGACGACAGCAGCGATTTTTTTGAGGTCAAAATGCAGGGCTAAATATTCGTTTCGCGCCAAAGCAAAACGTAGCGAGAAAAAGAAAATCGCCCCGGCGAGTGAGAGGTGAAATCCGGAGATTGAGAGCAAATGCGAGAGGCCAGAGTTGCGAATTTCTGCGGCGGATTCTTTGGAGATTTGATGTTGATCGCCAATCAAAAAAGCTGCAGCGATTGCTGCTTCGTCGCCACTTAAAATCGAAAAAATCTTCTGCCTAACTTTTTCGCGCAGCGACAAAAACCACTCGTCGAGATTGGAAATTTCTCCTTTTTCTAAAATTTTTGCTTCACCCGAAACGAAGCCGTAAGCCTCGATTTGCTTGATTTTGGCGTCGAAGGCGTAATCAAAATCTCCAGGAAATTCACGACTGCGTGGCGGCTGTAAAAATGCGCGGAAAGAGATTTTATCGTTGACTGAAATCTCGTTTGCGGACCCCGCAACAAGTGCGGGGTGACAAACATCACCCATCACTCCGCACTTGTTGCGGTGTCCGGTCACAAGGTTAACGGAAATTTTTTTGAGATTGGTTGGAAGCTCTTGTTGGTAGGCTCCGCGGTAGTCTAGAAATTTGCGGTCGAGCTCTTGGTAGTCGGCGAGGTTGGCGAGGTTTTTAATGTCACTTGCGCGAAGCTCTGGTTTGCTATTCCCGCGAAAGTGGGAATCCAGAGAAGTGACTTTTGCTTCGAGTTTTTTACTTCTGGATCCCCGCTTTCGCGGGGATGACAAGGGGGAGTTCGGGGATGACAAGGGGGAGCGCGGAGATAACAGGGGCGATGCCGAGTGTTTTTTGCTCTTCTTTGTTTTGTGTTTTTTGACTGACGGCTTCTTCTTTTTATAGTTGGTGATTTTTTCTAGCGCCGGCTCTGAGATCACCAAACTCAAGCCTTCGACGCCGTTGATTGGATTTGTAAATTTTTTTACCGACTCAACTTTTCCAACTACGTCGACGAAAAGCTTGTTAGTAACCGAGGCGGGTTTTTCGTAAATTTTTGCGTAAAAACTTCCCGCCAGAAAAACTGCGCAGACTAAGAGAATCAAAGATCGGTTGAGGATGAATAAAAAAATCGCGACGCAGAAAAGCGCGAGAAAAAATGGAAATTTTTCTAAAAAATTTGCGGAGAAAGAGAGGTAAAATGCGACACCAAAAGCGAAAAAGACAGGGAGCCAGAGGGGAAAATTATGTTGTTCGCGATCGAAGATTTTGGTGAAAAAATTCATTCGGTTTTTTTTGAGATGGTCTGGCAGGATTAGAGCCAAGAGGGTTCGACCCAACATAGATTCTCGCCGCGCGGCGAGAATCTATTTGGTTTTGTCATCTTTCGTCTGGGGATGACGAGCGATCTTACTCTTGCACAAAATCAAACTTCGCTTCTTTCGAACGACCTAATCTTTTGCGTTCGTTTGAATCCAAAAATTTCTTACGCAGACGTAAAGATTTTGGTGTAACTTCCACCAATTCGTCGTCGCCAACGTAAGTGATCATATCTTCAAGAGTTAGCTCGCGTGGCGGAGTTAAGCGAATTGCTTCGTCGGTTCCAGAGGCGCGAACGTTGGAAAGTTGCTTTCCTTTTAGGACGTTAACTTCCAGATCTCCTTGCTTGGAATTTTCACCGACCACCATTCCGGAATAAACTTTTTGTTGCGGCTTGATGAACATCGTGCCGCGGTCTTGTAGGTTCCAGAGCGCGAAAGCAACAGCTTCGCCGGGATCAGTTGCGATCAAGGCGCCGTTTTTCTTGTAGCCGATTTCGCCTTTGTAAGGAACGTAGTTGTGGAAAATTCTGTTAAGAACGCCACTGCCTTTGGTATCGGTTAAGAACTCACTTTGATAGCCGATTAGTCCGCGTGAAGGCACGTAGAAAATGATACGAGTCTTACCGCCAGTTGAAGGTCGCATGTCGATCATTTCACCTTTGCGTGAAGAAAGTTTTTCAACCACTACGCCGGCAAAATTATCGTCAACGTCAACAACAACTTCTTCGACTGGCTCTAAAATTTCAGATCCTTCGCCTCTTTTGAAAAGGACGCGAGGTCTTGAAACTGAAAGCTCGAAGCCTTCACGACGCATGTTTTCGATTAAGACACCAAGTTGTAACTCGCCACGTCCGCCCACTTCAAAGGCATCTTTTGCTTCAGCTTCTTTTACTTTGATGGCGACGTTAGTTTCGTTTTCAGCGAAGAGACGATCGCGGATCATGCGCGAAGTAACTTTTGAACCTTCAGTTCCAGCGAGGGGAGAGTCATTCACGCCGATTGTGATCGCCATAGTTGGCGGATCGATCGGAGTAGATTTGATCGGCTCAGTGATTGAAGTGTCACAAAGAGTATCGGCAACCGAGGCTTTTTCTAGACCGGCGATTGAAACGATGTCGCCAGCTTCAGCTTCTTCAACGGCGATTTTTTCGACGCCGCGGAAGACGTGAAGTTTAGTAAGACGACCAGATTCAACAACTTCGCCTTTCAAGTTAATCGCTTTGAAACTCATTAAATTTTTTGCGCGACCTGAGTAGATACGACCAGTAAGCATACGGCCAAAATAAGGTGAGCGATCGAGGAGTGTCGCCAACATTCTGAATGGTCCATCAACATCAAATTTTGGCGGTTGAACGTGTTTCAAGATCAAATCGAAAAGCGGAGAAAGATCTTTTCTTTCATCCTTGTCCATATCGACAACGCACCATCCGTCACGGCCTACGGCGTAAAGAACTGGGAAATCTAGCTGCTCTTCATTGGCATTTAGCGAAACAAAAAGATCGAAAATTTCGTTGAGAACATCGTCGGCGCGCGCATCAGAGCGATCGATTTTATTGATGATCACCATTGGTTTAAGGCCAAGAGCCAAGGCTTTGGAAAGTACGAATTTAGTTTGTGGCATTACACCTTCGGCCGAGTCAACAAGAAGCACGACACTGTCTGCCATGCAAAGTACGCGCTCAACTTCACCACCGAAATCGGCGTGTCCTGGAGTGTCGATTACATTGATCTTGTGATCTTTCCAAACGATCGAAGTGCATTTCGCAAGAATGGTAATTCCACGTTCTTTTTCTAGATCGTTAGAATCCATCACGCGCGTTTCAACTTGCTGATTAGCGCGAAAAGTTCCGCTTTGCTGAAGCATCGCGTCAATCAATGTAGTCTTGCCGTGATCAACGTGAGCGATGATGGCGATATTGCGAAAGTCTGTCATAATATGTGTTAGTTGCTGGTTGCTAGTTGCTAGTCAAAAAAGGCGGCGCAACGTATTGTTTAAAAACAATCTGTCAAACTCGTGTACAAAAAACTTCTCATCATCTGCAGCTTGGCGACCCTTTCAATAGGATGCGCTACTGTGAAAGATCCGTATTTACTTTCTAACATCACAGAAATTCGTCTGCTTGAAAAGCAAGATCACAAGCTCTGTACCTCGTTAAAATTAAATTTTGACCGCAAGGATAATTTTCTGAATCGTGCTTATTGGCGCTGTCGGCTTTCTTTCGCAAAATATCGCTTGAGCACTGGCAAGAATGTCGCGCCGGATCAGGCTAAACGTGATTTTGAGATCAGAGACTTACTTACCAAAATTTCACTTAAAGTTTCCGAAACTCCAGAGTCGGTAGTGATTCGCGAGAACCAAAAAATAGACAATCGCGATCACAAAAAATGCTTGGTTATGGGCTTTGAATTTGACACGGAAGATCAAGCAAAAATCGAAGATTATTTTGTCTGCCGCAAAATATTGATTGATGAAAAGCAGGTCGTTCCTCCTTACGGAAACTTGGATTATCTAAGTCATCAAAACCGCTCCTACAACATTGGTTTTGTGGTCGATCAGCGGGTTAGTGCGGCGATTATTCACTACAACGAAACGAAAGAAAAATATCCGACTTGCATTACTTACAACTTTTACAGCTTAAATTTTAAAAGATGCGTAGCTGCAGAGAGTAAGGCGCGCGAGTGTAATTCTTTGATCGAAGAAAAAAGATTTCGACGCGAAGGAGAAGAAAAAGTTATCTGTCAAAAGCATTCCTACGTAAGGTTTGGCGACTCTCTTTTGAAAGTGGACGAGCAAAAAAAACGCGATCTCGACAGAAAAAATAGTAACTCCGACTACTACAATAATCAGAATTTCGCCGCGCTCGGCATTGATGGGGTGAATTTTTTTGCACAGGATGATGAAAAAAATATCGAGAAAAAAGATCCAAAAAAAATCAATTCAAAAACTGGTCTCTACGAAAAATTTGAGCTTACAAAATTAAGGCAGAAATATATTCGCGCCTGTCAACAGGAGGCGGGAAATCGTGTCGATAATTTTACCAACGAACTAAAAAAATCCTGTGACGATCTGGCAAAATTTGAAGTGGCTGGAGAGGAATAGATTTTAAATTTTCTTTGATTTCTTTAGCTGTTACCCAGGCGTGCGCCGTGGTAACAAATTGGAGATCGAGTCGACCAATCGGTAAATAAAAAAATGCAAAATCCAAAAAATATTTTAATCACCGGGGCGAGTAGCGGAATCGGGCGCGCCCTTGCCATTTGCTACTCCGCGAGCGGAATAAATTTATTCCTCTGCGGAAGAAATTTAGAAAAATTACAGGAAACAAAGGGTCTTTGCGAAGAGTTGGGAGCAAAAGTTTTTCTAGAAATTTTGGATGTCGCCGACGAATCCGCGATAAAAAATTGGATCGAAAAAATCGATGTTCTTGATTTAGTAATTGCAAATGCCGGCATCTCCGCGGGCACGGCTGGCGGCTCAGAATCTTTCGCGCAAGTTAAGAAAATTTTTTCGACAAATCTCGACGGAGTTTTGAATGTGATTCATCCGGCGATCGAAAAAATGAAGATCAAAAAAAATAAATTTCCCCGAGATCAAATTGCGGATCAAATTGCGGATCAAATTGCGGATCAAATTGTGGGCCAGATTGCTCTGATCTCCTCTCTTGCTGGCATGCGCGGCTTGCCGAGCTCACCAGCTTATTCTGGAAGTAAGGCGGCGGTACGAGTTTACGGCGAAGGTTTGCGCGGAAATCTGGCGCCATTTGGAATCGAAGTGAATGTGATTTGTCCCGGCTACATCAAAACTCCAATGACTGATGTGAATGATTTTCCAATGCCATTTTTGATGTCGGCTGAGCAATGCGCAAAAATCATCAAACGCGATTTGGCAAAGAATAAATCGCGAATCGCCTTTCCTTTTCCTCTCTATTTTTTGGTGTGGTTAGCAGCGCTACTTTCGACAAAAATTACTGATCCAATTTTTGCAAAATTGCCTGGAAAGAAGGCTTTGGAATAGAGCCCTCCCCTCTTTTACGGGAATGACGAGATAATTTTATGGATTGCCAAACTTTTGCGGCCTTACGCATTCAGGGCTTTTCTTCGCGCCAAAGCTGCAAGTCTTGATCTTTCTTTTTCTTCAACAATGCGCTCTTTTTCGATTTCTTTTAGCACTTCAAAAAATTCCGGTAACCACGTTTTTGGATCCGTTGATTTATTTTCGATTAGCTCATTCATCGTTGCCACAGTGACATCGTCAGCGCTTAATGTTTTTACTAATTCGATATTCCTAGAGAGATCAAAGTGGGCGATTACCGAATCGTCGCTGTGCTTCATCAAGAAGTGATACTCTTCTTTCGCCATCATTTTAATGATCTCCATTTCTTCGTTATTAGCGCCAAAAATATTTTTGTAGCAGTCGTGCGGATTAGCATCTGGCATAAAAATTGTAGTGCTGATGCGACCCTTGAGATCTTTGGTAATATTGCTGTCGGTAACTCTTTCGAAATTCGTTGTCGTTAAGATAACGGTGCAATTTTTTTGGCGCATGCGATCAAGAAAAGAGGCAAAATTTTGCCCGAGGATCACGTTGTCAAAAACATCCCACGTCTCGTTGATTACTAAAATTGTCGGCGCGCCAGTTAAAACTGTTTCGAGACGATTCAGTAAATAAATCATGATTGGGATCAATACAGGCACGTGCTCGGCAACAAATCCTAAATTGAAAGCAACCGCTTGGTTCGACCAATTACTTTCGCCTGTTGCGTTAAAAATATAGTTAAGTTTTCCGTCCTTATTCCAGATTTTTAATCTTTCGTAAATCGCGCGCGTTTCGGAAGAGTTAAACATTTCAATCGCCGAAGCAAAATTTTTGGTGTTGGCGGCGACAATGCGGTCAATGATTTGTGAGATGAATTGCACCTCATTTTCTGGCGCGGGATCTTTGCTAAAAGCAATCAGGCTAGTGAAAAAACTGGTGAGGAATTTTTTATTTTCATTACCGCCGATGAGGAGTGGATTCATGCTTAAAGATTCTTCCCCTTCGAGCTGGGAAAGATCGAAATAGCTGCCACCTAATGCTTTAATAAAACATTTTGATGAACTGTCGGAGTCGAAGTAAATAATTTTTCCGTCAAATCTTCTTGATTGAGCGAGAAGAAAATTAATCAAGGTAGTTTTGCCCGAGCCTTTGGGACCAAGAACCAAGGTATGTCCGAGATCTCCATTGTGAAAATTAAAGAAATAAGGCGTGTTTAAAACGGTGCGGAAAGTTGTAACTGCCGGCCCCCATTTATTTCCAGCGATTGATCCGGAAGGGAAGTTGTGCAAGGCTGCGAAACCGCCAATGCGATTAGTGTTAATAATTCTTTGGCGGCGCAAATGACGGAAATTCGCCGGAAGTTGCGACCAAAAACAATGTTCAGAAAAAACATCTTCGCGCACCAAAACAAAACCAAGCGAGGCGAATTGTTCGAAGAGTAATTTAATATCTCTGTCGAGCGCTTCTTTGGTGCGACTAATGACCATTAACGTGATTTGTTGCTTGCCATAATCAATCAAATTTCCTTTGTTACTATCAGCAAAATTTGCCGCTCCACTCAACTGCCTGAACTCTTCATCGCCACTGACTTTCAGGATATAATTTTGATATTCGCGCTGCTCGAGACTTTTTTTATTAAAGGTAAAATCGAATGATTGAGTGACGATAAATTCGAAGGGAAGCTGAAGAACGTGATCAAGTAATTCAGTCGAAACTTCGAAATATTCTTTGAGCGAAAACATCGCCGCAAAATTTTTATTATTGTGACCAACAACTTCCAATTCGCGATCGCCGAAGGCAATTTTATGACTTGCTAAATCGGTCGAGATATCAATGACAGAGACTGGGTAGCGCTCTTCGTAGAGATTAACAATTTTACCAAAAAAGCGCATTGGTTCGGAATAAAGAACTCCGTCCCACTCGCTGAATCCAAGTAATTTTCCGCCATATTCTTCGGTCTCTTTCAAGATTCCCTGCACAACATTCGATAATTTTTTGTGAGCTTCTTTGAGAAAATTGCGGTGCAAAGATTTGGTCGCGAGGTAAGAAAATGAGCGCAGAAATTGGCGCCAATTTATGATAGAAGTATCGAGTCCTTCAGTGATTACAGTGATGTAGAGCTCGTTCACAAACTGCTCGTCCCAGCTATTTTCTTTGACCCAAGTGTCGTTAATTTTTTTGGAGAAAAAATCTTTGAACTCGCCTTTTGGCGTAATGTTTTTTTGGCGACGAATCGTGTTAAACCAAAGCGCGAATTTATTTTCTTTGATGTTGTAGACGACTGAATCGCGCACGGTTTCGCGCAAAGAAATGAGTTCAGAAATTGCTGAACTGCTATTGAATCCGGCGATGCGGATAGTCTGCATTAACTCGCCATTCTTGGTTAGAATAGTGTGTTCATCGTAGTGACAAACGTAGGGAATGAAATCTTCATCCGGAGCTTTTGCGACTAACTTACTCGGATCTTTCGCCGCTTTTTTAATAAGTTTTTCGAGGATGAAGTTCATTTTAGTCGGTAGGGGGGATTCGTCATGCTGAGCCTGTCGAAGCGTGCGGCGTCACCCTTCGACAACCTCGGGGTGACGGGCCTTTTAGACTCCGAGTAAACTCTTAGTTTCCAGCTTAACAGGATTTTCGAGCAACTCTTTTACACGCACCAAAAAAGTCACCGCTTCTTTTCCGTCGATTACGCGATGGTCGTAAGAAAGCGCCAAATACATCATCGGGCGGATTTCGATTTTACCGCTCACAACCATCGGGCGCTCTTGAATCTTGTGCATTCCGAGGATTGCAGATTGCGGAGGGTTGATGATTGGAGTAGACATTAGCGAGCCGTAAACTCCGCCATTTGAAATGGTGAAAGTTGCGCCAGTTAAATCAGGAATTGTCAATTTTCCGTCACGTGCTTTTTTGCCGAGATCAGAGATTCCAGCTTCAATTCCAGCGAGACCAAGCTTGTCTGCATCACGAAGTACAGGAACAACTAAGCCTTGCGGCGAGCCAACTGCCACCCCGATGTCATAGAAATTCTTGTAGATGATATCGGCGCCGTCGATCTCGGCATTTATCGCAGGAATTTCTTTCAATCCAGCAACGCAAGCGCGAACAAAGAAAGACATGAAGCCAAGTTTTACGCCGTGTTTTTTCTCGAAGACATCTTTGTATTCGGCGCGCAGAGCCATGATAGAGCTCATGTCGACTTCGTTAAATGTCGTTAGGATCGCTGCGGTATTTTGTGATTCTTTCAGGCGCTCAGCAATTTTTAAACGCAGTCTCGACATCTTCACGCGCTCGATTGGCTTTTCACCGAAGTTAGTCGGAGCCTTTGGTGCCAAAGGCGCAGCAGGTTTTGAAATTGCCTCAAGAACATCCCCTTTAGTAACCCGGCCATCTTTTCCTGAGCCAGAAATTGTTGAAGTGTCGACATTATTTTCTGCCGCCAATTTTTTCGGAGCAGGAGAAAGTAAATGCGAATCTTGTTGTTTAGCTTCAAGCGCTGGAGCAACTATTTTGGCAGTTATCGCCGCACCACCTTCTTGCATCACCGCAATCAAATCGCCGACTTTGACACTGTCACCTTCCGCAACATTCAAACTAGAAATCACGCCAGCTGATGGAGCATTTACTTCGAGAGTAACTTTGTCCGTTTCGAGCTCAACGATCAATTCATCGGCCTTAACCGCATCGCCAACTTTTTTGTGAAGCTTCGCGATTGATGCTTCAGATACTGATTCGCCAAGGGCGGGAACTTTAATTTCGAGAGTCATATTTTTGAAAAGTTAAACAGGTTGAATAAAAAAAGTTATTTTAGCTCAGTGCCTCGTCAATTAATTTTTTCTGTTCTTTGGCGTGGTAAGAGCCGTAGCCAGTTGCCGGAGACGCAGAAGAAATGCGACCAACATATTTTGGACGAGAAATTATTTCTTCGATTAACTCTTCGACAAATTTCCAAGCGCCCATGTTACGCGGCTCTTCTTGGCACCAGACGATTTCTGCACCTTGGAATTTTTTGAGCTCCGCCCTCAACTCTTCTGCCGGAAATGGATAAAGTTGTTCGAGGCGAATGATTGCAATATCGTCTGTTTTACGCGCTTCGATCAAGTCATAATAAACTTTTCCTGAGCAAAGAATAACCTTGCGCGCCTTCTTGATTTGCAAGGTTTCGCCGATGACTGATCTAAAATTTAAATCAGAAAATTCTTCGATTGTTGAAGTGGCAAGCTTATGACGAAGAAGTGATTTTGGCGACATCACGACGAGTGGTTTGCGATCTTTTCCAAGCAACTGCCGACGCAATGCGTGGAAGAAATTTGCCGGATTAGTGATGTTTACCACGCGCAAATTATTGTCGGCGCAGGCTTGCAAATAACGCTCCAATCTCGCTGAAGAATGTTCGGGGCCTTGACCTTCGTAACCATGTGGCAACAGCATCACCAAGCCAGATTTGCGCAACCATTTCACTTCTGATGAAGCGATGAATTGATCAAAAATAATTTGCGCACCATTGGCAAAATCACCAAATTGCGCTTCCCAAATTGTTAGGATATTTGGCGCTGAAAGTGAGTAGCCATATTCAAAACCAAGCACGCCATATTCCGATAAAACCGAGTCGTAAACTTCGTATTTTCCGATGTTTGTAAAAATGTTGTGACACTCACCAGTCTTGGCGTCGTGCAACATTGAGTGCCGATGTGAAAAAGTGCCACGACCAGAATCTTGTCCGGTCATTCTTATCGGAAAACCTTCGTTTAAAAGTGAGGCAAAAGCGAGAGCTTCGCCACATCCCCAATCGATTCCCTTGCCACTTAAGACAGCGTCTTTTCTGGCCTCAAGCTGTTTAACGATTTTTGGATTAGCGTTAAATGTCGCAGGAATTTCGAGAGTTTTTTCGATCAAATTCTGCAAAGTTTTTTTCGCAACCGCAGTCTTTGGTAAAGAATCGTTGCCGTCTTCGATCTTACTCCAGTCGGCCTTCATCCAATCTGCTTCTTTCGGTTTGAAGTCGGTAGCTTTGTCAAATTCGCTGCTCAAGTGCGCCTCAAAATCAGCGACTAATTTTTCATGTTCAGCGGCAGAAATCACATTTTCTGCAACCAGTTTTTGTGAATAAATTTTCTCAAGAGTTGGATGATCTTTGAGTTTTGTGTACATCACTGGCTGGGTGTAAAGAGGCTCGTCGCCTTCATTGTGACCATATTTGCGGTAGCAGATCAAATCGATCACCACATCTTTTTTGAAAGCCTGACGGTAGCGCATCGCAATGTCAGAAACTTTTACCACCGCTTCAACATCGTCACCATTAACGTGAAAGATTGGTGCGTCGATCATTTTCGCGAGATCAGAGCAATAAGTTGTGCTGCGAGAATCCGTCGGATTAGCGGTAAATCCAATTTGGTTATTAATGATCAAATGCATCACGCCGCCAGTATTGTAGCCGTCCAAGCCATTCATCACTAAACTTTCTGCGACAGAACCCTGGCCAGCAAAAGCCGCATCGCCGTGAATTAGTAAGGCCATGCCGTCGCGTCCGAGATCTTGTTTGGCGCGGATTCGTCCGGCCGCGATCACATTTACCGCTTCCAAATGCGAAGGATTAAACGCGAGAGAAAGATCAATTTTTTTGCCGGCGATTTCACGCGTTGAAGCGTAACCCATGTGATATTTTACGTCTCCCGATTTGGTGATTCCCTCAGGCATTCCCGGAGTTCCCTTAAACTCGGCGAACATCTGGTGGTAAGGCTTGCCCATGATCCCGGTAAGTGTATTCAAGCGACCGCGGTGCGCCATGCCGATAACGATTTTATTCACGCCAGATTTTGCCGCGACATCAATTATTTTTTCAACTGAAGGCATTGCTGCATCTCCACCTTCGACCGAAAATCTTTTCGCGCCGGGGAAGCGTTTGTGCAAAAATTGTTCGAATTTTTCGGTGCGAATTACTTCTGATAAAATCTTGATTTTTTCATCTTTGGAAATGCTGCCAAGTAGCGTCGCTTCTGTTTCGCGCGCTAACCAATCTTTTTCGGTTTGATTGCTAATGTACTCAAATTCCGAACCAACTGAACCGCAATAAATCGCATTTAATTTTGCTGCAGTTTGTGCAGCTTCGGCCGAAGTTAATCCGTGATTTTTTGGATCGATTTCGGCGACATATTGTGGCACAGAAAGTCCGATGGGATCAAGATTTGCCGCCAAATGACCAAATCTTTTGTAAGCAGAAACTAAATTTTTGAGGCGAATCTCAACATCTTTTTCGACCTTCCCCGGCTTAACCGGAGCAGATTCTGCCGGAGCTAAATCTTTCTTTGGCGCCCAGCTCGGAGCGTCGCGAAAATCTCCGTCATTCTGACAAAATTCATTGATGAAGTCGATATTCGCACTGAAGAATGGAGATGTTTTTGACATGTTATTTTGTAAGTAATGACGTAAGAACAAAAATGTGGGAAGCGGCCATCCTAAAAGACTCAGCAACTTAATTTCAATGATGAAAACCTTAGTAATAGTTAACGAATCTTTTGCCGAAATGTTTTTGGGCAAAAATACTACTCTAGCTTACATCCTTGCTGCCGCTAGCTCCTCCGATGTTTACGTTTGGAATTTTGCTGAAAATTTTTGTGTAAAAATTGATGAGAAACAGGCGGAAATTTTAACAAAAAAATACACAGAAATTAATCATCAGATCAGAAATTTTTCGCCGGAAGTAGCGAAGGTAAAAGTGAAAGATTTGATTCAAGATTTTTCGGTCGTCATTCCCGCAGAGGCAGGGATCCGGGACGAGTTAACAATTTACTCCGAGCCTGTCGTTCTGGATCCCCGCCTCCGCCGGGATGACGCTGAACTTAAGTCCGTTACTAACCAAAAAATTCCTAATGATGAATTTGATTTAATTATTCAGCGCCTCGAACCAATGAAAGCGCCGTTTCCACCTGTTGGAGAAAAAAATATCGAAGATGTTTTGCGTGATTTTAGAGCGCAATTTCCCCGGCACATTTTTAATTGCCCACTCGGTTTGCACGACAAGGAATTGGAAAAATTTTCTGACATTGCGACACCGACCGCAGAATTTAAATTGAGTGATGAAAACTACGCACAAGCAGTTGCGTCGATGGGCGACGCTTACGAAAAAATTTATCAAAATTCCTCCCTCGGCGGCAAAAAGAAAGTCGTGATCAAGCCAAAAGATTTAGCGCAATCGCTCGGAGTTTTTGCTCTCGATCTGGCTGAAGAAAAAGACGTAAAAAAAGCCTGCATCGAACACGGCGAAGAGCTTTATCGCGGACAAATTTTAGCCCAGCCATTTCTCGAAGGAATCAGGCAGGGCGACATTCGCGCGACTATTATTAAAAATGAAAAAGGCGATTTCGAATGTGTCGGATACACCTTCCGAAAAAGTTTACGAGCTGCAGAAAGCGAAGATTTTACCACCGGCTACATCGTCGGCGGATCAACCCCGCGACCAATCTCTGATCTCACAAAATTTGAGCAGAAAGATCTGCAAAAAAAATGCGCAAAAGTTCTGCAAGTTTTGAACGGCGAATTGCGCGAAAAATATCACGACACAATCGAGCTCGGCGCCGATTTTATTTTAGTCGGAAATGATCTCGAAGTTTTACTCGGCGAAATTAATCACCACTGCCCCGGCCTTGCCCCCATTACTGAGGCGATGGGTGATGAAAAAAAATACGAAGGAGGATTGGGCATCGCAAAAAGAATAATCGAGATTTCCACTAGCGGCCGAACTACAAAACCCGCTGTTTGAGCGAAATCGAAACCAAGGGAAGGTTCCTGCCACCGAGCCTCAAATCCGCTTGGTTTCGACTCCGCTCAACCAGCGCTACAACTAGACCGCCAGTTAATTTAAAAATAAAAATCATGTCAAAACCAGCTCCGATAATTTTTTTACTCGGCACATCGACCGCCGGAAAAAGCACAATTTGTGAAGAGATTGAGGACCAAGATCAGGCTTCGGAAAATTTAGGTTTTGAAACTTGGGGAATAGATTTGGAGTCAGAGAATGATACGGAGCGCTGCCAAAATTTATTGAAGGGTAACGAAAAATTTGAAGCCATTAAAGATAGTTTTCCAGATCCTTGGCAGGTCATTGATGGAGTGTATTTAAGCAAGGTGAAGGATGCAGAAACTGGTAAGATTTTGCAGTTGAATGATGATGAAAAATTTACCAAAAATCGTGATGAGTTTTTAGCGCAAACTGAAGGTCGTTACAACGAACGGGCATTAGAAATTTTAAAAACTTTAGCCAAAGAAAATCCGAATAATTTCAGAGAGAAAGCCGACCTCACTCACGAGGGGAAGAATACAAGAGCTTTTGATCACGCCATTGAAAATTCTAAAAAAGGCATTCCAACGATTCTTGACATGACCCCGGTTTTAAAGAGGAGAGAGGATTCTGACTTGGTGCCGGGCAGAGATATCGTCGAGGCTTTTAAAGCGCATTTGATCAAGAGCGGTTATGACTGTCCAACTCACGTAGCTTTGGTTCATGTGTCGGCCAAAGATTTAACAGAAAGAATGGATGAGCGAAATAAAAAAGCCTTGGCTCCAGGCGGAAATCCTGGCGATCAAAGAGACGGAATTTTTCCATTAAAACAATATACTGCGCTGTTTGGGGCCGATGTTGAAGGGGTAGTAGGAACTTTGCGTCAAGCTGACATTTACCAAGCTGCAGAAAAATTTGGCGATGAAAATGGAGTGAAAATTCGCAAGATGAGTGAAGCTGCTACCGAGGAACATCAATCAAAAATGAGCGGCGTTTTTGCTACTCTACGCGAAGGAAAAAAAATGTTGAATCAACTTGGTTTTGAAGATGGCCAAACTTCAGTTGCGCTTGGTTCAAAGATGAAGGCGGATGCTGTTTACGACCATTCTGGTGAGGGCGCGACTGCAAAAATTGCTGAGGAAATTCGTGGCTGGGCGAAAGAAAAAATGTCGGAAAAGCAAACAGAAGTTGCCGAAGAAAAAGCCGGAACATTTGCTGAAAAATATCCGTCACGTAAGGGCGGCGGAGGCAAGAGTGGTAATGAGGTTGGTGGGCGCTGAAATTTGAATTCACGTGTTTTAGGCCAAAAACCGTGAATTTAGAGAAAAAAATTGTCAAATTCACGGTTTTTGGCCTAAAACACGTGAATTTAGAATGGCGGTGTCGAAGAAGTGAAAGTGGCTTTGTGCCAGTTATTTATTGGGGCGGTGAGGTGTGAGTGAGATTTTCGCCACGTGGCGAAAATCTAAGAAAAAAATTATTTTTTAGCTTGTTGTTATTCTCGATCTCTTCCCCGTCATCCCCGCGAGGGCGGGGATCAAGGAGGGTTAGCCACATCCGTCGGTCGAGCGAAGTCGAGACCTCTAGAGTCTTATTCACGAGGTCTCGACTCCGCTCGACCAGCGCTAAAAGCTCAACCAGCGGTTAATTTTTTAATTTTAGAGAAAAAGCCGACCTAACCGATGAGGGAACCAAGATGAGAACTTTCGAGTGCGCCGTGATCACGCCATTGAAAATTCTAAAAATGGTAGGCCGACGTTTCTTGATTTGGTGCCCAATTCAGCGGGCGGAGACGGGGCGCAGAAAAACCTTGTCTGAAAAAAGAATTGTTGGATCGCCTTGGTTTTGAAGAGGGGCAAGCTCGAGAGGGCGGAAAAAAAGCTGAGACGTTTGCTGAGAGATATCCTTCGCGTAAAGGTGGCGGTAAATCTGCTGATGAGGGTCGTAAATAAAAAATCTGTGCGGAGTGGGAAAGGCCGCCCTTACCCCGAAGGACTCAACTTGAACTAAAAATTTTGGTCACAAAAATTTTTAAATTGGTAGCGGAGGAGGGAATCGAACCCCCGACACACGGATTATGATCCCGTTGCTCTACCGACTGAGCTACTCCGCCACACTGAAGGCGCGCATCGTGTTGATGAAATTTAATTTTTCAAATTTTTTCCTGTTATCTCGAGGACGAACAAAGCTCTCTTGTTTGTCACCCCGTCTTTATGACGGGGTCGATGCGGATATGTATCATTTTTTGTCTTCTCATTTTTCAAAATATTTGTGACGAGATGGACCCCGGCATGCGCCGGGGTGACAGAAGAGGGATGAAGGAGATGAGAAAAAAATATTGTCAGCTATGACTTACGATTTACGACGCACCACCTACAAAAAATCATAAATTTTTAATGCGCCTAAGAACCCTCAAACCAGCGAAGGAACACATTGCCAAGAAAGAAGTTTCTGCGGCGCATTTTATTCCTTACAAATGCCACTGGAATTCGAGCACGATTTTGACCTATAAGGAAGAGTTGGTGCGGGTGGTAAAGATTAAGGGTTTCGCCTTTGAAACTGCGGATGACATCGATGTTGATCTCAAAAAAGCCTCCAGAAATAACTTGCTAAAAGGCATGGCGGCGGGCGGCTTCTCGCTTTATTTCCACACAATCCGACGCAAAGAAAAAGGGTTTCCAGATGGAGAAATGCCGGAAATTTTTTCGCAGCGCGTTAATGCAGAGTGGATGGCGAAGCACTCAGATACTAAATGTTTCGTCAACGAACATTACCTCACCATCACTCGCGGCGCAGATTCTTCTGGCGCTGCAATGATCGAGCACATGGCGAAAAAATTGCAGCACAGTGCGGATAAAACTTCGTGGGAAAACTACATGCGCGAGGCTTTTGACGAGCTCGATGAAATGACTGAACGCGTGTTAAATGGCTTTGGAAATTACGGCGCGCACTTGCTTGACCTGGTAGAAAATGAAGGCGGAGTTACTTCGGAGTTACTCGAATTTTTAGCGAGAATTGTGAATTGCGGAAGTGCGCAGCCAATGACGGTGCCCCTTGGCGAAATCTCTCATCACCTGCCAATCAACCGACTTTTCTTCGGCAAGAAATCGATCGAAGTGCATCACGCGACTGGAGTAAAATATGCGGGTCTAGTCGCGATCAAGGAATACCGGCCTTCGACGCATGCCGGAGTTTTCGATGGATTCATGCAGATGCCTTTTGAAATGGTGATTAGCCAGTCATTCACTTTCATTAATCGCATGGTGGCGATTAGTTCGATGCAGTTGCAACAACGTCGTCTCGTGCAATCTGAAGACGTCGCGGTTTCACAAATTCGTGATATTGACCAAGCACTCGATTCTGCAATGAGTGGCGAGTTCGGTTTCGGCATGCATCACATGACAATCCTCTGTGTTGAAGAGTCTCCAAAGGCGCTGGAAAGCGCGCTTTCTTTGGCCGTAGTCGAACTTTCAAATTCTGGAATTATTGGCGTGCGCGAGCGCATGAATATGGAGCCGGCTTTTTGGGCGCAGCTTCCGTGCAATCAAGAATTCATGGCGCGACGCAGTACGGTTAATACTCTCAACATTGCCGCCTTTGCCTCCTTCCACAATTATCCTTCGGGCAAGCGAAAAAGAAATCATTGGGGTGATGCCGTAACTGTTTTAAACACGGTTTCGGGAACGCCTTATTTCTTCAGTTTTCACGTTCGCGATGTCGGACACACGATGATCATTGGCCCGACTGGCGCCGGTAAAACTGTCTTATTAACTTTCCTCTGCGCGCAGGCACAAAAATTTCAGGGGAGATTATTTTTCTTCGACAAGGATCGTGGCGCGGAAATCTTTGTGCGCGCGATTCGCGGCCGTTACATGCATCCTGATGCATCAAGAACTTCTGGCTTCAATCCATTTCAACTTGTCGACACTAGCGAAAATCGCTCATTTCTTATCGAGTTCATGAAGTCTCTGGTGAGCCTGGACGGCGCTATTTTGCCCGCACATGAAGTTGAGCGCATTAACGAAGCGGTGAACGGAAATTACAAATTGCCGCAAGAACAAAGAAGAATGCGCAACATTGCGCCATTCATGGGAATAGGTGGCCCAGGAACTTTGGCGAATCGCTTAGCGATGTGGCACACAACAGGTTCGCATGCAAAACTTTTCGACAATGAAGTTGATCTAATCGACTTCGATTCTTCGCGCGTTTTTGGCATTGAGATGGGGCATATTTTGGGCGATAAAATGGCGATTGCGCCGGTGCTACTTTACCTCTTCCACCGCATCCAAAACTCGTTGCACGGCGAACCAACAATGATCGTGCTCGACGAAGCTTGGGCGCTGATCGGCAATCCAGTTTTTGCGCCGAAAATTAAAGATTGGCTGAAGGTATTAAGAAAACTTAACACCTTCGTGGTTTTCGCGACTCAATCGGTGGAAGATGCGGCGAAGAGCAGTATTTCCGATACTCTCGTACAACAAACCGCGACGCAAATTTTCCTGCCGAACCTCAAGGCGACTATTGTTTATCGTGAAGTTTTTATGCTTTCAGAGCGCGAGTTTAACTTGGTGAAAACTACAGATCCTTCGAGCAGATTTTTTCTGGTTAAACAAGATAGTGATGGCGTGATCGCGCGCGTTGATTTAAGTGGAATGGATGAAGTGGTGAGGGTTCTTTCTGCTCGCGCTGAAACGATCGTGATGCTTGATGAAATCATCAGCGAAGTCGGAGAAGATCCGGATGATTGGCTGCCTCTTTACTACGAAAGATCTGGCAAGAAATGATTCGGAATATCTGTAAATTATTTTTCATTTTTGTTTTTCTGCTCACGATTTTGGTGCCGAAAGATTCTTACGCGGATATTGCAACCGGAATAGGCAGAGAGCGCACTTGCAGCGCCGCTAACGGCGCGGTTGAAGGCTTGGAATTTGATCCAACTTCTGGCGGGAAAGATGTGGAATTTGTGATGACCAATGAAGTTTGTTTGGGCGTTGTTCTTGGTGCGTACGCAGCTGTTAAGATCGCGATAGTTGCCATGAATTCGTACTGCAAAAATAATACTCCGATAAGAGTCACTCCGTCGATATTTATGGACCTTATAGATGTCGCTGCATGCACGCCTAAGTGCGCTTCTGGCAATTCAGCATGTTGCACCGCGCTTGCTTCTGTTGGTGTCGCGATGAGTTCCTTTTTGGTGTTTTTAGGTATTCAATACGGGATAGCCACGACCGTGTTTGAAGAGACTTTTGTCTGCGGCGCTAATTGGATGAAGCCCAATGTGAATCAATATGATTTTAGCGCAGAGGACCACAAAGCCCGGGTTCAGGGCCAAATTGATGAATACATCAGACTTAAAAATACCAGCTCCACCGGCTTGAATTCTGCAAACCAACCATACCGTGAATGGTTTTATAACGGAGTGGAATATGAAGATAATCCTTACACAGGACCCACCTGTTACGATCCAACAAAAGGGGTTGGCAGTAAGGACAAATGGGGTAATTATCCGAAACAAAAATATTACCTAAAAGGCACCGAGGCAGGAAATTATAATTGCAAACAATACCTCGTATTACCTGGCGGCAAGACTGCTAATACTGACGTTAATTTGAGCGACATGAAGACCGCCTACGAATGCTGTCTCAATCGTAGTCAAAATTTTATGTGCCTTGATTACACCAACATTGCAGCCGTCGATACCAAGGCTGCAGATAGTATTGACGTTCCTGATGATCGAACTCATTGGGCACAGAAGAGAAACACCCCAACTTTCTGCAAAAAAAATGAGCAATGTAAGATGATGCTTCCGGGTTACGTCGACAAAACTACCGGCGTCTCGCAAGCTCACATTGAAAATGGTGGCGTTCGCTTTGAAACAGAGTCTGCGGATAGCGAAGGGCGTTTACTTTGCGCCAAAACCTACAGCCTTTGCCCGTATAATTTTAACATTGGCGGCGGCTCAGATTATTGTGATTTTTATCGCGACGGTAAATGGAGTAGCAGCGAAAATAGATGGACGATAATCACCCAAGAGCAAATTGATGCCGGTAACTGCGAGTCCAATAGCGAAGTCAGAAATGCTGATTGCACCTACAACGAGAAAGCCGGCAAATGTAAAAATTATTGCCAGTATCTAGTCCACTGCGCCAAAACTGCGATGGAGCCATCTCCTTACCAAAGCGGTTTAGGCTCGCCTTATTTCGCGCAGGCTTGTCTCGATTTCGTCGGCGATTCGCAAAATAATACCGGGTTCAATACCGGGGTTGTTATGGGCAAACAAACCCACTTCACCGCGCCGATTGCTCAATGCATTAAAGAAAGCCTGGAGAATCTTTTTTATAATCGCGCCGGGCACAGCAAATGTCTGACTTACGATGAATATCCAAATGCTGATGGCACCTGCTCTAGCGGCCTTTACGCCAAAACCAATGGCGACCTAACTTACCGAAAAGGTTACAAAGTTAAGGATAGATCATTCTTCCAGCAAGTGCAGGACGTGATGCGCTTGGTGATCAAGATGGGCATTACTTTAGCTGTCGTGTTTTACGGAATAAACATCCTGATCGGCAAGGCGAATCTCGGCGATAAAAAAAGTATTTTGGTCTTCATCTTCAAGATCGCGCTCGTGATGTATTTCTGTGTTGGCACAGCCTGGCAGGATATTTTCTTCCGCGGATTTTACGACTCTTCGATGGTCTTCGCCAACATGCTTTTCAAGATTGAAACCATGAAAGATCCGCTGCAGCGCGATGGCTGTCAGTTCGGCAAAGTTTCGCTTTCAGATGGAACGCAGGAAGTCGTGTCAATTTATCCGGCCGGCAAAGAATATTTGGCAATCTGGGACACGATTGATTGCAAAATGATGCGCTATCTCGGCTTCGGTCCGCAGATGACTAACGCCAATATTGCCTCGATGGTGTTTGCCGCCTGGCTCATCGGCCCGATCGGAATTTATTTTGCGATGTCGGTGATGATTTTTGGTTTCTTTTTGGTCTCGCTGGGAATCCGGGCGCTGCATATTTTTATCTCATCGGCGGCGGCGATTATCCTACTCGTATTTGTTTCGCCGTTAATCATCCCCTGCGGCATGTTCGAGAAAACCAAAGGTATTTTTGAGGGATGGCTCGGAAGACTAATGAGCTACTGTTTGCAGCCGATGATCCTCTTCGCCTATGTCGCTGTTTTTATAATGGTTATGGACCAAACCTTAATCGGCAGCGCCACTTTTCACGGCACCGCTCCGACTAAAACCATGTCTTGCAATAAGGTCTGCGTAGATTCTGCCGATGGTGCTGTCGTGCCTTACGTCGGCGATCAAGAGCCGGAATGTACAAAAGAGCTACACCGAGAAATCATAAATCCACTCGATGACAGCGTGGCCTGCCTGCTAAATTTTCAAGGATTCAATCAGTGGCACGCCTTCGAGATGATCGGCGTTGCCTTGCCGATGCTCACAAATTTGTTCAGTGAAAACCCTAAGGAAAGAATTTTAACCATGCTCAAAGGTGCGCTGGTTATGTATCTGCTTTATGTTTTTATGGACGA
>CAMBXE010000005.1 GCA_945871805.1 Rhizobium sp. Q54 | reverse complement strand
TTGGCCACTGACAGAAAATAATTCTGCGGATCAGCAAGCATTTTTTCCAAACGCTCTTTGGTGAGTTGAGTCATCAAAAATCCATTCTTGGCAAATTCCTCGTCGGTAAATTTTTCACGATTATTCGCTACACGATTCTGCGCGCAGACCTCGAAAACTTGATCTAAGTCCGATAATTCTGCGTGAGTGATTTTCATGTTTTTAAAATGTTGTTCTGGAGCGGTTTGGAGAATCTCGTGAGCGTTATTTTTCACAAGATTCTCCGACTAATAACAGGGGCGTTAGAACCTGTAAGCAACTCCAAGTTTAACCATGTTGACTCCAACATTGGCTTTGATCGCGCCGCCGTTAATAGTTGCTGCGTTTGCCGAGGTTAATTTCAAATCTTGGAATTTGTTATATTCCAAATTCATCACCCAGTTTTTTGCTGGCTGATAAGAAAGCCCTAAGCCGTAAAAAATAGAGGATTCTCTGCCGGTTTTTTTGGTAGTGACCGATGAGACACTAACATCAGAAGTTTTGATTTCGTAACCAAATGACGAAACGCCCACTGGCACATAAACCGCAAATTTATCACTCACATCGTAGCCAAGATTAGTTTGGAAACTAATCTGATTATTGAGCTTCACGCTTTGCGAATAGAAATCGTCGCTTGATTTCGAATAGCCGACTTTCGCTTCGTTGTTAATGAAGTTGTAAGACAGACCAGGCGCGATGAAGAAATCATTGAAGTTGAAAGCGTATTTGTAATTCACGCCAACGCTGTAACCGGAGTCTTTTTTCTTGTGGCTGTAATATTCTGTGAGGCCTGCATCATCGGCAGAATCAGAATTACTTTTAACCTGCGCCGAACTTTTAATTAGATCGATTCCGATAGCCCCCCCCCTCAGTTTTAGCAAGCGCCAAAGAGCTAGAAAATGCAGCAATCAAGGCCGTAGCGATTAAGATTTTTTTCATATTTTTGTGATTTGATTTTTTTGAAACGTGGAAATCAAAACCACCATCGCAACAAGAGCGAAAGAGAAGAAAAGTAGATCAAAAATGGCGACCGTCTTCTCCGTAGAATCTACTAAGAATCTTTTTAAAAATTCGCAGATTTACCTAATCGACACCGGTGATGATGGCTTCAATTGAGCTTTGAACCCAGATCCGTCATTAGAATCACGCCATTATCTCTACTAACCCTTAATTCTATTAGCCTCGTTCTCTGCTCCACTCCGTCAGCGTATGCATGCTACGCTTCCGGTGCGGTGCTCGTCCGAGGCTAATAGAATTAAGGCTTAGCGAGATACTGTCGCAATTCTAATGACGGATCTGGGTTGAAATAAAGCTGTGGGGAGAGCTTTATTTCTGAGGGAAAAATGGCAAGAGGTTTGTCTATTTTTAGACACAAAAAAACCGACGACTCCGTTTTGGAACGGTCGGTTTCTTCTAAAGAGAATTTAGCGATGTTTACTCTCCGTAAACAATTACACAATATCTTCGACCCATTATTCCAGTAATAGAGTATGAGTGATCAACCATTTTAACCTTCTTAATACCGCCAAGTTTTGCTGCAGTTGAAATCGACGTATCTCCACTTTTATCAACAAGTAGCTGGCCATAATATTTGTACTTATCGTCTTCGTAAAGATCGACATAACTAGAGATACTTAGCTCAGAAATCCCAACAGTATACATAGATGCGAAAACCCTAGCGAATCCGATGGAGCCATCGGAGCAACTTTGAGATTCTTTAAGATTTTTAATATCACCAAAAGAAAGATTGCCTACACTGGATTTAGTTGGACCAAAGTTGGATTTGCTACTTTGTCCAGCGCAAGAAACGACGAATATAAGCAGTACCCATGCAAAAAGTTTAGTGGTCATAAAAACGTCTTATTTATTAAAGACCGTGCACGATGATGCACACTGTTGAGGTAAAGACAGTGCTAGAGACGCTACTATCAATCATTTTAATTTTTGATATTTTTCCGTCTTTCATTGCATCGATCACAGAAGTGCTGGCATTAGAAGGTGGAAAACCAAGAACTCTGGTCATGCACGCTTCCCCGGTTTTTAATTTGCTTAAATCTCCAATCTCGTAGTCTGTTACGTTGATCATTGCGCTTGATGCTGGAGTATATTTGTAAGTGCAAGAAGCCAAGCTTAGTAATAAAGCAGACAAGATTATTGATGTTTTTTTCATTTTATTAAGATTTGGTTATGAATTTATTTGGATTTAATCAGAGCTTTGCATCGCATAACGCGTAAAAATTTGACGTGTTGTTCGCATGATTAAGGAGGTCTCTAAAAATCCAAATTTACCCAAGCAAATTTGATTCCAGAGATTTTTTTGATTCCGAATTTTTGAATCAAAAATTCAGTTGGGAAAAATCTTCTTTTTATTACCTAGATTTAGCAATAAATTTGGTTAGTCGTGATTTTTTGTGGTTTTTTTGCTTGCGACTTCTGGTTTTAAGTGACTATCGACACGACTATCCCATCACGCTTCAGCAACTGCTCAAGACAAGCCATGTTGTAGGTTAAATTCATTATTACAATCTTCACTTCAGCGCGAAGAAGTCCAATTGTTCGAGCGAAGTAACTTCACGCCATCCCAGCGAAGGTGGCGATCCAGGAAATTTGTCACACACTCGTCTTGCATGTTTTTAACCTTCGTCCAACGTCTGGCCAACTTCTTACCTTCTCTCTATTATTCCTTAACATGAAAAAAAATTTCGGCCAATTCGGTGGTCAATATGTTGCTGAAAGTTTGATGCCAGCAGTTTTGGAGCTTGAAGCGGCTTACGCGAAAGCCAAAAAAGATCCGAAGTTTCAGAAAGAATTTGCTCATTATTTAGAACATTACGTTGGTCGTCCAAGCCCTTTATATCTAGCTGAAAGACTTACTAAAAAAATTGGCGGTGCGAAAATTTATTTGAAACGCGACGAGTTGAATCACACCGGTTCACACAAAATCAACAACTGCTTAGGACAGATTTTACTTGCGAAAAGAATGGGCAAAAAGCGCATCATTGCCGAGACCGGAGCAGGCCAACATGGAGTCGCTACTGCGACAGTTTGTGCGCTTTTTTCTTTGCCTTGCGTAGTTTATATGGGTGCAAAAGACGTCGAGCGTCAGGCCCAAAATGTTTTTCGAATGAAGCTTCTTGGAGCAGAAGTGATATCGGTTGAAAGCGGTTCAAAAAGTTTAAAAAATGCCATCAATGAAGCGATGAGGGATTGGATCGCTAATTCTCGCGATACCTATTATTTGCTTGGTACCGTCACTGGCCCACATCCTTATCCAACAATGGTTCGCGATTTCCATTCGGTGATCGGAAAAGAGGCAAAAAAGCAGTTTAAAAAAGCGGAAGGAAAACTTCCCGATGCTTTAGTTGCCTGTATCGGCGGTGGATCGAATTCGATTGGTTTGTTTCATCCATTTCTCAAAGACAAAGTAAAAATGTACGGCGTTGAAGCGGCAGGAAAAGGCTTGGAAAGCGGTGAGCATTCTGCATCAATTAGCAAAGGCTCGGTTGCGATTTTGCACGGAAATAAAACTTTTTTCTTACAAAATTCTGACGGACAAATTCAAGACGCGCATTCAATTTCTGCTGGTTTGGATTACCCAGGAATCGGTCCGGAACATGCTTATTTGTACGAAACAAAACGTGTTGAATATGTCAGTGCAACAGACGAAGAAGCGGTGAATGCCTTTCAGCTTTTATGTCAAACGGAAGGAATTATTCCGGCACTAGAATCTGCTCACGCCATTGTTTTTGCTTGTAAACTTGCGAAGAAAATGAGGAAGAATCAAAGCATTATTGTGAACCTCTCTGGCCGCGGTGATAAAGACATCAACACCATTGCAAAACATTTTGGAGTGAAGTTGTAATGAAACGAATTGAACAAAAATTCAAAGAGCTTCGCGCTCAAAAAAGAGCCGCTCTTATCGCCTATATTTGCGCTGGCGATCCGAATTATGAAACTTCGCTTGCGACACTTAAAGCCATGCCAGCAGCGGGTGCGGATATGATTGAACTGGGCGTGCCTTTTCTTGATCCCGCAGGAGACGGACCAACAATTGAGATCGCTGCAAAGCGCGCGATTGCTGCTGGTATGACACTTCAGAAGGTTTTGAAAATGGTCACGGAATTCAGAAAATCAGATAAAAAAACTCCGTTGATCTTGATGACTTATTACAATCCGGTTTTGAAATTTGGCCTGAATAAAATCTTTGCCGAAGCAGAAGAATCAGGTGTTGATGGCTTTTTGATCGTCGATCTTCCGCCTGAAGAAGAACAAGAAATTTTGCCGCAAATCTCAAAAACAAAACTCGATTTGATCAGGCTAATTGCGCCGACAACTGATATTAAGCGTCAGAAAAAAATCACTAAAAATGCTGGCGGATTTCTTTACTTAATTTCTCTTCTCGGCATCACTGGCACTACTCTAGCAAAGGCCAAAGACAATGTAAAAAATTTACAAAATCTGAAGAAAATTTCTAAATTACCAATTGCAATTGGCTTTGGAATTCAAACTCCACAGCAAGTTCGAGAATTTTCTCAAATTGGCGTAGATGCCGTGATTATTGGCTCTGTACTGGTGAAAGAAATGGCAGAAAAAAAATCTTCAGTTGAAATTGTCAGCGCAGTTACAAAAAAAATTCAGGAGTTTTCAAAATGCTTAAAGGCTTAAAAATCAGCACCACAAACTGTGGTTTAAAATATAAAAATCGTGACGATCTTTTGCTCGTTACATTTGACCAACCGGCCAATGTCGCCGGGGTTTTTACAACCTCTTCGATGCCAGCAGCGCCTGTCGTTTGGTGTAAAAAAAATGTCGAAAGTGGCAAGGCTCGAGCCCTGATCGTCAACGCCGGAAATGCCAATGCCTTCACTGGAAAAGAAGGAGATGACGCAGTTTTAAGAACAGCTAATAAAGTTGCAAAAGAGCTTGGCTGTAAGTCTGAAGAGGTTCTTATTTCTTCAACCGGCGTGATTGGCGAAGCATTGAAAGTTGAACTAATAGAGGCGGCGATTCCGCAAATGGTCAAAGATTCTGCAAATAACGAGCCGTTATGGAGTAAGGCTGCGCAAGCGATCATGACCACGGACACTAAGATAAAATTAATTAGCAGAACTTGTAAAATCGCTGAGCAAGACATCCGACTAATCGGCTTTTCCAAGGGCTCAGGAATGATCGCGCCAAATATGGCGACAATGCTCGGATACATTTTTACCGATGCCAATATTTGTCCGGCAACTTTACAAATTTTACTCAAAGAAACTGTCGAACACAGCTTCAATGCAATCACTGTCGACTCAGACCAGTCAACGAATGACACTGTTTTATTATTTGCGACAAAGGCAGCAGGAAATCATGAAATCGTCGATTCACATTCACCTGAACTGAAAGATTTTAAAAATACGTTGAATGAATTAGCTCTTGGCCTTGCAAAGATGATCGTGATCGATGGCGAAGGTGCAAAAAAATTAATCGAAGTCGAAGTCGAAGGTGCCAGAACTTACGAGCAGGCTAAAAAAGTTGCCTTCTCAATCGCTAATTCGCCTTTGGTTAAAACCGCAATCGCCGCCGCCGATCCTAACTGGGGACGCATTATAATGGCGGTCGGAAAGTCTTGTTCAGAAACTTCTCCAGAAAAAATAATCGTAAAAATTGGCGATCATCCAATCACTAAAGACGGCGCTAAACATCCAGAATATGTAGAAAATTTAGTGCATAAATATCTCACCGGTTCGGAAGTAAAGATTTCCGTAAATCTTGGAATTGGCGCAAGTAGAGGTGTAGTTTGGACGTGCGACCTAAACGAAGAATACATCAAGATCAACAAGGATTACCGCTCGTGAAGCTCGAGAGCGAGGCCAGATTTAATCAGGCTCGAAAGCAGTTATCTGCTGCACTAAAAAATCTCGAAGAAGCTGTAAAAGAAAAAATTCATGAAGCGTTGCTTAATACGGATTTACTCGCAACAGATGACGAGTCAAAACTGGTCGCAATGTCCCGCATGGGCATAGAAGTAAATCATCTACAAAATGAATTAGCTGAACTCGGCAAAGAGGCAGAATTTTTACGCGAAACAAATAAAATTCTTGGACAAAGAATCTCAATTTTTCGTCAGCAAAAAAATAATCTGGTCGACGCTGTGGAAGCCGACCTGGCAGCTATTCATGAAGTAATCGGAAAATATGACAGTTGAAATACAGATCGGAAAATCATATTACAAAATCGCTTGCGAAACTGAGCAAAAAGAAAAGCTATTAGAGCTCGCCAATCGCCTAAATCAAAGGCTTGATGAGCTATCATTTTCGCTAAAATTTTCTGATGAAAAAATGCTATTGGTAATGTCTGCTCTGGCCATGGAAGAAGAATTAATATCTGCAACAGAAGAAAAATTTAGCTCTCGGGAAGTTTGTGATTCGATGAGCGACAACATCGAAAACATCGCGAGCTACATCGAAAATTTAACGAAAAAAATTCAAAAACTTTGATGAGCAAAGCTGACCTGCGTAAAATTTTCAAAGCCAAAATGGCGGAATTGTCGTCGGATGAAATTAAGAAAAGATCGCAACAAATTAATCAGAATTTTTTACAGAATCTTTTACCAAGAATTTATCAGAAAGACTGTGGAAAAATTTTTTCTCTTTATTTCTCAATGTCCGATGAGGTCTCGACCAATCTAATCGCAAAGGATTTTATAAAAAATAAAATTTCATTTTCTTACCCAAAAATCCTTGCCGAAAATCAGCCATTGGAATTTATTTTATTTACTCAAGAAACCAGTTTTAGCGCCAATAAATCTTTTAGGAAAATCAACGAGCCAACCAAGGGGGAAGAAATTTTTCCTAATTTTCTAATTTTACCGCTACTTGCATTCGATTTAGGATTATCAAGGCTCGGCAGGGGTGGGGGATTTTTTGATCGCACAATTGAGTCTCTAAAAAATAAAGAATCTAAAATTACAACAATCGGTTTAGCCTTTGATTTTCAGCTCTCGCAAGATTTACTGCCAACCGAAGAGACCGATCAGAATCTTGATTTTATTGTGACGGAAAAAAACCTATTTTTGTCGAGCCTTACCAGTCGTGGCCTCGACACATAAAAATAATTTAGAATAGTAGTTGCTTTCAAATTTTTCGTAAATAATTTCGCCAAGCAACCTGCTGCGGAGCCAGTCTACAAGCTGCTTCGTGACATGTTTCTTTCCTCAAAATATTAATCAAAAAGAGATCATTGATATGCACAAAACAGATTTAATCAAAGAAATCGCCAACCAAACTGGCCTTTCTCAAAAAGACGCTAGCGCTGCTGTAGAAGCTCTTCTTAAAGCAACTACAAAAGCTCTTAAAAAAGGTGACGTAGTTACTTTGATCGGTTTCGGTACTTTTAAAGTAGTAAAAACTGCTGCTAGAAAAGGTCGTAACCCACAAACTGGTAAAGAAATCCAAATCAAAGCTTCTAAGCGCGTGAAATTCGCTGCTGGTAAAGCATTGAAAGATTCTGTAAAATAGTTTCTAAACCCTTGCGCGAGAATACTTCGCGTAAGGGTTTTTTTCGAAAAAATTTTCCCAAAGATTTTTAAAATAATTTTTGGGAAAATTTTTTTGTGTTAATGCACAAGGAAATTTTTGAAACTCTCATGAAAGTGATTTTATGAGGCGCGCACGACAGAGATTGATCTCTGACAAAGGGAATTAATATCCTTTTGATCAAGTCGCGATCTAAACGACAGTGAAGCCCGGAATCATTTTTTGGGGTCGGTCTTTAAAAGTTTTTTTTGGGGGTGTAGCTCAGTTGGTTAGAGCGCTTGCCTGTCACGCAAGAGGTCGCGAGTTCGAGTCTCGTCACTCCCGCCATCCATTTCGCTAACGCTGTAGCGATTGAGGATTTTTAGCAAAATACATTTTAAGTGGGGTGATTAGCTCAGTTGGTAGAGCATCTCCCTTACAAGGAGAGGGTCGGCAGTTCGAGCCTGTCATCACCCACCACTTAAAACTCTGGATGACGCAAGTTTTGCTTTGATTCACGCTTTTATTCTTTTCTTTCCCCGCGTCCTTAAAAAGAGAAAATTCTGTCAGCTTCGCAATAGTCGACTCCATGGCCTCATAGTCACATCTTCGTTAGATTTTTTGCCCTCCATAAGAGAACATTATCAACAGAGGTCTTCTCTTCGTAAAATATTGTTGGTAGCCCCAGATTTATCTATGGCCGAGGTATTTATCAGTGATGATTTTTAAATCTCTTCAGCATGCCGACGAGGCTTTGGTTGAGAGCTTGTTTTGTCGTTTATTCCCCTCGGTAAAAGGATGGATTTCGATTTTCTTTTTTGATAGGTCAGTGTTGATGTGGATTTTTTAAAGTCCTTGATGACCACCCTCCAAAATGAACTTAGGCAATCCAAACTTTTGGTAAAAATTTTTAGCGAGCACTAAAATCTCTTTAGAAAAAAAATTCGTTCAGCAATTCTTGAGGCGTGGAGAAGCAGCAAGTCCACACCAACCCTCAATTAACCAATTAATATGAAAATCACCAAATCAAAATTTCTAAAATCATTGTCGCTAATTCTTGTGCTGTCTTCATGTCAGAATTTGAAAAAACCTAAGGTCGTCATCGCAACTTACTCTGGCGGAGAAGTGACTCGCCAAGACTTAGATTATGAGCTTGCCAAGCTCGTCGCTAAAAATGAAAAATTAAAAAATCTCACCTTCGACAATCTCGGCGCCGATCAAAAAGAAGGCTTGGTTAAAGAGGTAGTCTTGAAGGAAATAGCTTATAAAGAAGCCAAAAAAAGAGGGTTGAATAAGGATGATGATTACCGAAAAGCGCTGAAAATTTTTGAGTCTGATCTCTTACAGCAGAAGCTTTTAATCGCTTTGGTCAAAGAAGCTCAAGACGAAAAAAATCTTAGAAAGAATTATGATGAATTGGCCGAGCAAATAAAAGAAAAAAAAGATTTTAGGATCAGCTACATCGCGCTAAAAACTCAGAATGAAGCGAATTTTCTTTACCACTCATTAAGTAAATCTCCCGCTTATTTTGCCGCACAAGCGAAGAAAAAATCGATTGATAAAGAGATCGGACAAAAAGGCGGAGACCTCGGATTCGTGTTAGAAAACTCTCTCTCGGCAGAATTGGCAAAAGAAATCAAAGCACTAAATAAAAACCAAATTTCCAAACCGATATTTATTTCCGAAAAATGGATTATCTTCAAATTTACCGACGAAAGAATGGCGGAAATTTTGCCTTACGAAAAAATAAAAGATGCCTTGATGCAAAACCTTGCCAAAAAAACAATTGAAGACTTTGTATCACAAAACCTAGCAAAAGCTCAGATTAACATGGCGGTGAAGTAATAATTAAATAGAGAGGACTTACTCTAGTGGTCATGCTGAGCCTGTCTAATGGTCGGCATGACCTCGAGGTTTTTTCACTTAGGCGTTAAACTTTATACCTTACACCCCCTCCTTCGCCAACTCTCGCCAGTCTTTTTATCTCAAATAATTTCTTAATGATCGATTCATTTGAAGCTCGTCTTTGTCTCCGCTAAGCGTGCGAGATAAGGTCATGTTGCGCGAGATAAACAAATCTTAAAGTCAATCAACATGAAAAATAACATCCCCGACTTTATCTACGGAACAGCGTGGAAAAAAGAAGGGACAACAAATCTAGTTAAGCTCGCTTTGCAATCCGGTTTTCGTGCAATTGACAGTGCGAACCAAATGAAACATTACTCCGAAGTCTTGGTGGGAGAGGCGCTGCTTGCGAGCGGAATTGCTCGCGAGAAGATTTGGCTGCAGTCAAAATTCACTTCAATTGATGGGCAAGATCATCGTCTGCCCTACGATCCAAAAGCCAATCTGGCAACTCAAGTTGCGCAATCTTTCGCCAGCAGCTTGAAAAATTTACACACAGACTACCTAGATTCTTACTTGCTTCACGGTCCTTATAATTACCCACTTCTTGGCGAAGAAGATGTCGAAGTTTGGGCGGCAATTGAAGAGCTTTACGAAAGTGGAAAAGCAAAAATGATCGGCATCAGCAATACAAATTTAAAGCAGTTGGAAATGCTGTTTGAGAGTTCGTCGATCAAGCCTCATTTTGTACAAAATAGATGTTACGCTAATCGTGATTGGGATGAGGGGGTGCGAAATTTTTGTCAGGAAAATCAAATTCATTACCAAGGTTTTTCACTTTTAACTGCTAATCCACAAATCGTTCAAAGTCTTGCTGTGGCTGATCTAGCGGAAAAATATCGAGTTGAGCCGGCGCAAATTATTTTCCGCTTCTCACAACAAATCGGAATAATTCCACTCACCGGGACGAGTGATGAAGAGCACATGAAAGCCGATTTGGCTATTTCTGATTTCGAGCTTTTGAGTGAAGAAGTGCGCTTAATTAAAAAGCTCTAAACCCGTCTTTCGACAAGTTCAGGGCAACGCTAGAGTCATGATGAGTTTGTCGAAGCATGATTGCCTCAAAAGTTGTAACTTCTTTTCGCCCATCTAAAAAGTGTGCGAAATCAACTAAATAAACTGTCATGACTTCAATCCCCATCATATTCTACACCATTCCGATCATCTTCGCTTTGTTCCTCGTAAAGAGTCGAGAAAGCTTGACGCATCGCATCGATCACATCATCGAAAATTCGCTGAATAGTGGCATTACGCAGATGATCATCATCTTCATTTTGGCTGGTGCTTTTGCGAATACCTTGGCAGGAATGGGCTCGGTCGATGTTTTAAAATCTCTTATTTATTACGCGATTCCCGAGAGCTTTATTCTGCCGGGCTTGTTTTTGGTTTCTGGCTTGATCGCAACTGCGATTGGAACTTCTGTCGGAACGATTGCAACGATGGCCCCGATCTGTTTAGCAATCTCTGGAGGCAATCAAGAAAATGCCGTTCTCGCCGCTTCTGCTGCGATCGCTGGAGCTTATCTTGGCGACAATCTTTCGATGATTTCCGACACCACAATCGCCGCGGTAAAAACACAAAATGCTGAAAATGACAAAAAGTTTTTCCTTAATCTAAAGCTGATCTTGCCAGCAATAATTTTAACCTGCCTGATTTACGTTCTAAAAGAATTTCAGATCGAACATCTCGAGAGTGCTTACCAGCCAAGTCTTCACGACTTCCTGATCATTACGCCTTACATCTTGGTAATCATCCTGGGTTGCATGCGTTACCATGTTTTATTCGTCTTGATGTTGAGTATTTTAATCTCCTTTGTGATTGGTGGATTGATAGAAATCCCCCTCGTCGATCTCACCAAGGCAATGGTTGGCGGCATGAGCAGCATGTTTGAAATTTCCTCCTTCGTGGTTCTGGTCTCGGTCATTAACTCCGCGATCAAATATCACGGCTGGATGGATAAGGTTGAAAATGCCCTCAAGCACACTTCGCAAAAATTCGGCAAAGGCGCTTCTTACTTCGTTTTATTTTTCTTCGTCATCATCGCTAATTTCATCACTGCGAATAATACGGTTTCGATCATCATGTGTGGCGATTTAGCAAGGGGCTTGGCGGAAAAATTAAGACTCGATCGCAATAAAATGGCGACCTTCATCGACATGTCTTCTTGCTACATTCACTCGCTAGTCTTCTACGCCCCGCAACTAATTCTCGCGAGCAGCATTTGCAAAATTGAGATTTGGCCACTGATTCAACATTCCTATTACAGCTTCTTTTGCATCGTGACTGTTTTCGCTTACTTCATGGGCAACATGAAATTAAGCGTAAAATTGAAGCATTCTTAAGGGCGCTTCTAAAAATCCACCCCGCTTCGTTGAAGATTCAACTCCAGCAGATGCAGCTTCAGGAAGAAATGATTCTACCCATTTTTCCGGTTGACATCCCGCTTCATTTCCACAAATTTCCGGACTTTCCCAAATATTTCCGGATTATCCCGTGGCTTTATTCCTTTCAACTTTCACAAACAAAATCGACGCAAAGGGCAGGGTCTCAGTGCCGGCGCAGTTTCGTGCGTCTTTGGTGAATGAAAGCTTTTCGGGAATGGTGGTCTACGAGTCCTTCATTAATGACTGCGTTGAAGGCTGCGATATTGAGCGCATTAAAAAACTTTCTGAATCAATCGATAATTTAGATCCATTTTCTGAAGAGCGTGATGCCTTTGCTACTGCGGTTTTAGGAGGATCTGTTCAGCTTTCAATTGATGGCGATGGTCGGGTAATTTTGCCAGAAAATCTGCTTAAAAAACTTAAGATAAAATCAGAAATTACCTTCGTTGGCAAGGGCTCAACTTTTGAAATTTGGGAACCTAAAAAGTGTGAGTTGTACATGGCTCAAGCCATGAAAGATGCGAAAACAAAGCGTAACTTATTGAAGATTACGAAATGAGTCATCAGCCAGTTCTTCTCAAAGAAGTAATCGCAAACTTAAAGCCAGAAAAAGATGGAACTTACCTTGACGGCACTTTTGGTGCCGGAGGCTATTCCCGCGCTATTCTTGAAGCGGCGCAGTGTAATTTATTTGCCATTGATCGCGACGAAAGTGCAAAAAAATTTGCTGAAAAATTAACAAAAGATTTTCCCGATCGCTTCGTTTTTTTATCCGGACAATTTTCTGAAAGTGAAAGGCTTTTGAATGAGCAAGCTGCCACTAAGTTAGATGGAATGGTTTTCGACATCGGTGTTTCTTCGATGCAACTTGATGACAGGTCGCGCGGATTTTCTTTTGATTCTGAAGCAAAACTCGACATGCGCATGGATCAAAATTCTTTTCCAAGCGCTTTCGAAGTGGTTAACGAATCCAGTGAGAAAGAGCTTGCGCAGATCATTAAAGAATTCGGCGACGAGCCGAAAGCAAGACAGATTGCAAAAAGAATTATCGCCGCACGTGAGGCAAAACCCATTACTACTTGTCAGGATTTGGCGCAAATAGTTCGGTCTCTTTATTACGGTTATTCGAAGACAGATCCATCAACCAGGACTTTTCAGGCTTTAAGAATTTTTGTGAATCAAGAATTGGAAGAGCTTAAGGCGGCTCTGGCCTCATCACTCACTCTTCTCAAAAAAGGCGGACGCCTTGTTGTTGTTTCTTTTCACTCGCTCGAAGACTCAATCGTCAAAAATTTTCTCAAAGAAGAGTCGGGTTTAAGCCAAACATTTTCGCGCTATCAGCCGATTTCCGAGCAGCAAGATTCTCCCAAAAATTTTCACATATTAACCAAGTCAGCAATTTCTCCGACTGCGGAAGAGATCGCTGCAAATCCGCGTGCGCGTTCAGCTAAGATGCGCGTGGCGGTAAGAATTTAACAATGAATAATCAAAAATTTTACCTAACCAATTCAGCATTAATTTCGGGAATTATCATCAGTATTATCTTGATGTTTGCGGTACAATTCAAAGTCGAATCTCTACAAGACGAGATCACGAATGCTGAAAATGAAATCGCTTCTTACCAAGATCAAATTCAGTTTTTAGAAGTGGAATGGGTTTATTTAACTAGGCCAGAAAGATTGCGGACACTCGCTGCGAACTATTTACAAGATAATGGCTACGCCTTGGCGAGTCAGATTAAAAATGTAGATGATTTAGAAAAATATTACTTGGCGACTTACGAAAAAACTGAAGTGGACAAACTGGCTTTGGGCGGGGAAAGTAAAGAAGCGCCAACGATTTCCTTCTAAGAATTCATCTAAATTTCTTGCCGGTTGAACGGAGTTCTGACCTGGTGAAATTTGTGCATAAGTTTCTTGATCGTAACTCTGCTCGACTGGCGAAAATGATATTCCAATTTATCGCTATTCATGAATCTATTCCGTAAGAAAAATATTCACGATCTCCTCGAAGATAGTAAAAAAAATACTCTTAAAAAAACGCTAAATGCTACTGACCTAGTTCTGATTGGTATTGGCGGAACGGTAGGCACTGGAATTTTTGTTGTGACCGGAATTGCCGCGGCAAAATACGCTGGTCCGGCTATTGCTATTTCTTATTTGATTGCCGCTCTGGCCTGTGTTTTTGCCGCTCTCGCTTATGCAGAACTTGCTTCAATGGTGCCTCTTGCGGGGAGTGCCTACACTTATTCTTACGTTGCGATGGGAGAGTTTGTCGCCTGGATGGTTGGTTGGATTTTGATTTTAGAATATGAGGCTGCTGCCTCGACTGTTGCTTCTGGGTGGTCTGGATATGTCATTGGAATTCTGAAGTCTGCGGGGATTATTATTCCCGAGATGCTCACAAAAACTCCCGATGAAGGCGGCCTGATTAATTTGCCGGCGGTGCTTATTATTTTTTTCGTTAGCGGAATGCTTTATCGCGGAATGAAGCAAGGAATAACGCTGAATCGTGTTTTAGTCGGAATAAAGCTGGTGGTGATTTTTATTTTTCTTTTGATCGCAACGCCACAAATAAGAGCGGAAAATCTGGAAGATTTTATGCCATTCGGAGTCAATGGAATCATGGTGGGAGCCGCTGTAGTTTTTTATGCTTACATCGGGTTTGACTGCATCGCTACTGCCGCTGAGGAGTGTAAAAATCCCAAGCGAGATTTGCCAATTGCCATCATTACTTCGCTCTTTGTTTGCATGATTCTCTACACCTCGGTTTCTTTGGTGCTCACCGGAATTTCTCATTATTCTAGTCTGAATAATGCCGAGCCAGTTGCTAAAGCATTGCGTGAAAATGGAAGTAATATTGGATCGGCTTTAGTCGCTACTGGCGCCGTTGCCGGGATAACTTCGGTGTTGTTAATTTTGATTTACAGCCAATCGCGAATCTTTTTTGTAATGTCGCGCGACCGCTTGCTGCCTAGTTTATTGAGCAAGCTGCATCATAAATTTAATACCCCGCATTATTCACTAATGCTAACAGCTTTCGTTGCCGCAACTATCGCCGGCTTTCTTCCGCTTGAGCTGCTCGGTCGCTTAGTAAGTATCGGAGCCCTTTCTTCTTTTATGGTGGTGGCTCTGGGTGTTTTGATTCTAAGAGTTACTGATCCGCATGCCCACCGCTCGTTCAAATGTCCGCTGGTTAATGTGACTGCGCCAATCGCGATTCTAAGCTGCGGCTATCTGCTTTATACCCTACTTATTCAAGGTGGATTTTGGTTCTTTATATGGTTGTTACTTGGCTTTGCAGTGTATTTTCTTTACGGCTACCACAAGTCTCCACTAAAAAAGTTGAAATAAATTCCTCTTGGTCGAGCGACGTCGAGACCAAAGAAATTCAACACTGATTTCTTTGGCGAACGGCGAATAGACTTACTCGGTGATTTTGTTGATGATCTCGCGTTGCGGTACTGGGATTTTGATGTTGTTTTCTTGGAACTTTTTCCAAATACCGATTAGCACTTCACCTTTTGGCTTCATGCGTCCGGCGACGATGTCGCTTATCCAAAAATAGAGGGTAATTTTGATGTCATGTTCGCCAAAATTAGTGACGGAGCATTCGATTTCTGGGTAGCTCAAGCAGCGGGGATTTTCTTTGGCGCTTGTAACCATAAGCTCGCAGGCTTGCTCCAAATCTGTGCCGTGAGCAACGCCGAGAATGATTTCGATGCGGGCGCGATTGTTGGAGTAAGTCCAATTCGTGACTTTATTGATGATGAATTCCTCATTCGGAATCATGATTTCTTTACCATCCATCGCTTCAACTAAAGTGTAGCGGCCGCCGAAATGTTTGATCGTGCCATAAATATTTCCATTATCGAGCTCAACAATATCGCCGATTTCCACCGATTTTTCGAAAAGTAAAATAATTCCGCTGATAAAATTTGAGGCGATTTTTTGCAAACCAAACCCAATCCCAACGCCGACCGCACCGCCGATTACTGCAAGAGTCGTGAGATCAACACCAAAAGTTTTGAGTAAAACTACGAGAACAATCGCATAAATTGTGATGTCGATAATTTTGCTGATGAGGCCTTTGGTGCTTGTCTTGATTGATTTGCTGCTATCGATGTAGGACTTACTTTTTTTTCTAATCAGTCCGGAAACCCAGAAGAGAGTGATTAAAACGATGATGGCTTTGATGATCAAATAAGCAGAAATTTTTATGCTACCTATTTTGAAGGATAGCTCATCGAGATAGAGAATTGCTGGATTAAGAAGGTCAAAAATATTTAGGATTAGCGCGGGCATTAAAAACAATCCGGCTATGTTAGTGATAAAACTGCTACTAGAAGAAATGCGCAAAAATCGTAAAAATAAAAACAGCGCGACTAATTTTATCGTGACCAAAAAGACGATCACTTCTTTAAAAAATTTTCCATAAATCGAAAGGCCAATAGCGAGGAAAGCCAGCGCCAGTGCTGGATAAAGCATCGGTATCACATATCGCGTGATTAAGCGATTCGTATCTGATCCGCGTTGTAAATTTTTACTGAGAATTTTGGCGAAGAAAAATTTTCGACTAAATTTGTAGCAAAAATATGCGAGGATGAAGCAGAGGATTAGTGAGAGCGATTGCCAGTAGAAACTTGGGCTGGCAATAGTTTGCTCGATTACTTCAAAAATTTTGTCGTAGTTCATTTTGTTTAAAATTTACCCTTTGACAGATATTGCGCTGAGGCTGTCGAAGTATATTATTCTCCTTGGCCCGACGTGTATCCAGGCTTGCCGTCAAAGAGATACAAGCCTTCATATTTCACGAAATCAAATTTTTTCTCGTTCAAAATTGAGAGCATTTCGATTATGTCTTGCTGTGAAATTTTTTTATTCGCATCAATGATTTCATTGCTCGATTTGCCAGTGATTCCTTTGCCGATAAAACGTAAAACTGTTAATCCTTTTGAGTAGTTCGGCATCAGGTATTGATCTAGGAGTGGCCAGAGCAAAAGGCCTTTCGCGCTGATCATCTTTACTTCTAATTTTTCGCTCTCCATTTGTTTTAGAACGTCAAGCAAATCGCTGAATTCTTTTGGCCAATCAAGGAAGAGATCAAAGCCGATTAGTGATTTTATTTCGAGCTTCTGACTATTCATTGCATTACTTACCGCTTGCTTAGCACCTATGATTAGCTCGGGTAATTGGTGGGGTTTTTGACCTAAATTCTCAATCACTGCAGCAGTAAATTCTTTCGTGCCAACTTTCTTTTTACTGGTCGCAGAATTGTAAATGTCTCCAGTGTGAATGCCGTCCTCGATTGTTTTGTAGAGTGCGTTCCTGATTTTTATCGCCACCTCATTTTGATCGATGTGAAGTAACATCATCACTGCCGCATGAATCAATCCAGTTGGATTAGCAATGTCTTGTCCAGCTATGTCTGGTGCAGATCCGTGTATTGCTTCAAACATCGCGTAATCTTTGCCGATATTTGCTGACCCAGCTAAACCAACGGAACCAGAGGTTTCGGCGACTACGTCAGAAATAATATCTCCGTAAAGATTCATCGTTACGATCACGTCAAAAATTTCCGGCTTAGCGGCGAGGCGCGCAGTTCCTATGTCGATGATGTAGTGATCATTTTGAATCTGTGGATATTCCTTGGCGATTTCGTCAAAGGCTTTGTGAAAAGTACCGTCGGTCATTTTCATAATATTATCTTTGGAAAAGCAGCTCACCTTCTTTCTGTTATTCGCTACGGCATATTCAAAAGCGTAACGAACAATTTTTTCACAACCCTCGCGAGTCACGAGTTTTAAACATTCGTAGGTTTGATCGGTTTGGCGATATTCGATTCCGGCGTAAAGATCTTCTTCGTTTTCGCGCACAATCACCACATCAATCTTTGGAAATTTTGTGGTGATGAAAGGGTGAAATGACGAGATAGGACGCACATTGGCGAAGAGTCCGAGTTTTTTTCTTAGAGTAACATTCAGGCTTTTGTAACCACCGCCTTGTGGCGTGGTAATTGGCGCTTTCAACAAAACGCGAGTGTTATTTAAATTCTCAAAAGCTGAAGGCATCAGGCCGGAGTTGAAGCCTTTTTCGTAAATATTTTTACCAACTTCGATGATGCTAATCTCAATATCCGCACCGGCTGATCGCAAAATCTCTAAAGCACTGTCCATAATTTCTGGACCAATGCCATCGCCGTAAGCGACCGTGATTTGTTTCGTCATTTTAGATTTTGATTTTAGGTTTTTGATTTGCCGATCTTTCTAAGCACAACATTCAATCATGCAATTCGACCTACTAGAAATCCAAAAAGTTATTGAAGAAAAACGCCTGATTTTTGGTAAAAAAATCGAAGAATTTTTGATTAAAAAATTAATCAGATTTTTTGCTTTTTGCGGCAAGGTTTTTGCTGCTAAACCCACTGCTTTATTTGGCTCGATAATCATCATCGCAGCAAGTATTTTAGCTCAATCATCTCGTGACTTAGGGCATGATTCTGCAACCTATCTAGAAATCGCCGAAAAGATGCTTGCTGGCGGTAAATATTATTACGATTTCTTCGAGTCTAATTTACCGCTGAATTTTTTGCTGACGATGATTCCGGTTTTATTAGCTAAGTTTTTTGATTTTAACCAAATCGCTAGCGCAGAAATTTTTTGGAATTTGCTTGGAATTCTATCGATTTATTCTTCGAGTCGAATTCTTATGCGATCAGAATTTACAAAGGATCCGACTGTTTTAAATTTAATCATTCTGACTTTCGCTGCTGGATTTTTCTGGCGTGTTTTTACTCTGCAGTTCAATGAATTCGGCACCAAAACAACATACCTGCTTGCCGTTGTTCTTCCTTATATTTCTTATCATTTACTCGATGAGGCGAATCTCAAAAAATCCGATCAGATCTTAATCGGCATTTTAGCCGCGTTGCTTTTCTGTCTTAAGCCACATTACGGGATTTTTGTCATCACTTTTGAGTTAGCAAAAATGCTCAAATTGCGCAGTTTTTTCTCTGTTTTTTGCTTAAGAAATTACGTCACTTTGGCGCTGCTGATTTGTTATTTATCTGCTATTTTTCGATTCTTTCCTGACTATATCAGCAACATTTCAAAGCTTGCTTCAGCCTACTACGGCAATTCTCACAATCTCACCATTTACGTATTTACCCGTGATCTATTCCCAATCTTTTTACTAATAATTCTCTGCTTCGATTTACTAAAAAAAGAAGAGATTGCGCGCCGTTTATTTTTACCAATCGGCGCTGCTACTTTTTTAATATTGTTAGAATTGATCGGCGGACTTGATCAGCGTTTTGTTTTCTATTCGTTGTCTCTGCCGTTGATTGCTTTGACGATTCTTTTTCTATGCAGAAATCATTTTGTTAATTGGCGTCGTGACGGATTTCTTTTGGCTTCAATTTTATTGTTATCTCAAGTTGATCCGCAAAGCACTTTCTTCGTTTTAACAAATGTTTCGTGTTTTTGGATGATATTTCTTCCGATTATTTGGAAGAAAATTAATCGCGCCAAAAAGCTTTGTTTTATTTCTCTTGCGCCACTTACATTTCTTTCGTTGCTCAACCCAGATTTAGTGGGAATCTCCCTTGCAGTTTCAACAATTATTTTGGTTTTTATTCTGTTTTTGGGTCAGAAATTTTATCAAAAAAAAGAACTGTCGCGACTCTCTGCTTGCTCGGTTTTTTTGGTTTTGTCTTACTTAATTAGCCTTCACATCGCATCAATTTTTGATCTAAAAACCTATTACGAATATCATAAATTCAATTCGCCAACTCATTTTACTTCAGAGATAGTTAAGGTGATTAAGCATTACAGCAAGAAAGACGAATCGGTTGTTTCTATCTCCTCAGGAATTCCAGGAACTTATCCCATGATTACATATGCTGGTAAAAAAAATGAACTTCCCTTCTTGCAATATGGATCTCTTTTTAAACAGATTGGTGGTAACAATAAAACTGATTCAGAATACGTAATATCTAGGCTGAAAGAGCAATTAAAATCTCCGAATAATAAATTAGTTTTTGTCGAAATCCGGCACCAGATGGATGATAAAAAATGCTCAATTAAGTTTCTCGAATATTATTTTCGCGACGCGGAATTCAAAAAAATATTTTCAGAGAATTATGTTTTTCTCACTCGAATTACCGAGATAATTAAACTATCGGGAGGCCAAGAAGGAATTAATCGCGATGCGGAAGTTTACATTAGAAAATAAATCACTTTTTATCCCATGTACGGCAATTTTTTTGCTCAGCATTTTTTTGCGTTCGCTGATCGATATTGGTCCGGATACCGGAATTTATTTGAGTCTCGGCAAAAAAGTCGCGGAAGGAAAAAGATATTATTACGACTTTTTTGAGAGTAATTTTCCGATCTCATTTTATTTCTACGCCCTCGAATATCGACTTTCCACACTGCTTCATATTGATCCAATCATCACTTCTGAAATCGTCATTAATCTACTAGCTTTAGCATCAATTTCTTGGTCGGCAAAAATTTTAGCGCGTAGTGAAATTTATCAAAATAGGGCGCATTACAATCTGATTATAATCGGATATTTTTTAGGATTTTTTCTGCGACCTCATGCGTTGCAACTTGGTGAATTTGGCACTAAAACCAGCTTTCTGCTTTTGTTGCTTTTTCCGTATATTTCTTACTCATTTCCACGGCGAAGTGATTTTTCTAAGAAAGACTTAATCGCGCGCGGATGCTTGATTGGCCTGATGCCATGCTTCAAGCCGCATTATTTAATCTTTCCGCTAATAATTGAGTTGTATAAATTTTGGCAAAAAAAATCCGCTAGGTTTTTTCTCGAATTTGACAAGCTGCTCGCTGCACTGATCTACGCATCCTACTTATTTTGGATGCTAAAATTCATGCCAGAATTTTTTGAATTCATGGTGCCCATGTGGGCGAAGATTTACGGTTCGTATGACAATAACGCGATTTTTTTAGGAAATTTTTTACGATTAATTGCTGTCCATATCGGGCCTTTTGCTTTTAGTTTTTTGATTTTTTCACGCTTAAAACCAGATGAGAATGACAAGATTCTGCTGCTGTTTTTCTCTGCATCTCTGCTGCTCTTCATTCTAGAGAATGCAATGACGATCGACCAATCGGTAATTTTCTACGCCGTTAGCGCCATCTGTGTTTTGAAGTTTACTTCCGACTTAATCGTCTCAAGAAAAATAATTTTTTCTGAGAATAAATTTATCATCATCTTGCTGCTTTTTCTTCCTCTTTTTGATTTGGGAATTTTCCCTGCGGCAATTTTTGGTTTAAGTGGATTCGCCAGCGTTTGGTGGTTTATTGCGCCGGTTATTTTGATTCGTTATCCAAAGATTTTGTTAATTTATTCAGTGTTACTTTTTTTAGCTGTGATGGTGATGAAGTATTGTGGCACTTGGTCTTATATCGCATTTAATCTCACCGCCTTGTTCGGGATTTTGTTTTTTTATGAGAGAAAAATTTACGCAAAAATTTCTGAAAAATTCTCAGTTTTTTCCATTTTTTTAATTACCGCTTCGATCTCGAGTTTGTTTCATCTTTATCTTTACAGCGCGGTTGAGTCGGTGGTTCACAAGGATAATTATAGCTTTCCCAATAAGGTGTCTGACATGATTAATTACTACGCTAAAGAATTTGCGCCGACAAAAGAGGATGGAACATTGATGATTTCAACGGGTAATGGTTTTAATTTTTCACGATTAAATTATTTGCATAAAGAAAATCGTCAGAAATTCCACATTGCTTCGATGCAGGCTAATTTTGGATCTGCTGGTAATAGTTCAATGTTTGGCATCGAGAATCGAGATGGAATTTTTGTGAATTATTACCTTTTCGACGACATCAGAACGGCACTAAAAAATCCGCAGACAAAAGTAGTTTTTATCAACAATACACCAGACATCTTAAACAAGAGCGACCACTGTCTTATTGGTTCATTGGAATATTATTTTCTTGATCAGAGTTTCAGAAGATTTTTCTTCAAAAATTTTCGTTTCGAAAATCATGTGATCATTGATCATGAGGTCACGGTGATGAAAAATATTCCTCTTATTACTGGCGTGAAGCCAAGTATTTTTGACCAAGTTACCAAATCAAAAAAACAGGTTTTGCATGATTTTGAAATCTATGTTCGCAAATAAAAAAGTAATTTCTCTACTCGCTGGAGCCTTTGCTGTACTTGCTTTCGCGCCATTTCACTTTTTTCCAGCGACAATAATCTCCTTCTCGGTTTTTTATTTTTTGCTCGAAAAAATTGAGAAAAAAAAAGAAGTTTTTTGGCTGGGATTTGCTTTCGGATTCGGACATTTTCTTGCCGGAATTTATTGGATTTCCATCTCGCTTCTCGTTGATGCAAAACAATTTGCTTGGCTAATTCCTTTTGCGCTGACTTTGATTCCATCAGCTCTTGCGCTTTATGTGGCGCTGTTTGCGCTCGCCTACAAGTTTTTAATCAGAAAATTTAATCTAAAAATAACTTACCAAAAAATTCTACTCTTCACTCTCTGCTGGCTGTTTTTTGAACTATTGCGCTCAAATCTTTTCTCCGGATTTCCTTGGAATTTACTCGGCTATGCCTGGCTATTTGATGTGCATTTTGCGCAATTTGCTTCGATTTTTGGTATCTACGGGCTAAGCATTTTTGCAATGCTCGCCTCTTTGTTGCCGATCTTATTTTTACAAAAAAAATCTTCGCGCGGAGACAAAATTTTTGCTGGAATCATCGTCGCGTTCCTGTGCGGAAATTTGCTTTTTGCTCATTTTTATATTGATGAAACAAAGATTGTTACTGATCCCAAATCAAAGATACGCCTCGTTCAAGCCAATGTTAAGCAAGAGCTCAAATGGGACGAGAGCCAAAAATTAAAAGATTTTTTTCGCCAGATTGAGCTCAGTAATGTGCAAAATTCAGAAAATATTAAAGCAGTGATCTGGTCGGAAACTTCTGTGCCTTATGTCATTGACGATAATCCAATTCTAATGGCTCACTTGCGCAAAGCCGTGCCGGATAATGCGGTATTGATCACGGGCGGACTAAGAATGGAAGAGAAGAATGTTTGGAACAGTATTTTTGTAATTAATCAAAGCGGCGTTGCGCAGCATTACGACAAACATCACCTGGTTCCCTTTGGTGAGTACGTTCCATTGCAGGAATTATTGTCATTTTTATTTTTGGGGAAGGCTGTTGATGCTATCACCGGGGGAGGTGTGGGATTTAGTTCTGGTCAAGGTCCGCAAACTTTATTAACTGATAATTTTTCTTTTTCTCCTTTGGTTTGTTACGAGGTAATTTTTTCTGATGAGGCGGTGGATAAAAATCATCTTCCGGATTTTTTTGTGAACCTAACAAACGATGCCTGGTTTGGGAATAGTAGTGGGCCTTACCAGCATTTTGACATGGCAAAAATGCGCGCGATTGAATATGGCATTCCTTTAATTCGCGTGGCTAACACCGGTATTACAGCCTTGGTTGATCCATTTGGTCGAGTCGTTAAGCAAATCGATTTGAATCAGACTGGGACGATTGATGTCGATTTGATAAAAAATTCTAGAACTACTATTTACGCAACTTATGGCTATCTGCCACTGCTTTTGTTGCTTGCAGCTATGTTCTACTTTTTAACATTTTCATCACACACACAATGGAAATTCGAAAAATTACTCCGATCGATAAAAACATCGCCAAAAAATTAAAACAGTTTCGTTCCGCTGCCGGTATCAGCCAGAATAAGCTCGGAGAACTTGCCGGTATTAGTTTTCAACAAATTCAAAAATACGAAAAGGCTCAGAATCGTATTTCATCGAGCAGGTTGTTTGAATTTTCTCAATTGCTGAAGAAGCCAATATCTAGCTTTTTTTGCGATCTCAAATCAGATCGAAATCATTACAATTATAATTTTAAAACCGAGAAGCAGTTGTTGAGAGATGCGAAAGATGATGATAAAGAACTTCTGCCATTAATTCGCTCTTTTAAGCGCATTGAAAATAGCCAAATCAAAAAATATTTACTGTCACTCATCATCTCAATTTCCAAGCTAAAAAATAAGAAGATCAAACAGCGGATGCAGCCTATCGATTAGCTCTCAAATGAAGTTAGGGACTTAACTGGAAAGTGATTACGTTCCGGCTTTATCTCGGCAACATTCTTCTTTTTACGACGACGACGACGATCGCGTTTAACTTTACGAACCTTTGTAGAATCGACAACAAGACGATGCTTGATGTGCGAATCAACTATCTCTTCAAATTCTTTTGCGTGACCAGAAAAGAAATGATCAGCGCCGTGAATCATTTGATAAACGACGGAAGCGCCATCTCTTGCGGCAAGTTTTTCAGATAATTTGGCTGAGTCAGATTCTTTGGTAATGTCATCTTTTCCGCCCTGAACAAGCAGGCCAGAAGAGGTGCAAGGCACGATGAAATTGAAATCATACTTTGTAGCCGGTGGAGCGGCAAGGATGTAATTTTCAAATTCAGGTCTGCGCATAACAAGCTGCAGAGCAATCCAGGAGCCAAAAGAAAAGCCGCCGATCCAATATTCTGTTGCCTCCATATTTTGATCATGCAGCCAATTTGTTGCGGCTGTCGCGTCAAGAAGTTCGCCGAGTCCATTATCAAATTTACCTTGCGATCTACCGACTCCGCGAAAATTTATGCGTAAAGCTGAGAAGCCGTTAGCAACGAAAGTCTTATAAATATTATAGGTGATTTTATTATTCATGGTGCCGCCATGAAGCGGGTGTGGATGCAGCACCAGAGCCACAGGGGCTTTTGGATTTGGATTTTGATGATAGCGTCCTTCGATTCTTCCGGCTGGGCCGCTAATGATTACTTCGGGCATTAGTTAGTTTTGTCCCATTGTACTGGTTTTTGTTCCGCATCTACAACCAATTGGTTTGAACCGGCATATTTTGCTGCCATGTATTTACCGTGTCCGGCGTGAACTCCGTAGTAATAAACTGGCTCGATTTCCTTGTCGTTAAATTTTCTTTTGGCGAGGTTCTTAACGCGGTTCTTCGGATTGTTCTTAGTACCCATTGCTTTAGCGAGATTTTTTAAGTTGGAAAAAAATGAAGGGCGCGCAAAGTAGGAATCGATCCCCCAAAATCAAGTTTTAAAAAATGTCTAAATTCAACCGCCTAAAAGATTGCGTTGTTACCAATAAAAACGTGGTCGTTCGTGTAGATATCAATGTTCCGATGAGTAACGGAAAAATCGAAGACGACACTCGAATTAAATCAATAATTCCAACGCTCAAATATCTCGCTGAAAACAAAGCGAAAGTAATCGTGATTTCGCATTTCGGTCGCCCAGAAGGAGTGTTCAATTCTTCAATGTCAATTAAGCTTTTAGTCGCGCGCATTCAAGAATTGCTTGGCGAAATCAAGGTTGGCTTCGTTGATGATTGCATCGGTGAAAAAGTAAAAAAAGCCGTTGAGGCCACGAATTATGGCGAAGTAATCATGCTGGAGAATCTCCGCTTCTACAAACAAGAAACCAAAAATGATCCAGAGTTTTCGCGTGAATTAGCTAGTCTAGGCAATCTTTACGTGAATGACGCCTTCTCTTGCTCGCACCGCGCCCACGCTTCGATCACCGGCATTCCGGCAATTTTAAAATCTGCCGCCGGATTTCTGATGGAAAAAGAATTAGATGGCCTGACTAATCATTTAGAAAATGCCAAAAAACCGATGATGGCTGTCGTTGGCGGAGCAAAAGTTTCGACAAAATTAGATCTGCTAAACTCGCTCGCAAAAAAAGCGCAAACCATTGTGGTTGGAGGCGGCATGGCGAATACGTTTCTTTACGCTTTGGGTAAAAATGTTGGAAAATCTCTCTGCGAAAAAGACCTAAAAGACGCGGCTTTAGAAATTTTGAAAAACGTGCGCGTCCTTCTTCCAACTGATGTCGTTGTAGCTAAAAAATTCGAACAAAATGCGTCATGCCGAACTGTTTTGGTTGATGAGGTTGCTGATGACGACATGATTCTTGATGTCGGTGCAGCAAGCAGTGCCAAGATCGCAGATGAGTTAGCAAAACATAAAACTTTAGTTTGGAATGGCCCGCTCGGCGCTTTCGAGATCAAACCTTTTAACATCGGAACCGAAAGTTTTGCGCGTACTGCGGCAAGTCTTACCGAAGCTGGAAAATTAGTTTCAGTTTCTGGTGGCGGAGATTCTGTTTCGGCAATTAATTCAGTGGGTTTAGCAGAAAAATTCACTTACATCTCAACTGCCGGCGGAGCATTTCTTGAATGGTTAGAAGGTAAAGATTTGCCAGGAGTTGCGGCGTTACAAACTCACATCTAATTTTGTGACGAACCTCGTGGATCCAAGCCTTCGCGGGGATGACGCGTTAAGTAAAAAATGTTTTTTTTCAGCACCATCCCTACGAAGGCGGAGATCCAGAAAAAGTGAAGCAGCCTCTAACTCTACTCCTCATTCATAATCAAAGTTCTTTCTTCTTTAGTGTCTAAGTCTTTGACCTGAAGCCTTGTGCCACCGGCGACCGATTCCATGAACAGAACTTTTGCAGTGCGATAGTTATCGAGTTTGGAATCGTAAAATTGAATCACCAAGCCTTCGCGGACAAGGTTTCCTTCTCCAATTTCAATTTGGGTTTTGTTGTCGTAATCGTAGCCAGTCCAGGCAAATGCTGGTTTGAGAGTGAGTAAAGAAGCTGCGACGGTCGCAAGAAAAAATGCTGTGGTTTTCATGGTTGACTTTTGTTGGTGTTGTGAATTTGATGCGCCCCCCTTTTGCAGGGCTTAGTTCTACTTTTCAAAGAAATTTTATTCGGGGCGTAGCGCAGTCTGGCTAGCGCACCTGGTTTGGGACCAGGGGGTCGGGAGTTCGAATCTCTCCGCCCCGACCAAAATTTCTACTAAGCTGGTCGTCTGAGGCGAATTTTTTGCGCTTCTCGCTCAACGTACTTTTAGTACGCCTCGCTGCGATGCTCTAAAATCCACCACAGCCGAGCCAGCTTAGCGAAATTTCCCCCGCATCGAATGAATCTCAAAGAAGTTTGCGATCACAGATTCCTCGTAACTCTTGTTGATGATGTTGTTAAAGCTGATCGAAAATTAACTTTCGCCGAAATAATTCCTAATCAGGTCTTGGGCAGCATTCCCAAGAAGAGATGCCTCGCGCTCATCAGGCTCGACTGTAATAATCTGTCAGAAAAATTTTTGATCGAAAACTTTTCTTTACAAAAAGAGTCGGTAAAAATTTCGTAAGAAATGACGTTTGATTTTAGCGTGAATAATCAAGTTCAGGCGAAGAAAATCAGACTCGAATAAGCCATCTATATTTCTTAAGAAAGACGGCTCTCACGCAAAAAAAATTTTCCAAATCACAGCCAAAAATTTCGCTTAAGAAGTTTTTATTTTTTCTAAAAAACATTCTTTTCGAGATCTTTCGACCAGAAAGCATAATGCTGGAAGGCACTTGATTTCACTGGTCGCAGACGGATTTGAATTTCAAAAACTTCAATTTTACTTAATCTAAAATGACAGACACGAACCTTGGGCAAAAATTCGTTTATTCTTTCGGCGACGGCAAATCTGAAGGCGATGCTTCGATGAAAACTCTTCTTGGTGGCAAAGGTGCTAACCTCGCAGAAATGTCTAAAATGGGTCTGCCAGTTCCTCCTGGATTTACGATTACTACGGAGTTCTGCGATTTTTATTATAAGAACGACAAGAAATTTCCCGATTCTTTAAGAAAAGAAGTTGCGGTTGCGCTCGCGCAAATCGAAGAAAAAATCGGTGCAAAATTTGGTGATGAAAAAAATCCGCTACTTTTTTCTGTTCGTTCTGGCGCTAGAGCCTCAATGCCTGGCATGATGGACACAGTTTTGAATTTAGGCTTAAATGACAAAACAGTTTTGGGCTTGGCTGAAAAATCCGGCAATCGTCGTTTTGCTTTCGACTCTTACCGTCGCTTCATTCAAATGTATTCAAGCGTTGTGCTTGGTTTTGATCACCACAATTTCGAAGTAATTTTGGACGAGAAAAAACATGAGTTTGGAGCTTCTGCAGACACAGATTTAACCACAGAAAATCTCGAAGAAATTGTCGCACTCTTTAAGTCTGAAGTAAAAAAAGAACTCGGGTTAGATTTTCCGCAAGACGTCAACGAACAGCTTTGGGGCGCGGTTGAAGCCGTATTTGCCTCTTGGATGAATAATCGCGCAATCGTTTATCGCCAACTTAATGATATCCCCGCCTCTTGGGGAACTGCGGTTAACGTTCAATCGATGGTTTTTGGAAATATGGGTGATACCTCCGCAACAGGCGTTGCCTTCACTCGTAACCCTTCAACTGGTGAGAAAGAACTTTACGGCGAATATTTAATCAACGCGCAAGGCGAAGATGTTGTTGCGGGAATTCGCACTCCGCAATCAATCACCAATGCAGGTAAAAAGCAGCTCAACTCTGTTTTGCCTTCAATGGAAGAAACCATGCCAGACGTGTTTTTAGAGCTCGAAAAAATTTATAAAAAACTCGAGCTGCATTACCGCGACATGCAAGATATCGAATTCACCGTGCAAAATAAAAAGCTGTGGATGCTACAGACTCGTAACGGCAAACGTACTGCGCACGCTGCGGTAAAAATCGCCGTCGACATGGTTGAAGAAAATTTGATCAGCAAAAAAGAAGCTTTGTTACGCATTGATCCAGCAAGTCTCGATCAGCTTCTTCATCCAACTCTTGATCCAAAAGCAAAAGTTCAAGTTATTGCGAAAGGTCTTCCGGCCTCTCCGGGCGCAGCTTCGGGCATTGTAGTATTTTCTTCTGCCGAAGCAGAAAAAAAATCAGAAAATGGCGGAAAAGTTATTTTAGTTCGCGTTGAAACCAGTCCAGAAGACATCAAAGGAATGCACGTTTCTCAAGGAATTCTTACCGCTCGCGGCGGCATGACATCGCACGCGGCCGTTGTGGCGCGTGGCATGGGAACGCCTTGTGTTTCTGGCGCAACTGGTCTTCACGTTGATCATGCGGGACAATTTTTTACCGCTGGCGGCGTAAAAGTGAAAGAGGGCGAAGTCATTACCATCAACGGTTCAACCGGCGATGTTATTCTTGGTTCAGTACCAACTTTGAAACCAAATTTATCCGGCGATTTTCAAACAATTATGAAATGGGCTGATGAAGTTCGTGTGCTTCGAGTTCGTACAAATGCCGAAACCCCACTTGATTGCCAAGTGGCGCGTGACTTCGGTTGCGAAGGTATTGGTCTGTGCAGAACTGAGCACATGTTTTTTAGCGAAGATCGCATTATTTCTGTGCGCGAAATGATTTTGGCGGAAACGCTTGAAGGTCGTAAAAAAGCCCTCGCAAAACTTTTGCCAATGCAGCGTAAAGACTTCGTTGAGATCTTCAAAATCATGGCTGGATTGCCGGTGACGATTCGCCTTCTTGACCCTCCTCTTCACGAATTTTTGCCGCATAAAGACAGCGAAATCGCTGAAGTTGCAAAAGCCGTTGGCGTTGATGTTGGTTACGTCAAACACCGTATCAGCCAACTTCACGAGCAAAATCCAATGCTTGGCCATCGCGGTTGTCGCCTCGGAATTTCTTATCCAGAAATTTACGAAATGCAGGCGAGAGCAATTTTTGAAGCCGCGTCGATTGTGAAAAAAGAAACCGGCGAAGACGTGCTTCTAGAAATCATGGTGCCGCTAGTTGCGACTAAAAAAGAGCTGCAAATTTTGAAATTATTGATCGTTGCAACCGAAAAATCCGTCGAACAAGAAACCGGCGCGAAGCTAAATTACATGGTTGGCACGATGATCGAGCTTCCTAGAGCTGCGCTACTCGCCGACCAAATCGCCGAAGAAGCAGAATTTTTCAGCTTTGGAACAAATGACTTAACCCAAACAACTTTCGGATTAAGTCGCGACGATTCCGCCAGCTTCCTGGGTCACTACCAAAAAGCCGGAATTTTAGAAAAAGATCCTTTCGCCGAACTAGACCAAGAAGGGGTAGGCGCATTAATCAAAATCGCCGTCGAGAAAGGAAAGGCGACTCGTAAAGACATCAAACTAGGAATCTGCGGCGAACACGGCGGCAACCCCGCATCAATCGAATTCTGCCACAAAGCAGGCCTGAACTACGTGAGCTGCTCACCTTACCGCGTTCCGATTGCGAGATTGGCAGCGGCTAGAGCGGGGTTGTAAAAAGCTTCCCGCCGGTTGAGCGAAGTCGAAACCAAGGGAAGCGAACTCTGAGTTTTTCTTATCCTTGGTTTCGACTCCGCTCAACCAGCGGAACAATTGAATTAAAGTAAATATTAAATGAGCTCTAAAACATTATTTCATTACACAACTTTTGAAGGCTTGAAAGGAATTTTAGAGGAGAATTGTTTCAGAGCTACTGATGCTTATACAACTAACGATTCTCAAGAGATAGTTCATGGAATTGATCTGATTAAACATCACTTAGACAAGAGTGAAGAGAACAAAGATATTAAAGAAAAAGTAAGAGGATTTATTGATCATTTAATTGGCAAAGAAAGGCCTGATAAGCTTGCAAGGGGCGTCTTCTTAACTTGTTTTAGTTCTTATGATGCAGCAGATGTAGATAAAGATTCTTATCATTTTAAGAGCGGACTTCTGAGTCAGTGGCGTGGTTACGGCTTGAAGCAAGGTTACCTGTTGAAATTTGATTCTGACTCATTGCTGGAAGGTTTTGCGGATGAAAACAAGAAAGATAAGGGGGATGTATTTCGTTCATATGGCAATGTTGCTTACTGCAATAGTGAAAATTTTTTGAATAATAAGGATAACGAAGAGTCTTTTAGCAAAATTGCCGAATCAATCGAACAGTTTAAGAAAAATCCGAGTGGGTTCGGTGAAAGTAAGGAAATGGAATTATTCAGATCAATTTTGAGCATATGTCTTCATAATAAACATGAAGGTTTTAGGGAAGAGAGAGAATGTAGGGTGACTAAAACAATATGGAAAAACGAAGAAAGTGTAAAAAAACACGATGTATTTTTCTACGAAGGTTGCGGTGGTTTAGTGAGAAGTTATGTGAAAATCTTGAAAGGTAAGCCAAGGAAGGCATTGAAGGAGATTATAGTTGGGCCATCTCCCAATAAAGAGAGAAACAAGATTCAGATCGAAAGTTTTTTGAAACAAATTGGTTCTGAAATTGGTCCTAATGTTAAGGTTGAAATTTCTGCCACTCCGTTTGTTTAAACTCAGGGTAATCCAGCCGGTAATCCAAGGACTGAGTACCTAATTCAGGAGCGGCATACCAATTGCAAAACTCGATCCCTTCCCGCTGGTTGAGCGAAGTCGAAACCAAGGGAAGGGCCTCACGGGTTTCTTATCCTTGGTTTCGACTTCGCTCAACCAGCGGATAAGAAAGTAAACATCACACCAATCAAACCCACACTCACATGCCACACATGTATATTCTCGAATGTGCAGATAAGTCATTTTACGTCGGAAGCACTACCGATCTCGAGCGCAGATTGTGGGAGCATCAAAACAAGCTCGGGGCAAAATATACTCAAAGACGGTTGCCGGTGAAGATGTTTTTTGCGCAGGAATTTGAGCGAGTTGATGAGGCTTATTTTTTTGAAAAACAGGTTCAGGGTTGGAATAGGAAAAAGAGAATCGCCTTAATAAATCTCGATCTCGATGCTTTGAAGGAATTGGCAAGATGTCGCAACGAAACCAATCGCAAGACAGAATAAAAAACCCCGAATTTCCGCGATAAATAATTTATGATTTGCTTGATGCAAGCTTCTGAAATCAGCAGATAAGAATGATTAAAAACTAAGAAGGGGATTTACGAATTTAGATTAGAGCGGGACAAAAAGATGCGCCAATCCAACTCTTAATAATTCTAGCTAAAGAACCCGACGCTTAAAGAACCAGACGGAGAAAAATAGCGTCACGCAAGAGATCAGCAGAAGCATTGAAAAATTATATTTTAGCAAATCGAAGCTCGCGCCTTTATTAAAAATCATCTGAGTGATTGTAACAAAATGATGAATTGGGTTGATGTAATCAGACAAAATTTGTAGCCATTCAGGCATGTTGAGAAATGGCAAAGAGAAGCCAGAAGTCAGAATTATTGGCATTAAAAAAAAGAACGATCCAAGAGTCGCTTGTTGCTGATTGCTTGATATTGAAGAGATGAAAAGGCCAATTCCAACTATCGAAACCAGGTAAAGAAATATGCCAAGAAGCATAAAAATCACGTTGCCTTGGAAGGGAATTATTCGCGAAATGAGGAAAAATATTAGCACGCCTTGCGTCATTCCGATCAGCAGATTAGCGCCTATTTTTCCCAGGATTATTTCAAGCGGGCTCAGCGGCGAAACGATAAGTTGATCGAAAGTGCCAAGCTCTCTTTCTCTGGCGATTGAAAGCGAGGCGACACCGAGAATTGAAGTGGAAAGAATTAAGCTCATTAGCGACGGAATGATGAACCACTTGTAATTCAGATTTGAGTTAAACCAGTTGCGATTATTGACCTCGCTTCGAATCGCTGCCTGATTGATTTCACGAATCTTAAATTCGGTTTTGCGAGCGATTGATCGCTGAATAATTTCCTGCAAATAACCAGACACAATATTGGCGGAATTTAGCCTTCTGCCATCGAGTAAAATTTGTACTTCTGCTGTTTTTCCGGCGGCGATTTTGCGTGAAAAATCAGCAGCGAAAACTATCGCGCCGATGACTTTTTGTTTGTCGATTAGGTTTTGAACTTCGTCGTAATTTTGCGTCGAAATTATCTTGGTAAAATATTCGCGCGAAGACGACATATCGGTAATTATCTCTCTGCTGTAAGAGCTTTGATCTTGATCTAAGATGGCAATCTTGATGTTAAAAACATCGAGAGTTGCAACCGAAGAAAAAAGCAAAAGCTGAATGATTGGCGGTATAATCAAAGAGAAGCGCGACTTCGGATCTTTCAGTAAAACTATCAGCTCTTTGATGATTAGCGCTTTGATTTTGGTTAGGCTGGAAATCAGTTTCATTATTCGAGCGATTTTTTTGTTTTGCGCAAAACGCCAAAATAAATCGCCACGCTGATAAGAATAATTCCAAGAATATCAGGCAGAAGAATAGACCAATCATTACCCACAAGAAACAGCGTGCGCATTGCGTCGATCAAATATTTTGCCGGAACAATATTGGTGATTATTCGCATGATTTGCGGCATGGTTTCAATGTCGTAAATCAAGCCAGAAAGCATAATTGTTGGCACCATCGAAATTAAAATTGCCGCTTGCGAAGCGACGAACTGACTCTTGGCGGATGTTGAAATTAAAAGGCCGAGACCAGTTGTAAGAATTAAATAAAAAAAGCCGATGAGGGTAAAAATTATAATCGAACCTTTGAACGGAGTGTGAAAAAATATCATGATGCAGGCGAAGCTGATGAAGAATGAGCCAAGCCCTAAAGCCAGGTAAGGCAAAATTTTTCCTAAAATAAGTTCATGAGTTGTGACCGGAGAAGAGATTAAATATTCCATCGAGCCGCGCTCCCAATCGCGCGCTACGACTAGCGCGGTGAGTAAAGTTCCGGCAATAGATAATACAAAACCAATAGATCCGATGTTCAAAAGATGATCGGCTTTGAGCGCCTCATTATACCAAACCCTTTGCTTAATTTCGATTTGTGAATCGACTTTTACTCCATGTTTTGAGTTTTGATATTCGGCATAAAGATTCATAATCGCTCGCACGTAATTCGCGGAGAAGCTTGCGGTATTTGGGTCGGAGCCGTCTGTGGCTAAATAAACCGCAGCGATTTTTTCTTTTTGCAATCTCTTGTTGAAGTCGACGGGAATGATCAAAGTTGCACTTAATTTCTGCTCAAGAATTTTTCTTTCAGCTTCTTCGTGCGAAGCGGTGATTAGTTTTACTTCGACGAATTTTGAATTATTAAAAAAGCTTATCAAATCAGCGCTGGCAGAGCTTTGCGCATCTTCATTAACAATCGCGATTCTGATTTTATTAGTGTCGATTGAGATGGCGTAACCAAAAACCAGAGTCAAAAAAACCGGAAGAGCGAAGGCGATTAAAAGCGCACTTTTGTCGCGTTTAATTTGGATCACTTCTTTTTTTATTAGGGCTTTGAGGCGAGTTGCGGATAGATTGAGCTTCATAAAATTTTCTCCGCATCTTGTCTTTTTATCAGATCAACGAATACGTCGTGAAAGCTCGGATTTGCTAGCTTCTCGCTTCTAATAACATCCTTCAATTTTTGCGGATTATCCTCGGCGATTTTTAGGCCTTGATAGATTATGGCCACGGTATCGCAATATTCTGCCTCGTCCATGAAGTGAGTTGTAACCATCACCGTAACGCCTTTTTGAGCTAGGGCATTGATATGAAACCAAAACTCGCGACGCGTTGCCGGATCAACTCCGCTGGTTGGTTCGTCTAAAAATAAAACTTCAGGCTTGTGAATTAGTGCACAGCCAAGAGCCAGGCGCTGCTTGATTCCAAGCGGCAAGTTAAAAGCGTTAGTGTTAAGAAAATTTTCTAGATCAAGACTTTCAACGACTTCGGCAATCGCCATTTTCGTCTCCACTTTATTAAGAGAGTAAATGCCGCAAAAAAATTGCAGATTTTGTAAAGTGCTTAACTCGCCATAAAGCGAAAATTTCTGCGCCATGTAACCAATTTTTTGGCGCGCTTCATTTGCTGAAGTTAGCAAACTTATTCCTGAAACGTGAGCAATGCCAGAAGTAGGCTTTAAAAGGCCGCAGAGCATTTTGAATGTTGTGGATTTTCCCGCGCCATTTGGTCCTAAAAAGCCAAATATTTTTCCTGATTCGATTTGAAAATTGACGTTATTTGTAGCGGTAAATTCACCAAATTTTTTAGTTAGGTCTTGCGCTTCAATGACTATTTTTTTCTCACTTTCTTTTTTGTCGTAGCGATTGGCGAGCTTAGAGAATGTTGGAAGTTTTAGGTTCAAAATTTCCAAGAATGAATCCTCGATCGTCGAAGGAATTTTGGTTATTTCATAATCAGAAGTGAATTTTGTTACGTCATCATTTCGGTTGAGAATTCTGATTTGATCGCCTTGCAATACCGCATCTTGAATTCCTTCGCTTTGCAAAATTTGATTAAGATTTTCGCGACGATTTGAAGCAGAATTTTTTGCTTTGAGTAAGAAATTTCTGCCTGCAGTGCGCGCAATAAAATCTTGCGGATTGCCGAAGAATATTTGCTTCCCCTCGTTAATCAGAAGCATTTTATTGGCGTGCTGTTCAGCCTCATCAAGATAAGTTGTAGACCAAATTACTGCGGTTCCTGGGCCGATTAAATCCTTAACGATGCTAATTAAATCCTGACGCGAAATTGGATCTACGCCAACGCTAACCTCATCAAGTAAAAGAATTTTTGGCTTGGCGATTAATGTGCAGGCGAGGGCGAGCTTTTGTTTCATGCCGCCGGAGAGGTTGCCAGCAAGGCGATTTGTAAAATTTTTAAGATTGGTTTTTTCTAAAAGTTTGGTGATTTGTTCATCTTTTTCTGCTCCGGCAATTCCGCGTAAATCGGCGTTGAGATCAAGATTTTCTAAGACGGTTAAATCTTCATAAAGCCCAAATCTTTGCGGCGCATATCCGATTAAATGTTGAATCTCAGAAATTTCCTGCGGGATTTTTTTGTTAAGAATTTTTACCGCACCTGAATCATATTTAAGAATCGAGGCGATTATGCGAAGTAAAGTTGTTTTGCCGGCGGCATCGGGGCCTAAGAGGCAGAAAAATTCACCCTCTTTTACTTCAAAATTAATATCATCTAGAGCCTTACTATTCGAGCCCAAGAAGGTTTTATTCAGATTGGAAACTGTAACTAAAGTTTCGCTCATAACTTGATTAAAACTGTTATCGGCATTCCTTGCTTTAACTTGTCGTCAGAATTTTTTATGGTGATGCGAATGCGATAGACCAGCCTGCTTCTAAGGCTTGTGGTTTCAACAGACTTTGGCGTGAATTCGGCTTTTGGTGAGATGAATCCGATTTGTCCTTCATATTCACTGCTGCTGTCGGTTTTTATTTTGACTGACATTCCGTTGGTTACTCGGCCCAAATCCTCTTCATTTAGATAGGCTCGAACGTAGGCCTGATCGGCTAGGGATAGTTCGTAAACAGTTTGGTTTTGCCCGATCATTGAACCTACTTCAAAAGGGCGCGTCATCACAAAAGCGTCAGAAGGAGCGCGAAGATCTGCGTCATCAAGTGCGGTTTTAGCAATTTTTACTTTCGCTTTTTGCGCCTCAAAATCTGCTCGCGCACGGTCTAGCGCGAATTTATCATTGTCATATTCTTGCTTTGAAGCCGAGTCGTTTTTGAATAGATTTTTTGTGCGCTTAAATTTTATTTCAGCATTTTCGTAATTGGCGCGAGCTCCGTCTAGATTGGCTTTAGAAAGTTCAAGTTCGTTAGAAAAAGTGTCATCTTCCAAACTAGCAAGAAGTTGGCCTTCGCTAACTTTATCTCCTTCATCAAAAAATAATTTTTTTAAGCGACCAGAAACGCGAAAAGAAGCGCTGACTTCTTTTATGTCGACATTGCCATAGAGCCTTATTTGGTGCTGATTGCTGTAATATTGATAAAAGGAGTAAGCGCTGTAACCGCAGATGAAAGTGATGATTGCCGGTAAGGCAATTTTAAGAATTTTTTTCTTCATGTTTTTTACAAATAAATTTCGAAGAGATTGTCAATTACGCGTAAAATATTTTTTTTGATCTGCTTGATGTTATTTTCGTCATAGCCTTTCCAGCCGCTTAAATAAAGGAGGCTGGACTTATTATTTTGAAAGGAAGTCAGAACGCTGTGAAGAGAGTGGGCAAATAAAATCACTTCAATCGCATCGATTTTTTTATTCATGATTTTGGCGGTGGCCAAAGTAAATGGCTCGCAAACGCGCTTCATTACGCTTTTAAAAAGAGATTCAAAATGTTTGCTTTGTTCGATTTGTTCGAAAGAGATAATCTTGGAATAGCGCTTATTATCTGGGCTGGTGATGGTTTCAACGAAAGTCAAAGACATCGTTTTTATTGCCTCAAGAATCTCTTTTTTGTCTTTGCTGGTTTCGATAATTTCCCTTTGCTCAATCATGGTTGGCATCATGAATTTATTTGACTGCTCGTGAATTTTTTTAATCACGCTGCCATAAATATTATCTTTGCTTTTGAAGTGATAATGCAGCGTGGAAATGTTGACATCGGCTAGAGTCGCAATGTCGCGCGTGCGCGAACAGTCAAAACCATTTTGTGAAAAAATAGTTATTGCGGCATCGAGGATTTTTTCTTTTACGGAAGAGTTTTTTTCAGTCATGAGTTGCTCTTTTCTCTCTCTTTCCAAAACACTCGATCTTTTTCGAAGTGCATTTCATAACCTTCGAAGCCGCCACCCAGAATCTTGTGCAGCGCGATTAGACCAACCAAACTCTCGCTCTTTTTTTGCGCCATTTGATTTTCGCTATTCAATTCGGCGATTTTGCTATTCAAAAATTCTTCATTCGAAATTACGCCGAGGCGTTTTTTATCTTCGTCGATTTTAAGAATTTTTTTACTGGCCTCGAGAGAGTGTTTCGAATGTTTCTCGATCTGCAGTGAATTTACGTAGCGGGCTAGTTGCGACTCGCATTCTTCAAGAGCGGTTAGAACTATTTTTTCGTAATTTAGTACGGCGATTTTGGCCTTGGCTTTGCTGATTTTATACTCGGCCAATAAGTATCCGATTGAAAAAATTGGTACGGAAACTGTGCCGCGAATATCTTTTACATTGGCGCCATTATTCAGCATTTCGCCTAAATCCCTAGAGCCACCACCTACTTTTGCGGATAAATTAAAGCTCGGAAAAAATTCTTTGAACTGCGCGCTTTGATCAAAATCGGCGGCGTCTATTTCATATTCAGCGGCGATAATATCGGGACGACGCTTTAGAATATCTGATTTTAAGCCAACTGGGACAAGGCCAGAAGAGTAATCAAAAATTTCTTTTTCGTTTGGCTGAGAAAGTATTTCTAAAATTTTTTCTGGAGTTGTGCCGACCAAAACCGCCAATCTGTAAGTTAAAACTTTTTCATTTGTTTGAGCTTCGAGCAATGAAGATGAAGCAGAGTCAAAATCGATTTCAGCCTTATAAATATTGGCTTTGTGAGAAGTGCCGTTTCTTTCTTTTTGTTCAGCGATTTTACTCAGCCGCTCTCTTAAATTAGATATTTCCTGCAGATTTTGAGTTTGTTTTTGTAGGCGTTTTAACTCGATGTAATTTTGTGCAATCTCACTTGCGATCCTGATGGCACTGGCTTTGTAGAGTTGTGCTTCTTTTAAAAATCTTAACTTTCCAGCTTTGTAGCGATCTAAGTTTTTACCGAAAAAATCTAATTCCCAAGCGGCATCAAAAGTTGATTGATAAAGATCGTAGCTAACTCCATTTGGTCCGAACCCAGGCGAAGAAAATCTTTGGCGACCTATTCCTGCGCTTCCAGAAGGAAGTAAGTTGGTAATGTTTATATTATTTAATTGGCGCGAAGTAACGATGGCGAGATTGGCGACCTGAATATCTTTGTTATTTTGTAATCCGAGCTCAACAACTTGATTTAGTAAGTTGTCGTTGAATTCCATCCACCATTTTTCACTTGGAGCCGATGAAGAAATGCTGAAATCTTTAGTAAGAAAGTCTGTCGCGACATGTTTTTGAATATCACGACCGAGGTTTTTATCGCTTGAGCACGAAGCCAATAAAAGCAGCGCAAAAGTAATTTTTAAAAATTTCATGAAATTTCAATCAGTTGATCCAATCAGTTGATTGAAATAATATGAAGGTTTTTTAAACGATATTATTATTTGGTAATGATTTCAATTTGAGCGCCGATTGGCGCATTTTCTAAAATAATTTTTCTTAACATATGATGAAGTCCTTGATGGTTTTTCTACTCTCTTTGCTGATTGCGGTGACGTTCGAGATCTTTTTTAATAAAGAATATTCTAAAGCTGGAAAGAGACATGAAACGACTTACAAAATAACCGCTAAAGCAGGAATAGTTGGCTGTCTCACCGAAAAAAAATTTAACGAAGCGACGCAAGAGTATCTCAATAACAATATTGCCGCTATTCAGGAAATGATTGCTGATGGCGCGTGTTTTACATTTCAATATGGTGACGAGCTTACCGCTTTAAGTGAGACCTGTGATTCTTCGAATGGAGATAACGAAACTTTTGCTTTTCAGTCCAAAAAAGTTTTTTTGCGCGAGGTTTATCTTCCTTGTTTTGCGGTTAGATAAATTTGTTATTTTTCGCCTAGAGCTTCCGAATAAAAAGAAGACACATTGCGATTTGTGGAAAAATTCAAAAATAAAAACATGCTAAAAAATCTTCTCCTATTCCCTGTTTTATTTCTGGCGAGTCTTGCCCCTGCTTTTGCCTCTTCGTCGGCAAGATATGAAACTGCGATTCTTTCTGGAGGTTGTTTTTGGGGTGTGCAACACCTTGTGGATCAGGTGAATGGCGTGGTTAGCAGTAGGGTTGGGTATATTGGCGGCAATGTAGATAATCCAACTTATGAAATGGTTTCAACCGGGCTAACCAATCATGCCGAGGCGATCGAAATTACTTTTGATCCGCAGAAAATTTCTTACGAGGGACTGCTCAAATTCTTTTTTACGATTCATGATCCAACAACTCTTAATCGCCAAGAAAATGACGTCGGAACGCAATATCGTTCGGAGATTTTTTATTTAGATGAGGCGCAAAAAGAGACCGCCTTGTTAGTGATCGAAAAAGCTAAAAAATCACGAGTCTTTAATGGAGCGGTTGTTACGAAGGCTTCAAAAGCGGGGAAGTTTTTTTCTGCTGAGGGGTATCATCAAAAATATCTTAAAAAAAATCCTTACGGGTATACTTGCCATCATATTCGTGAGGAGTGGAAGTTTTAAACCCAGATCCGTCATTAGAATTGCGACAGTATCTCGCTAAGCCTTGATTCTATTAGTCTCGAGCGAGCACCGCACCGGAAGCGTAGCATGCATACGCTGACGGAGTGGAGCAGAGAACGAGGGTAATAGAATCAAGGGTTAGTAGAGATAATGGTGCGATTCTAATGACGGATCTGGGTTAAATTGAGATAATTTTCCACCGTTGCCATTTCCGCACTTTCTTTTTCTCGTCAAATTTATTCCCGCATGCTCACAAATATGTTTCTTGCCTTTATGGCAGCGATTTCCCCCGGGCCAAATATCGTTTTGGTGATTCAAAATAGCTTAGTTTTTGGGCGCAGGTTTGGTGTTATAACCGCACTGGGCGTGCTTTTCGGTGTATTATTTTGGCTGCTATTTTTGATGATCGGCTTCACTTATCTTTTGCATAATCCGAAAGTTTTTTTCTTTTTTCACTCCTTCGCTTCGCTTTATTTGCTCTACATCGCTTACCTAATCTTCAAGCTGAAGATCGAAAATAACGAAAGCAAAATGCATAAAAATAGTAAGTTTTTTGTTGAGAGCCTGATCATCACTTTGCTCAATCCCGAGATCGCAATTTTTTACGGCAGTATTCTTGCTGGCATTGCCGCCTCTGATCACAACATGGAATTTGGATTAATGTCTTTCTACCTATTTAGTTTTATGGTGATTGAGTCGTTCGTGTTCTTATCTGCGGCCTATTTCGTCTCTTACGTAAATAGATTTATTCTCTCCTACATCTTGGTCGTAAAAATCTGCGCCTCGAGCGCGATCTCCTATTTTGCGCTCAAACTTATGCATAAAGTTTACGTAGATTACCAAATTTTATTCCCCAACTAAACATCCTTCGACGGATCTGGGGTTAAATCTACTAACAAAAAACCGGCAATTTCCAATTGGAGATTGCCGGTTTTTTACGTCTAAAATTTGTTAGTAGCTTTAGTTGCCGCTACTTCCAAAAGAAAATAGCTTGCTGAAAAATGATTTCTTTCCGTTGCGATTATTATTGACGCGTTCTCTGTTGTCGCGGTCGCGACGGTTGTTATTTTTTCTTCTGTTATTGTCGCGAGGTGGTCGGCGATTGCCGCGATCTGACTCTGGCGCTACATCTTCTTCAGAAGAAGAGTTGTCGAGATAATTTCTTTCCAAGCCGAGTTGATTCACTTTTCCTGTCGTGACTTGCATTTCGATTTCGCGTCTTTCGTCGTCTGACAGGCTTTTGCGTCTCTTAATGTTAAAGCCTTGCGAGCCCACGTCGTCACCTTGATGCATGAAGATGTGAACGTCGTAATTTCTTTCGGTCGCCATGATTTCATGTTTCTTGAAATTCATTATGTAGGCGATGGTTTCGGAATTGGTGTATACGTAAATCACCCCCGCTTGTTTGTCGGAACAAGAATGACGAATCGCACGCAAAATACTGACTGCCAAAATTTCTACCGAACGAACGTAGCCAGTTCCAGCGCAATGTTTGCAAGGCTCGGTGATGGTTTCAAAAAAGCTGGCACCAAGACGTTGACGCGACATTTCAAGCAAGCCAAAAACGCTGATGCGACCGATTTGAATGCGCGCGCGATCATTTTCTAGTTCGTCACGCAAAACTCTTTCGACGTTGCGGCGATGTCTTTGTTCGTACATGTCGATGAAATCGATAACGACAAGACCAGCCAAATCACGAAGACGAAGTTGTTTAGCAATTTCTTTAACTGCTTCGAGATTGGTGTGAAAGGCGGTTTCTTCGACGCCGATTTCACGAGTTGCGCGACCAGAGTTGACGTCGATTGCAACTAGAGCCTCAGTGTGATCGATCACGATTGAGCCACCAGATGGAAGGTTAATATTCTTTTCGTAGAGCGCGGTGATTTGTTGTTCGACGCGATATTTATTAAAAATTGGCACGCGCTCTTCGTGCAGTTTTATGTTGTGAGCAGAGCCTGGCATGGTCAGCTTTACGAAGCTAAGAACGGTGTTAAAAGCTTCGGCTCCTTCGATAATTACTTCGCCGACATTTTCGTTATAAACGTCGCGGATACATCTTTTAATCACGTCATCTTCGGCGTGAATGAAGGCCGGAGCAGTTGATGAATCAGCACTTTCTTTGATGTTGCTCCACAATCTGTTGAGGTAATCACAATCACGCTTGATGTCTTCTGGTTTTTTACCAACGCCAGCAGTTCGGATTATTACTGAACGATCTACCGGAGTATTGAGTTCGTTCAAAATTGAGCGCAAAAGTTTGCGATCGCGAAAATTATCAACCTTCTTGGAAACTCCGCCTTTGTTCGGCGTATTGGCCATGAGCACACAATATTTGCCGGCGATTGAGATGTAGGTTGTCATCGACGCACCTTTGTTGCCGCGCTCTTCTTTAGAAGTTTGGACCAAAATTAATTGGCCAGGCTTGATGACATCTTGGATATTGTAGCGCTTGTAGATGCTGTGGACATTACCGCGGTAGGCTCCTGTTTCATCTTCAACTGAATGAGCGCCGGTTGTGATTGAATCTTCGGCATCATCTTTGTCTTTAGCGTCTCTTTCTCTAGGGGCGTTGACGCGATCACGCTCTTCTGAATCATGACCATCTTCTTCATCACTTCGCGGAGCTTGATTGTTCATGTCGCGAAGTTTTTGTCTCTCGCTTTCAGGAATTTGGTAGAAGTCAGGATGAATATCGGCGAATGGTAAAAAGCCGTGACGATCAGAGCCGTAATCAACGAAACAAGATTGAAGAGAAGGTTCAACTCTAGTTACTTTTGCGAGGTAAATATTGCCTTTAATTTGTTTAATGGCGATGGCTTCGCGATCGAAATCCTGGAGGATTCCACTTTCTAAAACTGCAACGCGAGTTTCTTCGCGGTGGGCAGCGTCGATCAAAATTGTTTTCATGTTCCTTGAAATTAACAGCGGAAGGAACGGTTATTTACCTAGGTTGAGATAAGATTGCTTGATGAGAATAACATAAAAATCCTAGGAGTAACTGCTTCAGCTGATTTGTAAAAATGGTAGTAAAAATGCCGGAAAAATGCCGGGAAAAATTCGGGCGGAAGTTAGGAATCGTAAACTTATTTACCAGCTGTTTCTGTCTGAGAGTCGACCCAGTTTAAATATGCCTTAGAGCCTTGATCTATCTGAATTGCCAGGATTTGTGGAATCTCGTAAGAATGATGATTCTGAATAATTTTTTCGACTGCTTCATAAAGCGAATTTTTGGTTTTGATTCGCACCAAAAATTCTCGATCATTTTGTATTTTTTGGTTCATTCCCTTGGGCCAAAAATACATGCTTTTGACTTCGCAAAATTGCACGCAGGCAGCAAGATTTTTGCTTAATAAAATCTTCGCGAGATTTTTTGCCGCACGTAAATTTGGGTAGGTCGTTTCAACTAAAATAAATTTTGTCATGATTTTTGCGCATCGAGGTTTGGTTACAAAAAATAGTCCAGAGAATTCAATTGCAAGTCTTGAGGCTGCTTATCAAGCGGGATTTCGCTCTATTGAATTTGATCTGTGGCTTAGCGAAGGGAAAATTTTGATAAAACACAACAAGCCAGAAGGTGAAATTCTTCCAACCCTTTGCGAGTATTTGCGCTTTGGCAATGAAATGACTTACTGGCTCGATTGTAAAAATTTAGATGGAAGCAATGCCAAAGACACTCTAGAGCTGATTTTTTACGAGATCCAAAAGGCAAAAATTGATCTAAAGAAAATATTTTTGGCGACATTTGCGCTAGATAATGAAGTGGTAACGCAGGCGCGAAGAATATTTGGCGAGGATATTAAATTTATTTCTGCCTGCAGAGAGAGGGAAAAGATTGCTGAGCTGGAAAGGTTTTGCGTAGAAAGTCGAGTAAAATTTCTTTCGGTTTTTCACGAATTTATCGACGCGGATTTTATCAAAAAATTTTCTAATCAAGAAATTTTTGCCTGGACTGTGAATGATGTTAAAAGACTGCAAGAGCTTGCAGCTCTAGGCGTAAAACACTTCGCAAGCGATCATTTATTGCCAAGTACGATCTTCTGATATTTTCCACCTCTCTGCTCTTCAAAAACTTCGAAATGCTCACTGAATGGATCGGAAACTTTAAAAATAATTTTTGGGTTTTTGTCTTTTTTATCAGTGAGGTAAAGATCCCACAAAACGTAACGTCGCAAGCCATCTTCGTAGCTGATTTTCGTTTTTTCTTCGCTGTCAAAAATAACCTCTATCACCGTCATCTCCCATTTTTTGTTATGTTTTGTGGCGATTACAGTGAATGAAGTTGCGTCGACAAAATCAGGCCCAAGATCATCGTCGGCGCTGTTGCGCAAAAGGTAGAGATTAAAGGCTAAAGTGAGTGGCTTACTTTTTATCCTCCATAAAAAAGTAGTAGTGAGATTCTCAACAGTATTTTCTGCGACGTTGTGATTGAGAAAAAATTTTTCGATTTTTTTTACTAGGTCGGGATATTTTTTAAAATCCTCGTGCCAGGAATTTTGGTAGTTACGACTATTGGCCGAAATCAGGCGCCAATCTTCTTTCAATCCATCGGGCGTTTTTTGCCATTTGGTGATGTAGCTGCGATCGATAATTTTATTTTTAGGAAAGAATTTTGCTTGATTTCCGACGATTTTTCCGAGCTCCTTTTTTTCAGCATCAACTAGATAATTTTCCTGCAAAAATTTTTGTAAATCTTCAGGTGATTTGATCGAGCTTTGTGTCGCTGCTAATTTTTTTAGCTCTTTATCCTCTTTTAGTGAATCAGCTGCAAAGTCAAGAGCGGCGCTATTTGAAGTCACCGCAATCTTAACTAATTTTTTATCCGATTTGACTTGCTGTGGCGCGAATTCAAGTAACAAACCATTGTCGGAAAAGGCACGACTCGCAAATTCTGGAATCATTTTAAGGCGATCAGAAGCGAATTTATAATTGAGTGAATCGATCTCAATCATGCGGCGCATGAAAAGTTTATTGTCGAGCAAAGTCCAAGAGGCGTATTGCAGAGCGGGGCGATTTAGGTAAGTTGCTTTCTCCATAAAATCTGAATCCGAGCGCACTTCTGGCGCGGCAAATTGTAGAATTTCTGGACTGATTTTGAGTAAGCGAGAAATGAAAATCTGATCTTCTTGCAGCGCGTCAGCAGCGTTTTGAAATTGCGACGGATCGATTAATGCAGCCTTTAAAATCAAGGTACGATCTAGCTTAAAACATTCGGGAAGTTGGGAAATGGCCTGAGAATTTTTCTTAGAAACTTCCTGAAGAATTTGATCGTAATAAAGCGCGGTGTTGTCGCAAGCCTCTTGGGCAAATACCGAAGAAGATAGAAGAAAAAGCGAGATGATGTAGAGAGAAAATTTATTCAAATTTTTGTTAATTAGCGGATCCCACAACAAGTTCAGAGGGACGGTTGGAAGTACGTTCCAAAATTGTTACCCCGCACTTGTTGCGGGGTCCATAAATTTTTTTATTAACCACTCAATGAGGAGACATCTTTAATCTCAATCGTTCTGTTAGTGCGGAAATAAATTACCAAAATAGCTAGGCCAATCGCGGCTTCGGCGCCGGCGACGGTAAGAACAAAAATCGCAAAAATTTGCCCGACTAAGTCATGCAAAAAAGCAGAGAAGGCGACGAAATTAATATTGATCGAAAGCAACATCACTTCGATCGACATCAAAAGTGAAATCACGTTTTTGCGATTAAGAAAAATCCCGCTAACTCCGATGCAAAAGAGAAGGGTGGCGAGGGTGACAAAATCTTGTAGTTCGAGTCCGTTCATAATTTATAAATCAATTCCTTCGCCACTTTTTACTTTTACTAATTCAAGTGAAGTAGCTTTGTTACGAGCGACTTGTTCAGCGATATTTTGTTTTTTAATTGGACGAATTTTATCGCGCATTGTCAAAACAATCGCACCGATCATCGCGACGAAAAGCACTGCTCCAGCGAGTTGGAAAGGCAAAATAAAGTCGGTGTAAAGTACATTTCCGATTGCTGCTGTGTTGCTGATTTCAGCTGGAGCTGGGAAGAGAGTTTTAGTTTCGTAAAATTTTATCGTTGAAAATCTTATGATGAGCAAGATTTCAGCAAATAGCACGACGCCTACTAAAATCAGGATCGGGCGCTTGCGACTAACTTCATTTTCATGCTTAACATCGACATTCAGCATCATCACCACGAATAAAAATAGCACCGCGATTGCGCCAACATAAACAACGATCAAGAGCATCGCCAAGAATTCCGCGCCAAGTAAAATAAAAAGCGCAGAGGCATTGACGAAAGCCAAAATTAAAAACATCGCCGCATGCACCATGTTGCGCGCACTAATGGTGGCAATGGCTGACGAGGTCAGGACGAATGAAAAAATGTAGAAGAGGTAAAGTGTGAAGTTCATTTTAACGATGTTTTAAATCCGCTTCGATATTGCTTTGCAGCGCATATTCGTAGCGGTCGCCATTGGCGAGAAGTTTTTCTTTGTCGTAGTAAAGCTCTTGGCGAGTTTCGGTGGCGAATTCAAAATTTGGCGACTCGACGATGGCATCAACCGGGCAGGCTTCTTGGCACAATCCGCAGTAAATACATTTTAACATGTCGATGTCGTATTTCGTGGTACGACGTGAGCCATCTTCTCTTTCTTCTGCTTCAATCGTGATTGCTTGTGCTGGGCAAATTGCCTCGCAAAGTTTGCAGGCGATACATCTTTCTTCGCCGTTCGGATAGCGGCGCAAAGCATGTTCACCGCGGAAGCGCGGACTTAGTGGACCTTTTTCGTAAGGGTAGTTGATCGTGAATTTTTTCTTAAAAAGAAAACTCAAGGTTTTGAGGTGACCAAAGAAAATTTCTTTCAAAAAGAAGGCGTAAGCGATTTTGAAAAGTTTCATGAATTATTTGAAGTAAACGATGTAAGTAGCGGTGCCAACAACCCAAGTTAGCGAGAGTGGTAAAAATACTTTCCAGCCGAGACGCATGAGTTGATCGTAGCGGTAGCGCGGCAGAGTAGCGCGCACCCAGATGAAACAGAAAAGCAAAAAGAAGATTTTTGCCATCAGCCAGATCGGGCCAGGAATAAAAGATAAGAATTCAAAAGGAGGCAACCAGCCGCCGAGGAAAAGAATCGAAGCCGATGCCGACATTAAAATCATATTGGCATATTCGCCGAGGAAAAACATTGAAAATGGCATTGAGCTGTATTCTACGTTGTAACCGGCGACAAGCTCAGACTCTGCTTCGGGAAGGTCGAAAGGATGACGATTAGTTTCGGCAAGAGCAGAAATAAAAAATAAGAAAAACATCGGCAACATCGGCAAAATGAACCAGTGATCTTTTTGTGCGAGGATGATGTCGTTAAGTCTCAAAGAGCCGGTGCAGAGAACGACGGAAATGATGATCAAACCAATCGAAACTTCGTAAGAAATCATCTGTGCCGAAGAGCGAATCGCGCCGAGAAATGCATATTTTGAATTGCTCGCCCAGCCGGCAATGATGATGCCGTAAACGCCAAGAGACGAGGTGGCAAGAAGATACATAATTCCAACATTAATGTCGGCGATCACAAAAGTTTCAGAAAATGGAATCACCGCCCAACCAATCAGGGCAAGGACGAAAGTAATGACGGGAGCGAGGAAGAATAAAACTTTGTTAGCTGCAGTTGGAATAATTACCTCTTTAAGCATCAACTTCAAACCATCGGCAAGAGGTTGCAACAAGCCGAAAGGACCAACCACATTCGGACCTCTGCGCAACTGCATCGCGGCGATCACTTTGCGTTCCATTAAAGTTAGGTAAGCAACGGCGCCAAGAAGCGGAAAGATGATCAGCAAAATCCAGCCGAGAGTTGGCAGAATTTTTGACAAAAAAAGTTCAAGTAGCTGCGGAAAAATTTGCTCCATTTGAGGGGGAAAAAGATGAGTAAATGCGCGGCAAACTATTTAGCGAATCAGCAATGTCAATTTAAGCAAAATTAGTATTACCAATGCTGCTACGATCCCGGCGAGTAAGTCGTCGAGCATTACTCCTAAACCGCTTTTCATGCGATCAGCACGACCAATTATCGAAGGTTTTACGATGTCAAAAAACCTGAAGGCGAGAAAAGAAAATATTAAATGAATCGCGATTAGACCGACATCATTAAAATAATATTCGTGCATCAAAATGAAGCCTGTTTGTAACGGGATGATTTGGCCGATTACCTCATCAAGCACGATTGTTTTGTGATCAATTTCCTTGAGTCCAAATTGCTTTTGGTAGAACGAAATGAACACCGCTCCGTAAATGAAGGCGGTTACTAAAAAAACCACCCAGAGAACATTTTGGTTTGCGAGCGGCATTTCAAGGCCGCAGAAAATTGAAGTTAATGCGAACCAAAAAAAAGTGGTGACCGCTGATCCAGCTGTTCCGGGAATTTTTGGGAATTTTCCGAAGTAAAAAAAAGTAAGAATGAGTTCGTTTAATTTAGACATTTTGAAATGCGTTAAGGATTTTGAGGCAAGATTTACGAAGCTCGTTCGAATTAAAATTTTTTTTTAAATCTTTAGCTGCCCCTAAATGCCGGTTTTATTGGTTTTTACGATTAGAAATTTTGCGCTGCTCAAAATATTCGTAAGATTTCGAGGTAAGTTTTTTGCAATTCTTCGATTTCAGAAATCTCGGAAAATTCGTCAATTTTGTGAGCGGTTTTATTGACGAGTCCAATTTCGATTACCTCGGCGTAGTCCTTAATAAATCTAGCGTCGGACGTTCCTCCTGTTGTGCTTAAAACTGGTTTTTTGCCAGTAATTTTTTCGGAAGCCCTCACGACAATTTCTGCTAAAAATTTTGGATCGCTCAAAAAACTTTCGCCGCTGGTTCGGTGAGTAAGTTCGTATTTCGCGCCGAAGCCGATGGTTTTTTCGCAAGCATATTTTACTAAATCGAGAATCGATTGTGAAGAATGTGAATCATTGAAGCGCACGTTAAACGCAGCCTCAGCCTCATTTGGAATTACATTGCCGCCGAGATTTTGTGAAGAGATTGAAGTGATTTCAAGATTGCTTGGATCAAAGAATTTTGTGCCTTCATCAAGTCGGTGATCTTTCAAAATTTTTAAAAGTGAGATCAAAATTGTAATTGGATTTAGAGCGATGTTGGGGTAAGCAACGTGACCCTGCTTGCCGGTGATTTTGATTTTGAAGCCAATCGAACCGCGCCTTCCAATCTTAATCATCTCGCCAAATTTTTCCGGATTCGTCGGTTCGCCAACTAGACAATGTGAGATTTTTTTGCCGGAATTTTTCATCCATTCCAAAACTTTTGCCGTACCGTTAACACCGTCTGCTTCCTCGTCATTAGTGATTAGAAAGCCGATGCCGAAATCTGGATTTGGACTTTTTTCTAAGAACTCCGCGACAGCAGAAACGAAGCAAGCGATTGCGCATTTCATGTCGGCCGCGCCACGACCAAAAAGTTTCCCGTCGACGATTTTTGCCGCGAAAGGATCGTGCGTCCAAGAGGCTTTGTTGCCTTCATTTACAACGTCGGTGTGGCCGGCGAAGTATAAAACTTTACTCGAATTTTTTGGATTAAAAACTGCGTGAAGATTGTTAACTTTGTAAGAATTTGATCCGTCAAATTCCAAAAAATCACAAGAGAAGCCGAGATTTTTTAAGTGAGCGGAAAGAAATTCTAAAACTTCTGGGTTTACGCCGGAGTAAGACGGAATGCGGATGAGGTCTTGCGAGAGATTTATTGCGTTGAGTTTCATCATTGAAAAATTTTGTCGCGATCAAGAGAGTAAAAATTTCTAGGTAGGTGCTTCCTTAAATCAATTAACAATCTCACAACTTCAATGGACCCCGCAACAAGTGCGGGGTGACACTCTTAGAGCGTTTACTCCAAGTCTGTCACTTTGCACTTTGTTGCAAGGAGACACTCTTAGAATATTTACTCCGAGTCTGTCACCCCGCACTTGTTGCAAGGCGATGCTCTTAGAATATTTACTCCGAGCCTGTCACCCCGCACTTGTTGCAAGGCGATGCTCTTAGAATATTTACTCCGAGCCTGTCACCCCGCACTTGTTGCGGGGTCCAAAAAATTCTTATTCAAATGCTAGACATAAAATTGATCCGCGAAAACCCAGAAAAATTTGACGCGGCGATGCAGAAAAGAAGCGCGACCTTCAAAGCTTCAGACATTCTCACGCTCGACGAAGAAAAGCGTAAAAAAACTTTTTTGATTCAAGAATTGCAGGCGAAGAGAAATAAATTTTCTCAGGAAATTGCTGTGCTCAAAAAGTCTGGTGAAGATGCTGCGGCACTGATGGAAGAGTCAAAAAAATTGAACCAAGAATTATCCACAGCAGAAAATGATTTCTCGGTTGATGAAAAATTAAATGAACTTCTCGCCACCATTCCAAACGTTCCGCACGATTCCGTTCCGGTTGGTTCTGACGAAAATCACAATGTTGAAATTGAAAAATTTGGTGAGCCGAGAAAATTTTCTTTCACCCCAAAAGCTCACGACGAAATCGGCGAAGCCTTGGGAATGCTGGATTTCGAGCAATCTGCTTTGATGTCGGGCGCGAGATTTTCAACTTTAAGTGGCGGATTGGCGCAGCTCGAACGCGCGCTTTCTAACTTCATGCTTGATGTCGCGCTTGAAAATAATTACTGCGAAGTTTCGCCGCCGAACCTTGTTAAATCTGAAGCCATGCGCTTCTCGGGGCAGTTGCCAAAATTTGCCGAAGAGGCTTTTTCGACTTCTGACGGTTACTGGCTGATTCCAACTTCCGAAGTTTCTTTGGTGAATTTAGTAGCGAAAAAAACTTTGCCGGAAAGTGAATTACCTCTGCGCTTCACTGCTTACACGCCGTGCTTTCGTCGCGAAGCTGGTTCTGCCGGAAAAGACACGAAGGGCTTAATTCGTCAACATCAATTTAAAAAAGTGGAGCTCGTTTCAATCACTACGGCTGATGCTTCAGAAGCCGAGCACGAAAGAATGACCAATATTTCTTGCGAGATTTTACGTCGCCTTGAATTGCCGTTCCGCAAGATTTTGCTTTGCTCTGGCGACATGGGTTTTTGCGCACAAAAAACTTACGATTTAGAAGTTTGGTTGCCGAGTCAGGAAAAATACCGCGAGATTTCTAGCTGTTCTAACTGTGGCGATTTCCAGGCAAGGCGCGCTTCGATCAAATATAAAACCAAAGAAGGCAAAATGCATTTTGTGCACACATTGAACGGATCCGCTCTAGCCGTGGGCCGCACGCTGTTGGCGATTTTAGAAAATTATCAGAATGAAGATGGGTCAGTAAAAGTTCCCGCTGTGCTGGTGAGATATTTAGGGAAAGAGATGATTAGCCGCGGATAGAACTTAAGCGTTTGTACGGCTCTATTGATCGACACAGTATGACCCACGGGGTCTCACTTAAGCCTGCAAAGAATTTACTTTTTTGTAGGCGCTAGAGGGCCTGATGCTCGCGGAGTTGAGTCGGAAGAGACTGGAGGTTTTTGTTTTGCGCTTGAGGAGGTTGTAGGACTCATGTAGTTCGTGGCCGATCCACCAGAGCTCGGTCTCGATTTCATCGGTGCGGATGATCTCTTTGAAGACGGAACTGCTGATTTAACAGAGGAAGATCCAGCAGAAGATGCTGCTGGTGGTCTCGATTTCATTGGCGCTGAAGATCTTGCAGAAGAAGGGGTGGCCGACTTAACGGAAGAAGACGTTGATTTTTCCATTGGACTTGGACTTGAACTTCTGCCGCCTGACGAGCCTTCAGTTGGAGCTTTAGCATCAACCCCGAATTGTTTTGTCGTTGCTTCGTTGCGCGATCTAGATGACGCGGTTGAGTCCATGTAGCTCGGAGTGCCGCCGGATGATTTTTGTTCAGTGCTATTTTGTGCTGCAGTTGGTTGGTTTGGTGGTGAAGCTGGAGTATTTTCTTTATTTCCTCCAGCGGCGTCAGGAAGGGCAGGTGCGTTTTCTTTTTTACCTCCTTCGGTAGCGGCAAGAGAGACAGATGCGTTTTCTTTTTCACCTCCTCCAACATCCGAATCTGTTTTATTATCTGCTTTAGCTCCGCCTTCTCTAGGGGTGGTATCAGAGTCTGTTTTTTTGTCACCATCTCCATTGTCTACAGTAGATGTAGGAGTGGCGTTAGAGCTAGATTCGCCACCAGAAGTTGTTGGCGAAGTTTTATCTGTAGCTTTACCACCACCACCCGTTGGCGGAGAAGATGACGTTGTTGATGCGGGTGAAGGAGGTGCATCTGTTTTACCGCCACCGCCCATGACTGAAATTTTTTCGCCCGCACCTTCTCTTTGAGTGTTATCAACACCTGACTTGTTCTCATCACCCATTCTCTTGGTGGTATTATCGTCGAGATTTTGTTTGGGTTCGGAATCGGATCTGCGACCCGGAATATGGCTACCACCTTTGTCAGTGGCCTCAGTTGTACGTTTATTACTCGTGCTATTAGCTCGACCAATTGCATTCGCACCTTCTCTTTGAGTGTTATCAGCACCTGACTTGTTCTCATCACCTAACTTGTTCTCATCACCCATTCTCTTGGTGGTATTATCGTCGAGATTTTGTTTGGGTTCGGAATCGGATCTGCGACCCGGAATATGGCTACCACCTTTGTCAGTGGCCTCAGTTGTATGTTTATTGCTCGTGCTATTAGCTCGACCAACTGCATTGCTAGCAAGTTCTCCACCTTTTCGTGCAGCTGATCCAGCTGCAGCCATGCCGCGACTTTGAATTCCTCCAAGGATACTGCCAGCTTTTGCTGCCATTTCATGAGGTTTGAAATTATTTGCCCAGCCGCCACCTACTATTTCTTTTCCTCCAACTAATGTTGCTGCGACTTCAGCGATCTTATCCATGAATGAAGAAAATATGTACATGAGCAAGGCGCCCTTAATTATCGTCATTAATTTTGTCGCATTCATCGAGCCAAGTATTGGCAGACCTATGCCAAGAGCTTCGAACCCGGTGTAAGTTTTGACGTCAGCAATCTTGAATATGCAGTAAATACTGTCATTTTGTGCGGCGCTATTGCAGGAGATATTTTTCTCGGATGATTTTCCGTAGATGTCAGGCCCGGTTACGCCGTTAATCGTTATTGTTGATGTTGATGTGAAGGTGGCGCTACCAATTACAATATTGTCAAAGATTGCGATGAGTACGCCAAGATAAGCAAAGAGAATCATCGGCTGAAGAATGAAGCCGAGCATCTGTTTCCACCAACCATCAAAAATGCCTTTGGTTCTGTTGAAGAGGGATAAAGGAATGATAAAGACAGAGACGTACATCAAAATAATTACCGAAGTCATTGCCACCAAGAAAAACTGCAGCGCCCGAATCGTCATGAAAATTAGGAAGAAGGCGAAGGCGAAGGAGGCGATCACAAATATAATTCCCAGACCTCCAGTTAAGAATCCGGCAAGAATCATTAAAATTAGATTTGGCACGGATAGACTTGGCCCAAAACCAAGGGCATTGGCGAGTTTGCAATCTAGTACGTCCCAGACTTCTAGATAATCTCTGCCTGGTGGATAGGCCGGGTGATCGTATTTCGTATCGCTATTAGTATCGGCATAATTGTAGCGCGGGAATTGGCAGCCATCCAGCTTGGATGGATTGGTGACATCATCTGGTTTAAAAGTTATTGCCGCTAAAGTTCCCGAAGAGCCGAGAATGCCATCAAGTAACACATCTTGCCAGGCGGTGCCCATGGTGAAGTAACAAACCAGCGCAATTTTGAGGATGTAAGGAAATAAGTTTTTGCGTTCGATGTAAGCCTTCGGCACCGCGAGCAAAATCATTACCCCGTAGAAAGTAACAGAGATTGTTAGCACTAGTTTGATCAGCAGTTGGAAGCGCTTCTGCATTTTAATGAAGAAGGAATCTCCGGGCAAAGCCAGGCCTTTGTGGAATTTGTAGCCACTGGTGCATTCTTCATTTTGATCTGGAGGTTCGTCGGGATTAGTGCACTCGGTATGTCCAGCTCTGTTGAGGAAAATATTTTGCATCGTTTCTTTGAAGCACTGAACCATCGGTGCGGTGAATCCGCGAGTGCTAATTGGCAATAATTCCGCCGTGTAGCTGTAAAAATTTTGTGAGTCGCCTTTCAGATCACGACAAGCGGAATCAATGTAGCCGCCGGTGAGGTTTGAAGTTCGAACGTAAGGAAGAAGCGGCAGCTTTGAACAATGCTTCATGAATTGGCAGAAATTTACTAAGTCATCTCCATTTTCTTTTTTTGTCTCTGTTCCGCCTCCCAGTAAGTGATTGTAAGGACAGACAGAATAGGTTTTAACGCAGGCATAATTTACCTGCTGAGTGCTGGCATAAGTTTCAAATACAACGCCATTGTGTGTGCATTGAGAGCCGATTGTGCAGAATTTATTTGTGGAGTCAGTTTTGAGGGTCACCAGATTATTAACATCTCTAGATCCTCCTTCGCTTTTGATGCAGACGGCATTCTGACTTCTAGCCTTGCAGCAAGCGTAAGCTTTTTGCATCGCGGTTTGGTCTTGTTCGGCCGTGTAACCATTGTCGTTTTGGGCTCTAGCTAAAAATCGGTAGCAGGCGTAAGCAGGCGCACTTCCAGGGCCGGTGGTGTAGTATTGTTGCTCCTTTTGATCGTAACCAAGGATTCTTATTTTGCGATCATGGCTCCATGTTGTAGGATTGGAGCAAGCATCATTGCCATTGTCTGATTCTTCTACGCCACCGTAAATGAATTCACGGTAAGATTTATTCTTGATGTCAGTGCTGGAATTTTGTTCGCAACCACTTGCGCCAGATAGGCTCGTGCCAAGAAATAAATTACTTAAACATTTCTGATGTGCGCCTTTTACCTTCGTCCATCTTCCGCTATCGTCGTGATTTCCTTCCTTATTTAACTGATCCCAGCCGTACCAATCATATCCACAAATTCTGCCGGTATTGTAAGCTTGATTTGCTTTGCCGTGAATGATTGCTAAAGCAGCAAACATGGCGGCGAGGGCGATTAAGTATAGCGAGAGGCTTGCGCAGCAGCTACTTGTATCCTTGGTTGATAACACAGCATTCGGACATGCGACTGCGGCTGTTGCTGGAACGGCGCAAGCCGTATTCGCTGCGACCGTGTTTGCTACCATTGTAGCGCATACACCGGTAAGCGAAGCTACCCTTAATGGTAAAGAGGGATTCGGATATGGAACATCCGTAGCCTGAACTGCTGTGTTCGGAGTAGCTGCCACAGTATTTGGCGGATACACGGCAGCTTGACAGATCGCGGTGGCGGCCTTGTTGGCAAGCCACAATGCAGTTCCAGTGGCGGCAATGAAGGCGATGCAAGTTGTGTTGGTTAGCTCAATATTAAAATCGA